>NZ_JACHMN010000002.1:1928571-2250000 GCF_014204945.1 Allocatelliglobosispora scoriae
CTGCTGGATCCGCTGCGCCTCGGCCTGTGCGGCCACGGTCTGCTGCGACTGCCTGTCGAGACGGCTGTCCATCACGGCGTAGGTGGTGGAGCCCGCCGCGACGGCGAGAATCCCCGCCGCGAGCGTGTAGGCGGCCCGCCGGCGCCACGGCGACGGAATCAAGGCGGTTTCGCGGTCGGGGCGGCGCGGTGGCAGCTGCCTGGTCCGGGCGACCTCGGCGAGGACCTGGGCCCGCAGCCGGGGCGGCGGCACCGACCAGGCGCCGTCGGCGAGGCGGCCGGCGATCTCGGACAGCTCGTAGATCTCGGCCGAGCAGACGTCGCACTGCGCGAGGTGCCGGGAGAAGGCGATCCGCTCCTCCTCGCTCACCGCGTTCAGGACATACGGGCCAGCCAGCGCATGGATGTCCATGGTCGTCATCCCGTCACCTCCACACCCAAGCAGTCCCTCAACCGGATGAGCCCGTCGCGCATCCTCGTCTTGATCGCCGGCAAGCCGGTGTCGAGCAGCTGGGCGACCTCGCGATAGGTATGGCCCCCGTAATAGGCCAACGTGATCGCCTCCCGTTGCAGTTCGGTGAGGCCCTTCAGGCATCTCCGCACGAGCTGCTGTTCCAGCCGTGCGGTCGCCGCGTCCTCCACCTCGTCATAGGGCGTCTCCATCGACGCGGCGGCGACCCGGCGGGTGCGCTCGGCACCGGCCTGCTCCGATCGGACGCGGTCGACGCTGCGGCGATGCGTGATCGTGAAGATCCAGGCGGTCGCCGAGCCCTTGGACTGGTCGAACCGGCTGGCGGTCCGCCACACCTCCACGAGCACCTCCTGCGCGACCTCCTCGGCCTGCGCCGGGTCGCGCAGGACACGCTTCGCGAGGCCGTAGACGCGGGGCGCGACGCTGTCGTAGAGGCGGGCGAAGGCTTCCTCGTCACCGCGCGCGACAGCTTTGAGCAGCATCTCCGCATCCGGTGCCGTGGTTGCGTCCGGCTCGGGTACCGCCTGTAAACGATCGTCGCGTCGTGACGCGCGGGGGCGCTGATCACCACTACTCATGAAGGCCGACCCTTTCCGCTGGCTCTTCGGCCACAAAGCCGCTTGATATCTATTCGAACCCAAACAGAGATCGGATGGGTGGCAAGTCGCACACGTCGTGCGAGGGCGCCGTCACCCTACGGTGCTAATGTATGCACTTCCCTCGATCGCCCGTGGAACGTGAGGCAGAGGCTTGAAATCGCGTACCTCGAACCTCCGAGTAAAGATCGCCTTCCTGCTGGTCTCATTGACCGCATTATGGGCCTTCGCCGCCTTCGTCACCCTTCGCGAAGGCTTGAACCTCATCTGGATCAGCTCGCTCGACCAGCAGGTGGGACGGCCGACCGACAGCCTCGTCTCGCTCCTGCAGGACGAACGACGGCTCTCCGCGGTCGCGCTGGCCGGGCCCGCCGACGCGCCCCGGGACGCGCTCACCTCCGCCCGGGCCAAGACCAACGCCGCGGCCGACGTCTTCCGGACCTCCGCGCTCGGCTCGTCGGCCCAGTTCGCCGCCACCGGCCTGGCCCGGCAGCGCATCGATGAGCTCAAGGCGAAGCTCGACCTGCTCGAGACGAAGCGGTCCGAGATCGACGCACGTCTGATCACCCGGACCGGTGCCGTCAAGTACTACACCGACACGATCGGCATCGGTTATCAGATCTACGAGACGATCGCGACCTTCGACGACCGGGACATCAACACCCGCCTCGGCCACCTGCTGACCATGTCGCGGGGCCGGGAGGTGCTCTCCCAGGAGGACGCCCTGATGTCCGGGGTGCTCGCCGACGGCAACTTCCGCACCCACGAGGCGGCCGAGTTCGGCCAGCTCGTCGGCGCCCAGCGCTATATCCGCACCCTCGGCCTCGCCGGGCTGCCCGACGACGCCGCGATCTTCGACCCGGTCCTCAAGGGCCCCGAGCTCACCAAGCTGCAGGAGGTCGAGGACCGGCTGATCCTCGGATACCGCGACGACGCCACCATGCCCGTGGTCAGCGCGGCGGAGTGGCGGGCCGCCGTCGACCCGGCACGCGTAGCCCTGATCCAGCTCGACAACGATCTCGCCGATGCCGCGGTCGAGCGGGCGAGCTGGCCCGCGATCCTCGTCGTCGTGCGGCTCGTGCTCGCCGCCGGTCTGGGGCTCATCGCCGTCATCGCCTCCGTCATCGTCTCGGTGACGACCGCCCGCGCCCTGGTCAGCCAGCTCCGGCGGCTGCGCGACGCCGCCGACGAACTCGCCACCGTGCGCCTGCCCCGCGTCGTGGAGCGACTGCGCGCCGGTGAGGAGGTCGACGTCGCCGTCGAGGCACCACCCTTGATCTTCGGCGACGACGAGATCGGCCAGGTGGGCCAGGCATTCAACGCCGCCCAGGAGACCGCCGTGCGCACCGCGGTCGAGCAGGCGGAGCTCCGCCGCAGCGTCCGCGATGTCTTCGTCAGCCTCGCCCGGCGCAGCCAGACCCTGCTGCACCGCCAGCTCACCCTGCTCGACGGCATGGAGCGCCGCGCCTCCGACCCCGGTGAGCTCGACGAGCTCTTCCGCGTCGACCACCTCGCCACCCGGATGCGCCGCAACGCCGAGAACCTCATCGTGCTCTCCGGCGCGGCACCCGGCCGTGGCTGGCGGCGTACCGTCCCCGCGGTCGACGTGATCCGGGCGGCGATCGCCGAGGTCGAGGAGTACACGCGGGTCACGCTGCTGCCGACCGACCCCGCCGGGCTCGCCGGACGGGCCGTCGGCGACGTCATCCACCTGCTCGCCGAGCTGATCGAGAACGCGATCTCGTTCTCGCCGCCGCACACCACCGTCGACGTGCGGGGCAGCGAGGTCGGCACCGGTTACACCGTCGAGATCATCGACCGCGGGCTCGGCATGAGCGACGCCGACCTCGACGAGGCCAACGAGCAGCTCCGGCACCCGCCGGAGTTCAAGCTGAGCAGCACCGCGCGCCTCGGCCTCTTCGTCGTGGGGCGGCTCGCCGAGCGCCACCACATCGAGGTGCAGCTGCGGCGCTCGCCCAGCGGCGGCACCGCCGTCATCGTGCTCATCCCCGGCGAACTCATCACCGAGACACCGGCCCTGCCGGCACCGGCTGCGCTCGCGATCGCCGCGGCGCCGCTCGTCGCACCACCGCAGCGTCCGGACGGCGAGCGCGAACTCGCACCGTCGGGGCTTCCGCTGCGTACCCGCAAAAACAGCCGCAGCGTGCCCACCCAGGCCGAACCGAGCGAGGTGGTCGGCGGGCCAGCGGCCGAGCAGGCTCGCAAGCTGATGGCGTCATATCAGCTCGGCTCCCGGCGCGCCCGTTTCGAGATACCGGAGGATATGGATGCAACCCCAGAAAACGACGGCTGAGCTGGCCTGGCTCGTCGATGAGCTGGTCGAGCGAGTGCCCGACGTGCAGAGAGCGATCGTGCTCTCGGCCGACGGGCTGCTGATGGCCTCGTCCTCGGGCCTGACCCGCGAGGAGGCCGACCACTTCGCGGCGATCGCCGCCAGCCTGCACGGCATCGCCCGGGGCGCCGGGCGCATGTTCGCCAAGGGCGGCATCCGCCAGGCGATCATCGAGATGGACCTCGGGTTCCTCTTCGTCACCGCCGCCGGCAACGGGGCGTGCCTCGCCGTCATCGCGGGGGCGGAGGCCGACGCCGGGCTCATCGCCTACGAGATGGCGATGCTCGTCGCGCGGGTCGGCAAATACCTCACCGCACCCGTGCGCACGGCTGCCGGGTGACGCACTGATGGACGACACCCGCTGGATCGATGACGACGCTGGGCCGATCGTGCGGCCCTATGCCCTCACCGGCGGGCGTACCCAGCCCGCCACCGGCGGCTTCGACCTGATCGCCGTCGTGGTCGCCAACCGGCCGGCCACACCCGGCGACGCGGGTCTCGGCTCGACATACGCCGAGATCATGCGCTTGTGCCAGCAACCGCACTCCGTCGCGGAGATCGCAGCCCACCTGCGGCTGCCCACCGGAATCACCCGCGTCCTGCTCGGCGACCTCGTCGAGAAGGAACTCATCCGCAAGCCGATCTCCACAGCATCCGTGCCAACCGACGACATATTCAGGGCGGTCATCGATGGAATCCGCGCACTCTGACGTCCTCGCATACAAGGTGCTCGTCGCCGGGGGCTTCGGCGTCGGCAAGACCACCCTCGTCGGCGCCGTCAGCGAGATCAAACCGCTCTTCACCGAGGAGCACCTCACCGACGCGAGCGTCGGCATCGACGACACCTCGGGAGTCGAGGCGAAGTCGACGACGACCGTCGCGCTCGACTTCGGCCGCATCACCATCAACAACGGGCTGATGCTCTACCTCTTCGGCACACCCGGCCAGGACCGCTTCATGTTCGTCTGGGACGAGCTCGCCGAGGGCGCGATCGGCGCGGTCGTGCTCGCCGACACCCGGCGCCTGGAGGACTGCTTCTCCTCGATCGACTATTTCGAGTCGCGGGGGACGCCCTTCATCGTCGCGGTGAACTGCTTCGACGGATCGCACGTCTACGCACCCGACGACGTGAAGGTGGCGCTCAACCTCGACGACGACGTCCCGGTGGAGCTCTGCGACGCGCGGCACCGGGAATCGGTGAAGACCGTGCTCATCTCGCTCATGCGGTACCTGATGACGCGCAAGGCGGGCGAGCCGGCGAGGGTCTAGCCGTGCGCGGTTACGGCTGCTCCTGCTGGTTCTGGGGCAGCCAGTCGTCGTCCTCGAGGCCGGCGTCGGGAACGGGGACCCAGACCAGCCCGGCGCCGTGGCACGCCATGCAGTCGATGTCGTTGCGCTCGCCGGTCCCCCGGCAGAATCCACAGGTACGCAGTACAGGTGCCTGGTCGGTCATAACACTTCCCTTCCTGAACCCCCAGGCCAGCTTATTCGCCGTAGCACCACCCGTCGACTCGGGGAACGGGCCAACCTCACATCTCCGACAGCACCTCAGCACCGCCGAGACCGCCGCAACTCTTCAGGAGTCGGTCCTCAGCAGACCCGTCGAGGGGGGTACGCCGTGGACCCCCCTCGGCGGGGCCGATAGCGTCACGGAGGGGGTGACGATGAGGTCGGACAGTGGTGTCGAGGTCATGGTGAAGCTGGGGCATCTGTCGGAGGTGCGGGTCGACTCGATCGATCGCCATGGCAGCCTGCCCATCATCGAGATCCTGGTCAACAGCGAGCTGACCGTGATGCTCACGCCCTACGTCGGCGTCGAGCAGAACGCCCCGCTCACCTGGGACGATCTGCGGGTCGCCGATGATCTGGCCCGGGCCGCCACGGTCTACCGGGACGAACTCGCCCGCCTGCTGCGGGACGAGAAACAGACGAGTTGAGGGGCAGCTTGTGCGCGTACTCATCACGGGTGGCCGGGGATTCCTCGGCCGTGCCGTCACCGCGGACCTGATCGCGCGCGGGCATGGGGTGACCGTGCTCAGCCACACGGCAGGCGGCGACGGGACGGTGCTCGGCGACCTGCGCGACCGCGAACGCCTGACCGAGGTGATCGCCCAGGTCAAGCCCGAGATCGTCTGCCACCTCGCGGCGCTGACCAACCCGCGCGACTCCTTCGCGAACCCGCTCACCTACTTCGACGTCAACGTCGGCGGCACGCTCAACCTGCTGCACGCGCTGGCCGCGGCCGGCGAACCGGCCCGGATCGTCTTCACCTCGACCAGCGCCGTCTACGGCTCCGCGCGCCCCGGCCACCTCAGCGAGGACATGGTTCCCAGCCCGGAGAGCCCCTATGCGGTCTCGAAGGTCACGGCCGAGCAACTCCTGGCCAGCTATGTGGGTACGGGTGCGATCGGCGCGACCAGCCTCCGCTGCTTCAACATCGCCGGAGCGGTGAGCGGCTTCGGCGACCCGGACCCGACGCGGATCATCTCCGCCGCACTGCGGGCGGCCGCCGGGGTGATCCCGCACGTCTCGGTCAACGGCGACGGCAGCGCGGTGCGGGAGTTCACGCACGTCCTGGACGTGGCGGCGGCGGTGGGACTCGCGGCGGAGTCTTCGTCCATCGGCGACTCACGGGTGCTGAACGTCGGGACCGGCAACGGGATCACGATGATGGAGGTGATCCGGGCGGCGGAGAAGGTGACCGGGCGGGAGATCGCCGTGGTGCACCGGCCGCCGGCCCGGGAACCGCACACGTTGATCGCCGACGGGCGGCGGGTGCGGGAGGTGCTGGGGTGGGAGGCTCAGCGCTCGTCGATCGAGGAAATCGTCGCGGACAGCTGGGCAGCGCTGGGCGCCTGAGCGGAATTCATGGGCGGTGGTCGGCTTTACGCTGGTCACCGCTGTTTTATGATGGTGGGCGCGGCAGGTTTCGAACCTGCGACCCTCCGCTTGTAAGGCGGATGCTCTCCCACTGAGCTACGCGCCCTCGCACGCGACCACGTCCGTGCAAGACCTCGGACAGCCTACCCGATGACCGGTCTCCCCTTCTCTGGGGTTTCCGTCCACCAACCAGTAGATCTTGTGCGTTTTCCGTCGCCAGAGCGACGGAAAACGCACAAGATCTACGAATCCCCAGCGAAACGGGCTACAGGGCGGCTAGGGCCTTGCGCCAGGCCTGCTGGTCGCGGGCCTCGCCGGGGAGGTTCATCTCGGCGAACCGCACCACGCCGTCCTTGTCGATCACGAACGTGCCCCGGTTGGCGAACCCGCGCTCGGAGTTGAACACGCCGTAGGCGGTGGCCACCTCCCCGTGCGGCCAGAAGTCGGCCAGCAGCGGGAACTCGTAGCCCTGCTCCGTCGCCCATACCTTGTGGGCGAAGACCGAGTCGACGCTCACCGACAGCACCTGCGTGGAGTCGTTGACGAAGTCGTTGAGGTTGTCCCGGATCTCGCAGAGTTCGCCCTGGCAGGTGCCGGTGAAGGCGAGCGGGTAGAAGACGAGCAGGACGTTGCGCTGCCCGCGGAAGTCGGAGAGACGCACTTCCTGGTTGTTCTGGTCCTTCAGGACGAAGTCGGGCGCCACGGCGCCGATCTGGATGGTCACAAATCCTCCAACGAGGGCAGGTTGGAGCGGCGCGCTATCCACAACAGCGCGCCGCGATCTGCGACAACCCTAACGCTTGCTTCGCGCGGCCTTAGGCGCGACCAATCTGGAAGCTGCCCAGTCACTGCCGGCGCTGAGAGTGGTGGTCTGCGCCAGACCTGCGGTCGGCGCCGATTCACTGATCTCGCTGGGCTCGACGTGGCCGTCACGGCCGGACTTCGGAGTCAGCAGCCACACCACGCCACTGTCGGCGAGGGGGCCCAGTGCGTCGACTAGGAGGTCTACCAGATCGCCGTCGCCGTCGCGGTACCAGACGAGCACCGCATCGACCACCTCGTCGGTGTCCTCATCGACTAGTTCGCCGCAGCGATCGGCCAGCGCGTCACGAAGATCTTCATCGACGTCATCGTCGTATCCCATCTCCATGACCACCATGCCCGGCTCAATGCCGAACCGGTCCGCCAGGCTGCGTACGCCATCAGCGGCCTGACCAGCGGTCGCGCTCACGTTTGGGTGCCTCCCATTCTTTGTCTCGGGGTCGCCCGGCAACATACCGGACAACGCGTAGTTCACACAGTTCTAGCGTCCAGCGCAAGTGCAACACCGACCAGTTCGCAAACTAGGAGTTACGCCGCGAGTATCGCCCGTGCGCTTGACATGATCTGATCTTCGCTGACGAGGACCGTCTTCGCAGCATGTCCGAGCGGAATAAATGTGTCAGCAGCGGCGACCCGCGTCACCGAGCCGACGTAGCCGGAGTCGATCAGCGCCGCGAGCACGCCCTCCGCTACCCCTCCTGACCTGCGGGTTTCGTCGACGACGAGGACCCGGCCGGTGGCGGAGGACTCGCGGACGATGTCGGCGACCGGCAGCGGGGCGAGCCAGCGGAGATCGACGACCCGGGTGCCGACCCCCTCCTGGGCGAGCCGGGCGGCGACCCGCAGGGACATCCGGAGCCCGTTGCCAAACGTGATCATGGTGAGAGCATCGGCACTCCCCACCCCGTAGACGCGGGCCCGGCCGATCGGCACGTGGGTGGAGCCCCAGCGCCGGGGGTCGGGGTAATCCGAGAGCCACTCACCATCGCCGGACTCGTAGAGATCACGGGTGTGATAGAGCGCGATCGGCTCCAGGAAGGCACAGACTGCGCCATCCACGGCGGCGGCCGTCAGGCACGTCCGCAGCATCGCCGCCGCGTCGTCGGCGCGGGCGGGGCAGGCGATGACGAGCCCGGGGATGTCGCGGAGCACGGCGATCGAGTTGTCGTTGTGGAAGTGCCCGCCGAACCCCTCCTGGTAGCCGAGGCCCGCGATGCGCACGACCATGGGGTTGCGGAAGCGCCCGCCGGAGAAGAACTGCATCGTGGCGGCCTCGCCCCGGAGCTGGTCCTCGGCGTTGTGCAGGTACGCCAGGTACTGGATCTCCGGCACCGGCACCATCCCGGCGAGCCCGGCCCCGGCGGCGAGCCCCAGGATCGACGTCTCGTCGAGCAGCGTGTCGAAGACCCGGTTGACGCCGAACCGCTCGCGCAGCCCCTTCGTGACGCCGTAGACGCCGCCCTTCGCCGCCACGTCCTCGCCGAAGAGCAGCGTCTCCGGCATCGTGAGCAGCGCGTCGGCGAGCGTCGTGTTGATCGCCTGGGCGAGGGTCTGCGGTGCGGTGGGGTGCGAGCGCTGCATGGCGAGCGGCCCGGCTGCGCGCTCCCCCGCCTCGGCGATGGCCCGGGCGACCCGGACCGGTCGGCGCGGGGCGAGCGGGGCCGTCACCTCGGCGGACGAGGCCAGCTTGGGCTCGCGGATGACCTCCTCGGCGGTCCGGCGGACCTGCCAGCCGACCTCGTCGTAGCGGGCCAGCAGCTCCTCGGGCGAGATCAGGTCGGCCTCGATCAGGCGTCGGGCGGTCGCGACGAGGGGATCGCGGGCGAGGTCCGCCTCGATCTCCCGGGTGCTGCGGTAGGCGATCTCCGCGTCGGCGCCGGCGTGGCCCATCAGGCGCACGGTCTTGAGGTGGAGGACGGCGGGGCGGCGCGTCGTGCGTACCCACTCGGATGCCTGGAGGGTCGCGGCATGGACGGTCACCGCGTCGCAGCCGTCCGACTGGAAGTAGCGGACCCCCGGCCGGGAGGAGAGCGCGGCCTCGACCCACCCGTCGGGCGATCGGACGCTGATGCCGAGCCCGTTGTCCTCGCAGACGAAGAGGATGGGCAGTTTAAGGCCGGTGTGGTCGATCCAGCCCGCCGTGTTGAAGGCGGTGGTGGCCGAGGCGTGGTTGACCGACGCGTCGCCGAAGGAGCAGACCATGAGCGCGTCGGCCGGCCACGGCGTGGTGACGGGTGCGGTGCCGAGTGCGCTCGCGACGCGGCCCTCCAGCTTGGAGCCGTTGCCGCCGCGCCGGGACCGTTCCAGGGCGAAGGCGAGCCCGACCGCCCGGGGCAGGTGCGACGCGATCGTGGAGGTGATCGGGATGATGTTGAGCGAGTGGTGGCCGAAGACCTTGTGCCGGCCGCCCGCGATCGGCTCCAGACTGGACGCGACGGTGCCCCGGAGCACGTCGCGCACCGGATCCATGTCGGGCTCGCCCGCCTGCCCGGCCCGCAGGCAGTAGAAGGCGCCCGAGCGGTAGTGCAGCATCGCCGGGTCGGTGTGGCGCAGCGCGGCGGCGACGGCGGCGTTGCCCTCGTGTCCGGACGAGCCGATCGTGTAGAAACCCTCGCCGAACCCGCGCAGCCAGCGGGCGGCGAGATCGAGATGACGGCTGGTGACCTGCGCGTCGAAGATCCGCAGCAGTTGCGGCGGGGTCAGTCCCCAGCCGCCCACCTCCAGGGTGCTGCCGGCATCGGGCTTGAAGCCGGTGACGGTGGTCCGGAACCGCTCATCAAGATCCTGAGGGGTTGTCATGCCAGCCAGCATGACCCACCCGGCGCGGGCTGACCACCCCGAAGCGGATCATGCAGTAGAACTGAACGCGTGAAGCACCGCCTGACCTCGGCCTTCGTCTGCACAGCGCTGGCTGTCGCATTACTGATCACACCGGCGAGCGCGCCCGTCGCGGCCGCACTGCCGGATCCGGTGCTGGTGGCCGCGGGTGACATCTCGACCTGCTACGGCGACGGCGACGCGGCGACCGCGCTGCTGCTCGACCGGATCCCCGGCACGGTCGTGTCGCTCGGCGACCACGCCTACCCCTACAGCAGCGCGGAGCTGCTCACGACCTGCTACGACCGCACGTGGGGTCGACACAAGGCCCGGACCCGGCCGGTGGTCGGCAACCATGAGTACAAGGTGGGCGGCGGCAAACCCTACTTCGACTACTTCGGCGCGGCGGCGGGCGACCCGACCAAGGGCTACTACTCCTATGACCTGGCCGGATGGCACGTCGTGGCGCTCAACTCCAACTGCCTCATCGTCGCCTGCGCGGCCGGATCGGCGCAGGCCCAGTGGCTGCGGGCCGACCTGACGGCGAGCGCCGCGCGGACGTGCCAGATCGCGCTGTGGCACGCCCCGCTCTTCACCTCGGGCAAGGAGCACAAGCCGGAACCCGCGATGCGGGACCTCTTCCAGATCCTGGTCGACTTCGGCGTCGAGGTGAACCTGACCGGCCACAACCACCACTACGAGCGCTTCGCCCCCCAGTTGGCGGACGGCACCGCCGATCAGGCCCGCGGGGTCCAGGAGTTCGTCGTGGGCACGGGCGGCGCGAGCCACTACAGCTTCCTGCCGACCCCCAAGCCCAACTCCCTGGTACGCGAGAACGCCACCCACGGCGTCCTGGCCCTGACCCTCCACCCGACGACATACGACTGGCGCTTCCACGGCATAGAGGGCCCCTTCACCGACGCCGGCACCGCCCCCTGCCACTGACCCCCCCAAATTCGCGTTGATCAAGGGAAGACTCGCCGCATATCGGACACCCGACATGGTGAGTCTTCCCTTGATCAACGCGAATTTGGGGGCTTACTCGCGCCAGCCGGTGATGGTGGCGTCCTTGGGGTGGTCTACTCGGAAGGCCATCGTCAGGGTCGTTTTGGCTTCTGGGGGGAGGGTCAGGGTCCAGGTGATCTCGCCCAGATCCGTTTTCTCGGTGGGGGCGGGGGTGAGGCGGACGTCGGCGATCTTGATCGTCTCGTCGCGGCCCACCGGGATCTGGTCCAGGACCGTGATCCTGGCCTCGCGGCCGGTGTGGTTGCCGATCTTCGTGCGGTATTCGAGCTCCACTCGACGGTCGGAACCCAGCATCTGCTTGGTCACGGCTCGCTTGACCAGCTCGCGCTCGACCCGCACCCGATCCGTGAGGCCGAGGGCCAGCTCGCGCTCCTCGCCGGGCGCCCAATTCTCCACCTGGGTACGCGAGACGAACTCCCCGCCGTGGAACAGCGAGCCCAGACCGGGGCGCAGCGCGTGCTGCGAGGTGTTGGTGACCGTGGCCCGCAGGTAGGTATCCGTCGAGACGACCGGGGCACTGACGTAGTCGACCACGGCCGGCAGGTCGAAGACGGCGAGCGTGACCTGCTCCCCGCTCCCGTCGCCGGGGATCGCCACGGGGTGCTCCGGGCGGTAGACGACGGCGGCGGTCGTCTCGTTGACCTCCATGACGGCGGTCTTCGCGAGCATCGGAGCCGGGGCCGCAGCGGCGGGCGGGGCTCCCGCGAAACCGTCGGCCGAGGCGGCCATCGTCATCCGCATCGCCCGCGCCTGCGGCTGCGGCACGGGTGGCGGGGTCCACCGGGACAGGAACCACGGGTCGAGCTTCGGGATGCCGACCCGGCCGCTCGCGGCGGCGGTGGACAGGCGCAGCTCGCACTCCGGCCAGTCCTCACCGGTGTGCTGGGACACCTCGGCGTACCAGGTGACGGCGAGGGTGTCGCCCTCGAGGCGCAGGTCGTAACTGGACTCCCAGCCGACTCCGTAGACCTCGTAGGTCAGGTCCAGCTCGATCTCACCGTCGGCGTCGGCGGCGAGGCGCACCTCGACGAAGTGCTGGTCGGGCATGTACTGCTGGGGCAGCTCGTGCAGCTCCCGCTGGACGGCCGCCATCTCTTCGGTGAGGCGGTCGCGCAGCCGGACGGTGGCGCGCTGGCGGGCCTTGGTCTGCACCACCTGCTCGGTGATCGAGTCGGCGAAACCGAACGCGGTGGCGGGGTCGCCCTCGCCGGTCGCCATGGCCCGGGCATAGCTCGTACCGGCCCGCTGGGCGAGCCGGTCGATGAAGGTGAGCCGGGCTTCGAGCGCCTGCTCCTCGTCCTCCAGCGCGGCGAGCTGCACCTCGAAGTCCCGGACGCGCTCCTCCAGCTCCGCCACCCGGGGGTCGGTCTGCCGCGCCTGGCGACGCAGGGTGGTGGCGACGCCGAGGATGGTGGCGGGGCCGCGCCCGGCGACCCGGACGGACTCGGTGTTGATGGTCTGCGGCAGCGGGCCGAGGTGCACGCGCTCCTCGCCTGCCGTGAGCTGGGCCGCTACCCGACGGGTCACCCGTGCGGCGTCGGGATAGACGGTGACGGCAACGATCGGTGGCTCAAGCTGGATGGACATCGCTCGAGGTTATCCGGCTCGCACCACTTGACGGCCGACCGGGCGCGGGTTTTCAATATTTAGAGAGTTCTGAACGTTCAGAAGGTAGGAACCATGGACATCGACGACGAACGGCGGTACGCCGAAGATGTCGGCCTGACCCTCGGCCTGATGGGTCTCACCCCCGCATACGGCAAGCTCCTGGGCTGGCTGCTGATCTGCGACCCGCCTGCGCAGACCAGCACCCAGCTCGCCGAGGCGTTGGGATTGTCGAAGGGCTCGGTCTCCACCGGCATGCGCATGCTGGAGCAGATCGGGATGGCCCGGCGGGTCAGCCTGCCCGGGCAGCGCGGACACGCCTACGAGATGACGCCGGACGGGATGATCCGCGCCACCGACACCGGCGACAAGTTCCGCATCATGTGCGACCTGATGCAGCGCGGGCTCGACCTCATCGTCGACGAGCAGAGCCCCCG
The DNA here is from genome assembly GCF_014204945.1 of Allocatelliglobosispora scoriae. Lineage (NCBI taxonomy): Bacteria > Bacillati > Actinomycetota > Actinomycetes > Micromonosporales > Micromonosporaceae > Allocatelliglobosispora > Allocatelliglobosispora scoriae. The sequence goes on from NZ_JACHMN010000002.1 coordinate 1,941,579, forward strand.
CGCCCAGCGGCTGCGGGTCACCCGCGACTTCTACGAGTTCATCGCGGCCCGGGTCCCCGACCTGGTCGCCGAGTTCAAACGAGCCAACGACATCTAGTTCTGGAGAAGGGACGCACGATGGCTGACTCACCGGCCATCGAGGCCGAAGGACTGATCAAACGGTACGGCTCCGGCCGCACCGCGAAGACCGCCCTGACCGGCCTCGACCTCACCGTGGAACGAGGGGAGGTCTTCGGCTTCCTCGGTCCCAACGGCGCCGGCAAGACCACCACGATCCGCCTCGTCCTCGACCTCATCCGACCCACCTCGGGCCGACTCGCCGTGCTCGGCGGCTCACCCCGCGACGCGGTGGCGACCCGCGCGAGGATGGGCTACCTCGCGGGCGACTTCGTCGTCAACGGCCGACAGACCGGCCGCGAGCTGCTCACCTACCTGGGCCGGTTGCGGGGTGGCGTCCCGGCGGCCCGGATCGACGAGCTCGCCGGGCGCCTCGACCTCGACCTGTCCCGCCGGATCGGCAGCCTCTCCAAGGGCAACCGGCAGAAGGTCGGCGTCGTGCAGGCGTTCATGCACTCCCCCGAGCTGCTCATCCTCGACGAGCCGACCAGCGGCCTGGACCCGTTCCTGCAGCAGCAGTTCGTCGAGCTGGTCCAGGAGGCGAGCGCCAACGGCCAGACCGTCTTCATGTCGTCGCACGTGCTCAGCGAGGTGCAGCAGACCTGCCACCGGGTCGGCATCATCCGCGACGGCTCGCTCGTCACCGTCGCCGATGTGGACCAGCTGCGCGAGCAGGCCCAGCGCCGGGTCGAGCTCGTCTTCGCCACGACGGTCACCGCCGACGACTTCGCCGCGGTCACCGAGCTGCGCGACGTGACCGTCACCGACTCCCCCGCCGGCGGCAGCATCCTGCGCGGGCACCTCTCCGGCAGCCCGGACTCGCTGATCAAGGCGGCGGCCCGGTACGACGTGACCGGCCTGCTCGCCGAGGAGCCCGAGCTGGAGGAGCTCTTCTTCAGCTACTACGAGCGAGGAGCGCAGTCGTGAACGTCTTCCGCAAGCACCTGCGGGACAACCGGCGGGGCTACCTCGGCTGGACCGTCGCGCTGGCCGCCGTCGCCGCCATGTACGCCTCGTTCTGGCCCTCGCTCGGCGGCAACGCCGACATGGCGAGCGCGATGGAGGCCCTGCCCCCGGCGGTCAAGGACGCCTTCCACATGCAGGACATCACGAGCGCCTCCGGGTACTTCGGGTCCAGCGTCTTCGGCATCCTGATCCCCGTACTCACCACGGTTTTCGCGATCGGCACGGGCGTCAGGGCGATAGCCGGCGACGAGGAGTCGGGGACCCTGGACCTGACGCTCGCCCACCCGGTCTCCCGGGTCGGGCTGGCGCTGCAGCGCTTCGCGGCGATCGTGGTCGCGCTGCTCGCGGCGACGGCGGCGATCCTGGCGATGCTGCTGGTGCTGCGGTCACCGGCCGAGTTCACCCAGCTCAGCGTGGGCAACCTCGCCGCGACGAGCTTCCAGCTGGCCCTGCTGGGGATCTGCTTCGCGTCGATCGCCTTCGCCCTCGGCGCCTTCACCGGCCGGCGGACCCTGGCGCTGGGCACGACGGCCGGGCTGGCGGTCGTCACCTACCTCGCGGATTCGTTCCTGCCGCAGATCAAGGGCTTGGCCTGGACCGAGCGCTTCTCCCCCTACAACTGGTATCTGGGCGGCGAACCCCTGGTCAACGGTGTCCAGTGGGCCGATGTGGCGCTCCTGATCGCGGTCTCAGCGGCGGCGGTGGCCATCGGCACCTACCGCTTCACCAAGCGCGACATCGCCGTCTGACCACAAGATCGTCGCAACTCTTCAAGAGTTGTGCTTAAGGCCTGGCGGCCTGAAGCGACAACTCTTGAAGAGTTGCGACGATCTTGGCTGCGCGGGGAACGCAGGGATCAGAGGGCTTGGAAGAAATCGGTGAAGTCGCGCACGATCCGGGCGGTCTGGGCGGGAAAGAGCGCCGGGTAGATCAGCGCGTTGGGGAGCAGCATCACGTACCCCAGGATCAGACCGGTCACGGCCATTCCCCGCCCGGGACGCGCACCGTAGCGGGTCGCCTTCAGGCCGACGTGGCCGCTGATGATCGCGAAGAGCGCCATCAACCCGCAGGAGAACCAGCCGATGAAGACCGCGAGGATGCCGAAGACGAGCGCGTTGATCGCACTCGCCGCGGCCGGTCCCGTCACCGGTGTCGGGAACACCGACGTGCCCGGGCTCCCATAGGGATATGTCATAGCGTGATTATGCAAAAAATGCGGCCGGTGTGGGGCGACTCCCACACCGGCCGCATCTAACCCCCGATCAGCCGGTGCAGGACGCACCGTTCAGCGTGAAGAACACGGGATTCGGGTTGGCGAACAGGCCCGGCTTGCCGATGAAGCCGAGGTACGCGGAGGCCCCCGGCACGAGCTTGCCGTTGTAGCCCAGGTTCGTGGCGGTGACGGTCGGGCCGGACTGGCTCGTCGTCATCCCCCAGGCGCTGTCGATCGACTGACCGGTCGGGAACGACCACTTCAGCGACCAGCCGTTGATCGTCGTGGTGCCGGTGTTGCGTACCACGATCTCGATGTTGGAGCCGTCGGCCCACTCGGCGTGCTTGGTGTAGGTCACCGAGCAGGACGAGGCGGCCGGGCTGCCACCGGCGCCCTGGTCGGCGAGGAACGCCGAGATCCAGGCGAGCGGGGCGTTCCAGTTGACGGTGAGCTCGTTCGTCGACCACGACTCGATGTCGTCGATGTAGCAGAACTGCGCCACGCAGCCGACCAGCTTCTGCTGCGCCACCGGGTCCTGGATGGACGAGTTGGGTCCGCCCGAGAGCGTGCCCTTCGGCGGGTTGGGCAGGTCCGGGTTGAGCTGGTGCGAATACCACCGGCTGTGCTGGTTGTGCGAGTTGACCTCGCCGTAGCCGGTCACGTAGCTCATGTTGAGCGCGTTGCGGCCGAGCAGGTAGTCCATGCCCTCGACCACGCCGTTGCGGTAGGTCGCCTGCCCCGTGATGTCGTAGGCGGCCGCCACGACGATCAGGTTGTTGGCGACGAGCGCGTTGGAGCCCCAGTCGAAGGCGTTGCCGTTGGGTGCGTAGGCGATGGCGTAGCCGTTCGCCGCCTGCGCGGCGAGGTAGCTCTGCGCACCGGCCACGACCGAGGCCCGGATCGCGGCCCGGTTGGGGATGGCGCTGGGCAGCAGGGCCAGGTCGAGACGGCCGAGCCCGGCGGTGTGGCCCCAGTCGAAGCCGCCCGCGCCGAAGACCGGTGCGGTGTGCAGCGGCGACGCGAGCAGGTAGTTCTTGAACTGCGCCTCGCCCGTGGTCAGGTAGAGCTCCGCGGCGGCCCAGTAGAACTCGTCGGTGACATCGGTGTCGTCGTAGGGTCCGCCGCCGACACCGCCGGCGGGTGCGTAGACGGCGGGGTGTGCCAGCGCCGCGGTCCACGCCTTGCGGGCGGCGGCGAGGTTGCGCTGGGCGAACGCCTTGTCGTAGGCGGCGTAGACGCGGGCCGACTGGGCGGCGGTCGCGGCCAGGTTGAGGGTCGCCGCGGTCGACGGCGGGTGCAGGTGCCGCTCCTGCGGGTCCAGGTTCGGCAGCAGCGGCAGGCCGGTCCAGTTGTCGTCGTGGATCTTGTGGTGGACCATGCCCGCGAGCGGCTTGCCGGCCGGGACCTGCATGCTGAGCAGGAACTCCTGCTCCCAGCGGGCCTCGTCGAGGATGTCCGGGACGCCGTTGCCGCTCTCGGGAATGTCGAGCTCCCCGTCGGTGAAGCCGCCCGAGCGGGCGTAGGAGGTGCGCTCGAACTCGTTGACCAGCTGGAAGACGGAGATGCCGCCGTTGACGACGTACTTGCCGTGGTCACCGGCGTCGTACCAGCCGCCGGCCACGTTGAGCGAGTAGTCGCACGTGCCGGGCAGGCACGCGACGGAGGTGTCACCGGAGTTCGGCGCCACGCCGACGTGCCCGGCCGGGCGGCCGTAGCCGGGGCGCAGGGCGTTGTCGATGGCGATGCCGGAGCGCTGCGGATAGTAGAACTTCAACGCATCCGTCGCCAGGCTGTCGTAGAGGTCGGCGCCGATGTCGAACGGTCGGCTCGTCTCCCCGTCGGCACGCAGGGTGTAACCGGTGCCCGCAGTGGCGTACCCGCTGAAGTCGATCGTGTGGATCGCCTGGCCGGAGGTGGCGTCGAGACCGCGCGGCGCGGTGACGCCGCTCGCCACGACGGCGTCGGCGGCGCTGCGCAGCTCCCAGGCGACCCCGGCGGCGGCGTCGGTGACGACGGTGGCCCGCTTCGGTCCGGCGGTGAGGTAGCCGACCTGGTTGACCCGCACGCGCGGACCGGTGTCGGGGACGTAGACCTCGGGTGCCGCGCCGCCCTTGAGCGACACGTTGTCCACACAGAACCGCCACGGCGCGGCGCTGCCGCCGATCTGGAACGCGACCTGCGCGTTGGGCAGGCTCACCGGCGCGGTGAAGGTGTAGTCGTAGGTGGCGCTCGCCTCACTCACCGTCGGGGTCGCGGAGAGATACTGGGTGTACGGGTCTACGGGCAGCTGGACCAGCATCTTCGCCGGTTTCGCCGGGCTGCCGGTCGCGTCGACCGAGAAGGCGTAGGTCTCCCCCGCGACGAGCGGGATGTCGTTCTGGCCGATGATCACGTCCCACGGGTTGCTCGTGCTGCCGGGGATGTCGGCGCAGAGCCGACCGCCGCTGGAGTCCAGCGTGATGTTGCCGGTCCCCCACCACGGGGCGTGACCGGAGTCGAAGGTGCCGTTGATGATCTGCTCTGGCGGGTCGGCGTAGGCGGTGCCGGACGCCGTCAGACCGCCCGCGAGCAGGGCGAGCCCGGCCAACGGGACGAGACGGAGGGGTGTGCGCACTGGGGGGTTTCCTCTCGGAAAGGAAGCGGGGTTGCGCGAGTTGATGTTGGGAGCGCTCCCAATCCATCACGACGAATTATTGCCAACTCGTTTCCGGGGTGTCAACCGGCAGAAAGCTCGATTCGACAGATCATTTCGATTCGGTCGAGCCGAGGCGCCCCAGGCTGCCCCGGCACGAAGTTACTGGTCAGTATGCGTGTCGCGAATCGCATCGGGTGCCCGTAAGCGTGACGAGATGCCCCTCCGAGAGGCAGGATGACACCAAACGCAACAGACTTGTAGACCACACAAACGCGAGGGAACGCCTGTGTCCACCGAACGCAAGCGCCCGGTCATCAGCGACGGCCTGCCGAGCCAGCTACCGGACATCGACCCGCAGGAGACTGCCGAGTGGGTCGAATCGCTCGACGGAGTCATCGACGAGCGCGGCGCCAAGAGGGCCCGCTACATCATGCTGAGCCTGCTGGAGCGCGCCCGTGAGCGGCAGGTCGGCGTCCCACCGCTGACCACGACCGACTACATCAACACCATCTCCACCGAGCGGGAGCCCTGGTTCCCCGGCGACGAGGCCGCGGAGCGACGCATCCGCGCGTTCATCCGGTGGAACGCCGCGATGACCGTGCACCGCGCGCAGCGGCCCGGCGTCGGCGTGGGTGGGCACATCTCGACCTACGCGTCGTCGGCCTCGCTCTACGAGGTCGGCTTCAACCACTTCTTCCGGGGGAAGAACCACCCCGGCGGCGGCGACCACATCTTCTTCCAGGGTCACGCCTCCCCCGGTATGTATGCCCGGGCCTTCCTGGAGGGACGCCTCACCGAGCACCAGCTCGACGGCTTCCGCCAGGAGCTCACCCACCCCGGCGGCGGTCTGCCCAGCTACCCGCACCCGCGCCTCATGCCGGACTTCTGGGAGTTCCCGACCGTCTCCATGGGAATCGGCGGCATCAACGCCGTCTACCAGGCGCGGTTCAACCGCTACCTGCACCACCGGGGCATCAAGGACACGTCGCAGCAGCACGTCTGGGCATACCTGGGCGACGGCGAGATGGACGAGCCCGAGTCGCTCAGCGCGATCGGCCTCGCCGCCCGCGAGGAGCTGGACAACCTCACCTTCGTGATCAACTGCAACCTCCAGCGGCTCGACGGGCCGGTCCGGGGCAACGGCAAGGTCATGCAGGAGCTGGAGTCCTACTTCCGCGGTGCCGGGTGGAACGTCATCAAGGTCGTCTGGGGTCGCGAGTGGGACCCGCTGCTCGCCGCCGACACCGACGGTGCGCTGGTCAACCTCATGAACACCACGCCCGACGGTGACTACCAGACCTACAAGGCCGAGTCCGGCGCCTATGTCCGCGAGCACTTCTTCGGGCGCGATCCCCGCACCCGCAAGATGGTCGACCACATGAGCGACGACGAGATCTGGGGCCTCAAGCGGGGCGGCCACGACTACCGCAAGCTCTACGCCGCCTACAAGGCTGCGACCGAGCACACCGGCCAGCCGACCGTCATCCTCGCCAAGACCATCAAGGGCTGGACGCTGGGCTCGCACTTCGAGGGCCGCAACGCCACGCACCAGATGAAGAAGCTGACCCTGGACGACCTCAAGGCCTTCCGCGACCGGCTCTTCCTCGACATCCCGGACTCCGTGCTCGAGGCCAACCCCTACGAGCCGCCCTATTACCACCCGGGCAAGGACAGCGACGAGCTCGCCTACCTGCTCGACCGGCGCAAGGAGCTCGGCGGGTCGCTCCCGTCCCGGCGTACGGTCACCAAGCCGCTGACGCTGCCCGGCGACGACCTCTACAAGGACATGAAGAAGGGCTCGGGCAAGCAGAAGGTCGCCACCACGATGGCCTTCGTCCGCCTGCTCAAGGACCTCATCCGCGACAAGAACATCGGTGCCCGCTGGGTGCCGATCATCCCGGACGAGGCACGCACCTTCGGCATGGACTCGCTCTTCCCGACGCTCAAGATCTACTCCCCGCACGGCCAGACCTACACCTCGGTGGACCGGGAGCTCTTCCTGTCCTACAAGGAGTCGACCGCCGGGCAGATCCTGCACGAGGGCATCAACGAGGCCGGCTCCGTCGCGTCCTTCACGGCTGCGGGCTCGGCGTACGCCACGCACGACGAGCCGATGATCCCGGTCTACATCTTCTACTCGATGTTCGGGTTCCAGCGGACCGCCGACAGCCTCTGGGCCGCCGCCGACCAGATGACCCGGGGCTTCCTGCTCGGTGCCACCGCCGGGCGCACCACGCTCAACGGTGAGGGCCTCCAGCACGAGGACGGTCACTCGCTGCTCATCGCGGCGACCAACCCGGCCGTGGTGACCTACGACCCGGCGTTCGGGTTCGAGATCGCGCACATCATGAAGGACGGCCTCCGCCGGATGTACGGGGACGACCCGGAGAACATCTTCTACTACCTGACGGTCTACAACGAGCCGATCTTCCAGCCGGTCGAGCCCGAGAACGTCGACGTGGAGGGCATGCTCCGGGGGCTCTACCGCTACGCACCCGGCACCGGCAAGGGACCCAAGGCGCACATCCTCGCCTCCGGCACCGGCATGCAGTGGGCCCTGCGGGCCCAGGAGCTGCTCGCACAGGACTGGGGCGTCTCCGCCGACGTCTGGTCCGCGACGAGCTGGACCGAGCTTCGCCGCGACGCCATCGAGGCCGAGGAGCACAACCTGATGCACCCCGAGACGCCGCGGGTGCCCTACATCGAGAGCAAGCTCGCCGATGCCGACGGCCCCAAGGTGGCGGTCTCGGACTGGATGCGGGCCGTGCCGGACCTCATCTCCCGCTGGGTCCCGGGCGACTACACCTCGCTCGGCACGGACGGCTACGGCCGCTCCGACACCCGGGCGGCGCTGCGGCGGCACTTCCACGTGGACGCCGAGTCCATCGTGGTCGCGACGCTGGCGCAGCTCGCCAAGCGCGGTGAGGTGGCCGCGACGGCACCCGCCGACGCCTACCGGAAATACGCGATCGACGACGTCCTCGCCGCTCCGGCGGGCGAGACCGGCGGCGACTCGTAAGCAGCACCGTGCACGACGAGGGGCCCGCGCTGGTGCGCGGGCCCCTCGTGTCATCTGCGCTCACCTCGCGTGATCGCGTTGTTTCCCGGAAACAGCCCCCTCCACCTCGCTCGGAGGGGGCTATTTCCCGGAAGTAATGCGATCAAGCTGCGAGTGCAGCGGCGCGGATGATGCCCAGCGCCTCGTCGACGTGGCTGCGGTGGGTACGGTGGCTCAGCACGCACAGGCGCAGCGCGTAATCGCCGTTGATGCGGGTGCTCGTCAACGCCACCCGGCGGCTCGCGTGGATGCGCTCCAGGAGCTGCTGGCTCTCCTTCTCCCCGCCCGGCGCCCGGAAGGTGTGCACGGTCAGGTCCGGCTCGCTGGTGGCGATCACCGGCAGCTCCCGCAGCTCCCGGCGGACCACCTCGGAGAGGTCCAGCTTCTCGTCGAGCTCCGACCGGAAGGCGTCCACGCCGTAGAGGTGCAGCGGCAGCCACAGCCGCAGGCCGCGGAAGGGGCGGGTCAGCTCCGTGCCGTGGTCGGCCCAGTTGGGCAGCTCATCGCCGAGGGCCAGGTCCTGGAGGTAGTCGGCGTCCATGCTGTGCGCGGATCGCAGCAGGCGCGGATCGCGTACCAGCAGGATGCCCGTGCTGTAGGGCATGAAGAGCGACTTGTGCGCGTCGAGGGTGATCGAATCGGCCTGCTCGATGCCCGCGAGCTTGACCCGGCCGCGTGCCGTGAGCTGGAACGCCCCGCCGTAGGCGGCGTCGACGTGGAACCACAGCCCGTGCCTGCGGGCGACCTCGGCGAGGTCGGCGAGCGGGTCGATCGTGCCGGTGTTCGTGGTTCCCGCCGTACCGATCAGCAGGAACGGCCGCAGCCCGGCTGTCCGGTCCGCGGCGATCATCTGCTCGGCGGCGGTGGGATCCATCCGGAAGTCGGCGGTGACCGGCACCAGGCGTACCTGGTCGGGGGTGAACCCGGCGATCATCGCGGCCTTCGCCACCGAGTGGTGCGTGTGCTCGGTGACATAGAGCGTCCCGGTCCGGTCCGGCCCGCCCAGCCGGTGCTGCCGTGCCGTGACCAGCGCCGAGAGGTTGCCGCTGGAGGCGCCGCTGCTCAGCACCCCGCCGGCGGTCGGCGGCAGGCCGAAGACGGAGCAGAACCACTGGATCACGCCGTGCTCCATCGCGACCAGCTTGGGCGCCATCGCGCCCGAGCCCGTGTAGCGGTTGACGGTGGCCGCGAGCAGCTCCGCGAGCGCCGAGGCGAAGAGGCCGCCGCCGGGAAAGTAGGCGTAGAACCCCGGACTCACCGTCTCGGCCGCCTGCGCCGCCGCGTCCCGGAAGGTGGCGAGCAGGTCGTCGAGGTCACCCGGCCGGTCGCCGGGCGGGGCGAAGAGCTCGGTCAGCTCGCTCGCGGGGAAGTCGAGCGGGGCGGTCGGCGCGGTGTCGACGGAGCCGAGGAAATCGGTGACGAGCGAGGTGGCGGCGGCCATCATCGCCGCCACCTCGTCCCGACCCGGCTCCATGGCTGGATGGCGATTGGACATGCCGGTCACTCCTGGTGGCTCAGGGATCAGCGAGGCATGGGCGCGGCGAGCTCGGCCGGCATCTCGTCGCGGTCCTCCGGGTGCGAGTCCTGCAGCGGCGGCAGCGGGAAGGCGTAGCGGCGTCCCGGGTACATCACCGGCCGACGCCAGTCGGAGTGGTCCAGCGGCAGCAGCGAGTGGCGGTGCCGCCGGGTGGCGTCGATCGCGGCGGCCCGGTCCGAGGACTCCTTGCCGCTCGCGCGGGCGATCTCCTCGATGCGCGCCGAGCCGAAGTTGATCGGGGCGGCCTGGCTGAACTCCTGGGCGCTGACGTGCAGCCAGTCCTCGGTGTCGGTCTTGATGCCGTCGGCGAGCCGCCGGATCGCCGGGGCGGGCTCCACCCCGTCCAGCCGGTCCTGCCAGTAGTGCAGCACCCGTACGCCGTGCCCGACCATGCCGGTGATCGCGCCACCGCTGGTCATGAAGTGGCCGTTGCCGAACGAGTCGCCGCCGACGACGCCGTTCGCCGCCACCAGGGCGTCGGCGCCGATCCGCTCGATCATGCTGAAGAGCTTGGGGCCGTAGCCCATCTGCACCTGGGCGAGCTCCTTCTTCGGGATCTCCAGGATGTGCGCGCTCTGCTCCAGGTAGAAGTCGCGCATCAGGTGCTGGTAGCCGGCGAAATACTCCGGGGAGTTGCGGTCGGTGCCGGCCGGGACGAGGCCCGCCCGGATCGGGTCGAAGGCCTTGAAGTCCGGCACCTGCACCAGGACCCAGCCGACCGCCGGGTCGCCCTCGTGGCCCACGGCGATCTGGCGCACCCAGTACTCGTTGCCCTGGCTGTCGAACTCCGAGGCGATGCGGCGCCGCAGCCGGCCGTCGACGAGCACGTCCATCAGCCCGGCGAGGTAGTCGGCCTGCGCGACGACGGGTCCGCGACCGTCCTCGTGGTCCACGAGCACATCGCTCTGCTGGAAGCCGAGCCGCCGCGCGTCGGTGCTGTCGAAGCCCTGGGCGATCATGAAGAGCTCCGGCACGCCCAGGTCGATCACGCCCGACCCCGGTGCGCGTACCCGGCGGAATTTGCCCTTGTAGTCGAGCTCGCGGATCGCTTCGATCCGGACTCCCTTGCGCCCGCCGGGCCTGTCGACGAAGCCGCCGCCGCGCGAGCCGCGCCGGAACAGGCGCCGCAGCCGGCCGCCGCCCTCCTCGTCGGCGTCGGGGATGACCCGGTGGCTGGTGAACAGGCGGACCCGGGGCACGGCGACGCCGCTCGCCAGGTCCATCCGCTCGATCTCCTCCAGGTAGCGGCGGAGCAGGATCAGCACGTCGGCGGCGCGGGCCTGGAACATGGACGGTCCGTCGAGGACCTCCGCCATGCTCCCGCCCATCCGCTGCGGGTCGGGCCCCGCCGGCGGGCTCGGCGGATCGAGCACGGTGATGATCCGGTGCGGCCCGCCGTCCTTCCAGCGGTCGTCGATGAACTCGGTGTGCTCGATGGTGCCGACGATGCGCGCGTCGGCGTTCATCGAACCGAGAAACCCGCTGACCAGGTCGTCCGCGGCGACCGGACCGGCCGGCCAGTCGGAGCGGTACATGCTCTCGGCGAGCAGCAGCAGTCGGCCGTCGCCGCGGCGGGGGATCCCCTGCTCGCCGTAGCGCTCCATCATCATCTGGTCGATGAGGCCGAGGTGGTGGTAGAGCTCCTCGCGGATGTTCCAGTGCACGCCGAGCGAGGGGCAGACCCGGATGTCGACGCCGACGGCGCGCTTGCCCATCGCGACCGACCAGAGCATCGCCATCATGTTGGTGCCGCCGAGGCCCAGTGCCAGGAAGTCCGGGTCGCGGACACCCTTCAGGTCCACTTCCTGATCACCCTGGTCGATGCGGACGAAGTCGAGCTCGTCCACTGCTTTTCTGCTTTTGCTCATTGCGTATTCACCACGTCCACCTGGAAAAATGCGCCGAATGTAGATAATGCATCGACATATATCGTTGATCTATGGCGCGGGGAACCGCACCCTCTGGCGTGCGCTGCCCTAGGGTGGTCGGCGTGGAGAGCATCCTGATCACGGTTCGCACCGGGTCCCGGCCCAGCGTGACGGACCTGACCGACGAGGCGGCCGGATTCGTCGCCGGCAAGGGTGACGGGCTGCTGCACGTCTTCGCGCCGCACGCCACCGCCGGGATCGCGATCATCGAGACCGGTGCGGGCAGCGACGACGACCTGCTCACCGCACTCGACGACGTGCTGCCGACCCACGACCGCTGGCGGCACCGGCACGGCTCAGCGGGTCACGGCCGCGATCACGTGATGCCCGCCTTCATCGCGCCCCATGCCACGCTGCCGGTCCTGGGCGGTCGGATCGCTCTGGGCACGTGGCAGTCGATCTGCCTCGTCGACCCTAACGGCGACAACCCCACCCGCCAGGTCAGATTGAGCTTCCTGGCCGGCTAGCAGGTCCCGCGCCGTCGGCTGATCTCGTAATCTGCCGCGGAGCGTATCGACCTGGAGGTGTCATCGCGGCGCGACCGGTTCTCCCTGAATTTTAATGCTGGACACGCCGTCCACAGTGCAACAAAGGTCAGGAAGCTGAGCTTCCTGACCTTTGTTGCGGATTTCTCGGCGTGTCCAGCATTAAAATTCAGGGCGGGCGGCCCAGAGCAGGCCGCGCTCGGTGATCGTGCGGATCTCGGGGACCTCCAGGTCGGGCAGGTGGTGGCCGACCGTGCTGACGAAGACCCGGCCCCTGCCCCACCGCCGGGTCCAGACCGCGGGGTGCGTCGTCGGGCGCGACCACGGCTCGCCGGGCTCGACCGGGAAGGTCACCGTCGCGAGCACGTCGCTCGCCGGATCGGCGAGCAGCCAGTAGCGCTCGGTGTTGAGCGCGACCCGGTCGATCCCGGCCACGATCGGGTGGTCGGCGACGACGACCAGCTCATGCTCGACGAAGTCGCCCGGGTGGCAGACGAAGCAGGCCCCGGTCATCCACTGGTAGCCCCGATCCGCGAAGGCCGCGACCACGCCGCCGTGCCAGCCGCCGAATCCGGTCCCGGCCGCGACCGCTGCGCGCAGCCCGGCCGACTGGTTCGCCGTCAGCTCACCGTCGGTCCAGCACTGCACGATCAGATGGGTACGCCGCAACAGCCCCTCGTCGAGGTAGACGTCCAGATCCTCGGCGATCTCGACGTCGAACTCGGCCGACCGCAGAAACGGCAGGAAGCTCTCGGTGGTCCGGACGGGCTCGTGGAACTCCGCCCCGCCCCGGACGATCAGCGCACGCATCCGCGCAGAGTAACCGTTTTCCACGCGGCGTACCAGCGCAGCGGCATACTTACCGGGCGGCAGGTAGACTCGCGCGCATGCCTCCTGAGCCAGCGCAGCCCAAGGTCGGACTTCGCACCCTGGGTCCCTACGTCCGCGCGCACCGAGGGTCCCTCATCGTCGTCGGAATCCTCTCCCTGATCACCGCCGGCGGCACGCTGATGCAGCCGCTGCTCACCCGGGATGTCCTCGACGCCCTCGGTGCCGGCGACCCGATCGGCCGGGCCGTCGGCGCCCTCGTCGCCGTGCTGCTCTTCGTGGCCGCGCTCGACGGGATCCGCTCCTACCTGCTCCAGCGCACGGCGGAGGGGCTCGTCCTGACCGCTCGGCGCCGACTCGCCACGCACCTGCTGCGCCTGCCGATCGCCGAGTACGACGGTCGGCGTACCGGTGACCTCCTGTCGCGCGTGGGGGCCGACTCGACGCTGCTGCGCGCGGTCGTGACATCGGGGCTCTTCGAGACCGTGACCGGCGCGCTGATGGTGGTGGGCGCGGCGACCGCGATGATCCTGCTCGATCCGGTGCTCTTCGCGGTGACGCTGGGCGGGCTCGCGATCGGCCTCGCCGGCGGCGTCTTCTTCGCCCGCAAGGTCCGCGGGATGTCGGCCGACGCGCAGGCCCGGATCGGCGAGATGACCTCGGCGGTCGAGCGGGCGATCAGCGCGGCCCGCACGATCCGGGCCAGCCGCGCCGAGGAGCGCGAGACGGCGACGGTCGTCGAGAGCGCCCGCCAGGCCTACGACGCGGGGCTGCGCATCGCGAAGCTGCAGGCGATCCTCGGCCCGGCGATGGTGACCACGGTGCAGGCGTCGTTCCTGCTGGTCCTCGGCGTGGGCGGCGCCCGGGTGGCGAGCGGCACGATCTCCGTCGGCGACCTGGTCGCCTTCATCCTCTTCGTCTTCTTCCTGGTGATGCCGCTGGGCCAGGCGCTCAACGCCTATACGCAGCTCCAGGCCGGGCTCGGCGCGCTGGGCCGGATGGAGGAGATCCTGGAGGTGCCGCTGGAGGCTGCGGTCCCGCTGCGAGGATCGGCCGCACCGAGCCCCGGTGCGCCCGCCGTCGAGTTCCGCGATGTCTCCTACGGCTACGCGACCAGCGCCGACACGGTGCTGCGAGAGGTCACCTTCACCGTGCCCGCCGGGACCAGGACCGCCCTGGTCGGCCCCTCCGGTGCGGGCAAGTCCACGCTGCTCTCCCTGGTGGAGCGCTTCTATGAGATCGACTCCGGCGAGTTGCTGATCAACGGTGTCGACGTGCGGGCACTGCGCCACGACGAGCTGCGCGCGCAACTGGGCTATGTCGAGCAGGAGGCACCCGTGCTCGCGGGCACGCTGCGGGAGAATCTGCAGCTGGCGACCCCTGCGGCGACCGATGCGCAGATGCTGGACGTGCTGCGCGCGGTCAACCTGAGCGACCTCGCCGAGCGCACCCCGCTCGGCCTGGGCGAGCAGGTGGGCGAGGGCGGGGTCCTGCTCTCCGGCGGCGAGCGGCAGCGGCTGGCGATCGCGCGGGCGCTGCTGTCGAAGCCGCCGATCCTGCTGCTCGACGAGCCGACGAGCAACCTCGACGCCCGCAACGAGATGGCGCTGCGCTCGGCGATCGACACCGTCTCCACGGGCCGGACGCTGCTGATCGTGGCGCACCGGCTCTCGACCGTGGTCGACGCCGACCAGATCGTGGTGCTGGACCAGGGCCGGGTGGTCGCGACGGGAACTCACACGGAGCTGCTGACGAGCAGTGCCCTCTATCGCGAGTTCGCCGAGCACCAGCTCCTCGTCCCGGCAGCCGCCTGACGCGGCGATGATCGCGCTGTTTCCCGGAAGCAACGCCCTCGCACACCTGCGGAGGGGCCACCTTCCGGGAAACAGCGCGATCATGCCCGTTTTAGCACCAACTCTTGAAGAGTTGCGCCGATCGTGACGTCAGGCCGCGGTGACCGGGGTGCGCTGGCGGCCCAGGCCGGCCACCTCCACCTCGACCACGTCGCCCGGAGCCAGGTAGGGGAAGCGGCCCGAGAGCCCCACCCCCTCCGGCGTACCCGTGTTGAGCAGATCGCCCGGCTCCAGCACCGTGAACTGCGACAGGTGCCAGATCAGGAACGCCACACCGAAGATCATGTCCTTCGTGGACGAGTTCTGCCGTGCCTCCCCGTTGACCCAGGACCGCAGCGCCAGCTCGTCCGGCGACACCCCCGGCACGAGATAGGGCCCGAGCGGGTTGAACGTCTCGCAGCTCTTCCCCTTGGACCACTGCCCGCCGGACCGCTCGATCTGGAACTCCCGCTCCGAGACATCGTTGCTGGTCACGAGCCCGGCGATGCACTCAAGGGCGGCCTGCGGCGAGTCGAGGTAACGGGCCGTCCGCCCGATGACGACGGCGAGCTCGACCTCCCAGTCGGTCCGCGTCGAGCCACGCGGGATCCGGATCTCGTCGTGCGGGCCGACGATCGTGTTCGGCGCCTTGTAGAAGATCACCGGCTCCACCGGCGGCAGCGAGCCGGACTCGGCGGCGTGCGCCGCGTAGTTCATCCCCACGCAGAGCACCACGCCCGGCCGGGCGATCGGCGCGCCGATCCGCTCACCGGCGACCTCGGTCTCCGGCAGCTCTCCCCGGTGCAGCGCGGCGCGAGCCAGCTCGATCCCGCCCGCACCGAGAAAGCGCCCGTCGATGTCGGCGGTGAGCCCCCGCAGGTCATAGTGGCGATCGTCGGCGAGCAGCACCGGTCGCTCGGCCCCGGCGACCCCGACACGCATGAACTTCATCAGTCGATCTCCAATTGGTATGTCCGTGCGGCATTGCCGCCGAAAACCGCGTCGTGGTCCTGCGACGGCACGAGCGCGCGGGCGGTGGCGAGCCAGCGCACGGCGTCGGTGGCGAGCTCCGCCACCGGCCAGTCCGAGCCCCACAGCAGCCGCTGCGGCCCGAAGACGGCGAGGGCGTGCGCGACGACCGGTGCGAGGTCGTCGTCGGTCCAGCGGGCCCAGTCGGCCTCGGTCACGAGCCCCGACAGCTTCGCGACGACATTCGGTCGCTCCGCGAGCCGCGCGACCTCGTCCCGCCACGAGGCCAGCCCCGCGCCGCCCGCTGCGAGCGGCGGCTTCCCCAAATGATCAAGAACAAACCGCCCCAGGGGTACGCCGTCAGCCGCCACCCCGGCACCCGCGAGCTGGTCGGGCCGGACGACGAGGTCGACGACGAGCCCGAGTTCGGAGATCCGCCGCAGGCCCGCCACCACCTCGGGCCGGGCGAGCCACCGGGGATCCGC
This sequence comes from Allocatelliglobosispora scoriae, assembly GCF_014204945.1. NCBI lineage: Bacteria > Bacillati > Actinomycetota > Actinomycetes > Micromonosporales > Micromonosporaceae > Allocatelliglobosispora > Allocatelliglobosispora scoriae. Next base: position 1,957,632 of record NZ_JACHMN010000002.1, read on the forward strand.
GTGCGCCTGCACCTGGTCCCGCACGCCGACGAGCTTGGCCGGCCGCTCATAGGACCAACTCTTCAAGAGTTGCGACGATGGGGGCGCCGCGCCGGGGATGGCGGCGAGGGCGGCGATGGCTGCGGGATCCGTCGAGGCGCCCGCGGCCGTGGGATCGGCGAGCGCGGCGAAGTCGAGCCAGGCGACCACACCGGCGATCTCGGGGGTCTCGGCGGCGAGCGCCAGGAACTCGATCGACTCGGCCGTGTCGCAGCGGGCGGCCTCGACCAGCACCGTGCGGTCGACACCGGTCGCCGCGAGGTGTCCGCGCAGGTCGGAGACGGTGTAGTCACGGCGGATCGGCGCCATCGCGGGCTCGTCGAGCCAGCCGTAACCGCCGTCGAGGCGCCACAGGTGGTGGTGCGCGTCGATGATCATTCGCGGATGAACCCCTCGTCGGCGAGCGCGGTCCAGAGTGCGGCCGGGACCGGGGCGGTGATCGCGTCCACCGCGTCGTCGACCTCCGCCGGTGACCGCGCTCCGACCAGCACCGAGACGACGGCGGGGTGCCGCAGCGGGAACTGCACCGCCGCCGTGCGCAGCGGCACGTCGAAGCGGGCGCAGACCTCCCGCAGCGCCTGCGCGCGGGCGAGGATCTCCGCGGTGGCGGGTTCATAGTTGTAGGTGACGCCGGGCCGGGGATCGGCGAGGATGCCGGAGTTGAAGACCCCGGCGGCGATCACGGCGACCCCTCTCGCCTGCGCGAGCGGCAGCAGCTCGTCGAGGGCGACCTGGTCGAGGAGGGTGTAGCGCCCCGCGAGCAGGACGCAGTCGAGGTCGGCCTCGCGGATGCAGCGGGCCAGCACCTCGGCGCTGTTGGCACCGACGCCGATCGCGCCCACCCGGCCCTCGGCACGCAGCCGTTCCAGGGTCGGCGCGGCCTCGGCGAGCGCCTGCGGGAGGTGGTCGTCGGGGTCGTGGATGAAAGCGATGTCCACATGCGACAGATTGAGCCGGTCGAGGCTCTCCGCCAGCGACGATGCCACCCCGGCGGCGGAGAAGTCGAAGACCGGCGCGATCCCCTGCTCGACGCCGGACCAGAACTCCTGCGCAGCTTCCGGCGCGCCCTGCGGGGCTTCCTCGCTCCGCTCGGTCACTCCTCGTGCCGGCGCATCCTCACCGGCAGCGCGGAGCAGCCGTCCGACCTTGGTGGAGAGGGTGAACTCGGCACGGGGCCGATCGGCGAGGGCTCGTCCGGCGCGGCGCTCGCTGTGCCCGTACCCGTAGAGGGGAGCCGTGTCGAAGTAGCGCACGCCGCGCGACCAGGCGTGGTCGATCGTGGCTCGCGCCTGCTCCTCGCTCACGGCGGAGTAGAGACCGGCGATCGGCGCCAGGCCGAGGCCCAGCCGCGTGACCTCGAGGTCCGTCCGCCCCAGGGCGACTCGCTGCACTGGATCTCCTTCCACCGTGCCCCGAAATCCTATAGGATCGTCCCCGCGAGACGAACCGGTGTCAAGTGCGGAAAGAATGGTCCCCATGCGGTCTGCGCTCAGTGACGATGTCTACTCCGCCCTCAAGTCCCTCATCATGGATCACGAACTCGCGCCGGGCACCCGGGTCACCATCGACACCGTCGCGAAGAAGCTGAGCGTCTCGCCGACCCCGGTCCGCGAGGCGCTGGCCCGGCTGGAGGCGGACGGGTTGGTGACGAAGCGCCCGATGGCCGGATACACGACGACGGCGCTGCTCACCCGGGAGGAGTTCGAGCACCTCTTCGAGATGCGGCTGCTGCTGGAGTGCGCAGCCGCCGCCCACGCCGCGGACCTGCGCTCGACCGCGGACTTCCCCGATCTGCCGACGATCTCGGAGGGCCACGGCTACGCCACCCACGCCGACTTCACCGCCGCCGACGCCGCGTTCCACGACGCGATCGCCGCCGCCTCGGGCAACCCGCTACTGCACGACGCGATCACCCGGCTCCACTCCCATCTGCACCTGCACCGGCTGCACTCGCCCACCGACGTCGGCGGGCGCAGCCAGCAGGAGCACGACTCGATCGTGGCCGCGATCCGGGCGGGCGAGGCGGCCCGGGCCGACATCGCGATGCGCCTGCACCTGGAGGCGTCTCGCGACCGCCACCTCGCCAAGTGGTAACCCACAAGCCATGACCCATGGGTACCCCGTAGGCTGGGTGGCGTGACGGTACGCGTTCGTTTTGCCCCCTCTCCCACTGGAATGTTCCATGTCGGCGGAGCCCGCTCGGCCCTGCAGAACTGGATCTACGCCAAGCAGCACGGCGGTGCCTTCGTGCTGCGGATCGAGGACACCGACGCGGCTCGCAACCGCCCGGAGTGGATCGAGGGCATCCTCTCCGCGATGGAGTGGATCGGCATCGAGCGCGGCAGCTACGAGGGCCCCTACTTCCAGTCGTCATACGCCGACGAGCAGCGCGCGGCGGCGCAGCGGCTCTTCGAGGGCGGCCGGGCCTACTACTGCGAGTGCACCCGGGAGCAGGTCCAGGCCCGCGGCGGTAATCAGTACTCGGGCTACGACGGCTTCTGCCGCGAGCGCGGCCTGGGCCCCGCCGAGGGCCGGGCGCTGCGGTTCAAGACGCCGACCGAGGGCGAGACGGTCGTCGTCGACCTGATCCGGGGCGAGCCGACCTTCGACAACAAGCTCATCGAGGACTTCGTCATCGCCCGCGGTGACGGCTCGCCCGTCTTCCTGCTCGCCAACGTCATCGACGACATCACGATGAAGATCACCCACGTGATCCGGGCCGAGGAGCACCTGCCCAACACGCCCAAGCAGCAGCTGCTCTGGGAGGCGCTCGGCGTGACGCCGCCGACCTGGGCCCACGTGCCGGTCGTGGTGAACGAGAAGCGGCAGAAGCTCTCCAAGCGCCGCGACAAGGTCGCCCTGGAGATGTACCGCGACGAGGGCTACCTCGCCGATGCCATGCGCAACTACCTGATGCTGCTCGGCTGGGCACCGTCGGGCGACCGCGAGATCGTGCCGTGGCAGGTCATCGAGGACGAGTTCCGGCTGGAGGAGGTCAACTCCTCCCCCGCCTTCTTCGACGAGAAGAAGCTGCGCGCCTTCAACGGCGAATACATCCGCGCGCTGTCGACCGAGGATTTCATCGCCGCCTGCCGGCCGTGGCTGACCGGCCCGTTCGTCACGGCCGAGGAGAGGGCCGAGTCCGGCTTCGGCATCGTCGCACCGCCGTGGGCACCGCAGGACTTCGATCCGGAGACCTTCGCCCAGGTCGCGGAGCTGGCGCAGACCCGGATCGCGGTGCTCGCCGAGATCTCCTCCTATGTGGACTTCTTCTTCCTCGACCAGCCGGTGATCGACGAGGCCGCGTGGGCCAAGGCGTCGAAGGACGCCGGGATCCTGCCGGATGTCATCGCCGCATTCGAGGCGTTGCCGTCCTGGGACGCCGACTCCATCAAGGCCGCGGTCGAGACGGCCGGCACCGCCCGGGAATTGAAGCTGGGCAAGGCTCAGGCGCCGGTCCGGGTGGCCGTGACCGGCCGTTCCGTCGGCCTGCCGCTCTTCGAGTCGCTGGCGGTTCTGGGTCGCGAACGAACGATTGCCCGCCTTCGCGCCGCCGCATAGCAGGAGAGATCCCAATTCGTGACCTGATTGAGATCTCACCGTCGCAACTATGACGCGTTCTGGATTGTCTTTGCATATGGACTCTTAGAAGCTAGAAGTCCGTTTACAGCGACATCCATCGAACGGGGCAAGGCATGGATCGCAACGTCACCCGCCGCCTGTTTCTCCACGGCGCCGTGCTGGCCGTCCTCGCCGCGCCCGTGGCGGTCGGCCTGGCCACACCCGCCGCCGCGGCACCCGCGGCAGCACCCTCGGCCGCGCCGAATCCGGTCAACAGCATGACGATCGCCGGTGTCGGGCTCACCGAGCCGCTCACCATCGACGCCACCGACAACCAGCGTGAGTTCGAGGCGATGCTCAGCGAGGTCGACTGGCTCGCGGTGCGGCCCGGCGTCTCGGTGAAGTCGCCGACCGCGGAGAAGCTCGGTCCTAAGTACACGGTGACGCTGCTCGTCGACGGGGTCGCCAAGCAGCAGTACGACCTCTATCCGCTCGCGACGGGCGGGCCCCGGGCGTACCGGTCGGACAAGCAGCCCGACAAGCGCAAGGTCGCCGCGGGCTGGTTCTACGGCCGGTTCACGATGCCCACCGCGATGCGCGCGGCCGGCGTGCCGCTGACCGGCGTCTCCCTGCCGCCCGGCGCGGGCGGTGGCGGCGGTGGCACCGGCGCCACCGAGCAGGAGCAGGACATCAGCTCGATGTTCGGCGAGTGGCGCGGCGTGGTCGCCCTCAACGGCGTGGTCGCGCTGCTCATCGCGGCCGGCCTCTTCGGCATCGCCTTCGGCATCCGCCGCAAGATCTGATCCGCTGGACGCGCTCGCGCATACTGTGCGGATGCCGATGCGGAAGCTGACCACCCCCCTCCGGTCGCTCGCGATGCTCGCGATCGCGGCCGTCACCCTCAGCGGGTGCATGAAGGTCGACATGGCCTTCACGATCAACCCGGACGACACCGTCAGCGGCACCGCGGTCTTCGCCGTGGACAAGCGCCTGGCCGGGCTCGCGGGCAGCGAGGACAACCTCGTCCGCGAGATGACCAACCGGCTCGGCAACGTCCCGACGGCGACCGAGGAGAAGCGCTACTCCGAGGGCGACTTCATCGGCACCACGTACACCTACACCAAGACGCCGCTGAGCAGCTTCTCCGGCAGCATCCTGAAGATCGCGCACCGGGACGGCAGATACACCCTCGACGCGGTGCTGGACCTCAGCGCCTACCGCCTCGACGACCCGGCGATCAAGGCCTTCGCCGACAGCTTCACGGTGAAGATCGCGATGACCTTCCCCGGCAAGGTGACCTCCGGCAACGGCACGATCGACGGCAACACGGTGACCTGGACGCCGAAGGCCGGTCAGAGCACCAGCATGCACGCCGTCGCCGAGGAGGCCTCGACCTTCCCCGTCCTGCTGGTCTCGCTCTTCGGCGGGGTCCTGCTGCTGCTCGTCATCGTCGCCGTGGCCATCGTCCTGGTGGCCTCGCGACGCCGGAAGGCGACGGCCGACGAGCTGCCGGCGATCGGGCACACCGCGCTGCCCACCACCGACTCCACCGTGATCGAGGAGCTGCCGACCGGAGACGCGCACTCGCCGTCCGGGGAGGCCAGACCCTGATGGCGCGGGGGCACAGCCATGCGGCCGGGCCCCCGCCGTGCAATGCTGGCTCCCGGTCGTGACCGTCGTATGAAAGGCGTTCGATGCGGCAACTCCTCGCACGTCTCACCACCCCGACCGGATTCCTGCTGGCCGGGCTGTGCTTCCTGCTCCCCTTCGCCGCCGTCTCCTGCGAGGCACCCGGCGGATACGGGCGAGCGGCACCCGGCGCCACCACCACCTACAGCGGGCTGACCCTCGCCGTCGGCGGCGTACCGAAGGTGGACAAGCCGACGCAGCTCCTGCCGAAGGCGCAGCGCAAGGAGGACGAGCTTCCGCCGCAGCCCTTCGCGATCGTGTCGCTCGCGCTGATCATCGTCGGCCTGCTCGCCTCGATCGTGCTCTACAACCGGCGGTCCCGCTTCCCCGTCGCCGCCGCCGTCTCCACGCTCGCCACGGTGCTCGTGATCGCCAACCAGGCGATCGTCGAGGCCTCGTTGGAGAGCCGGCTGCAGGAGCAGCTCAGAGTGGCGATGCCGGCGGGCAAGCACCCGACGGACTACGTCAACACGGGCAGCGGATTCGGGCTCTGCCTGCTGATCCTCGCCGGCCTCGTGCTGGGCAGCCTGATCGGCTGGGCGCGCCGGCCGCCACCGCCCCGCGCCGTGCCGATCCCCTTCCAGAGCCGCCGGGAGATGCGGGCCCGGGGCGAGGTGAAGGCCGCCGAGAAGGCCGCGCGGATCGCCGCCCGGCTCGCGGCCCGGACGGGTGACGGATCGCGTACGGATCCGACGCCGACCCCGACGCCGGTCCTCTCCGAGCCGTGGCTGGACGACCCGCTCCTGCCGGTCGACCCCGTCGCGGCACCGGATCGGCGGGCCGACGAGGAGCATCACGGGCCGCCCGGCGTCGATCCGTGGCCGGACGCACCGGTCTGAGCCGTCTCGCTCGGCCAGGACCGGCCGACGGACGCCCTAAGCTGTGGCTGTGACCGGTGAACCAGCGCTCGCGGCGACGCTGAAGCAGATCGAGCGGTCCGCCGGTGCGCTCGCCACGTCGAGCGTCTCCCGGATGGACGATGCGCTGCCGTGGTTCCGCGGGCTCCCCGCCGACCAGCGGGCCTGGGTCATGCTGATCGCGCAGTCCGGCGTGCGCTCCCTGGTGGAGTGGCTGCGCCAGGGCGGCGGCGCCTCGGGTACGCAGGAGATCTCCGACGAGGTCTTCGACGCGGCACCCCGGGCGCTGGCCCGCACGATCAGCCTCCAGCAGACCGTGGCGCTGATCAAGGTCACCATCGATGTCGTCGAGGAGCAGGTCAGCCACCTCGCCGCGCCCGGCGAGGAGACCGCGCTGCGCGAGGCGGTGCTGCGCTTCTCCCGCGAGGTCGCCTTCGCCGCCGCCCGCGTCTATGCCCGCGCCGCCGAGACGCGCGGCGCATGGGATGCCCGGCTCCAGGCCCTGCTCGTCGACGCGCTGCTGCGCGGCGACTCCTCCGATGTCGTGGCGAGCCGCGCAGCCGCGCTGGGCTGGTCGGACGCGCCGCCCGTCGCGGTCGCGGTCGGCCGGTCCCCCGGTGGCGAGTCGGCGGCCGTCCTGCACGTGATCTATCGGCTGGCCCGGCGGATCGGGGTGGAGACGATCGGCGGCGTGCACGGCGACCGGCTCGTCGTCGTCATCGGCGGCGCCACCGACCCCTTCGCCGCCACCGAGAAGATGATCTCCGGCTTCGGTGAGGGTCCCGTGGTGGTGGGGCCGACCGTGGCGAGCCTGGAGGACGCCACCGAGTCCGCGCGGGCCGCCATCGCCGGGTTCCGCGCGGCACCCGCCTGGCCCGCCGCGCCGAGGCCGGTGGAGGCCAACAACCTGCTGCCGGAGCGCGCGCTCGCCGGGGACGCCGAGGCCCGGCGCAGTCTCGCCGCGGTCTTCAGCACGCTGGCCCGCTCCGGCGGGGAGCTGCTCGCCACGCTCGACGCGTTCCTCAACGCGGGCAGCGTGCTGGAGTCGGCGGCCCGTGGCCTCTTCGTGCACCCCAACACCGTCCGTTACCGGCTCAAACGGGTGTCCGAGCTGACCGGCTACGCGCCGATGACGCCCCGGGACGCCTTCACCCTGCGCGTGGCGCTCGCGATCGGCCGTCTGGACCCCGCCGCGCCCCAGCACCTCTAGAATTTGCCCCACCATGGGGCATATTTCCAGTTTGAGCAAGAGTGGTCGCTGGACCGTCCTCGCCGTCCTCTGCGCCAGCCTGCTGCTGGTCGCCCTGGACGCGACCATCCTCAACGTCGCGCTGCCGTCGCTCATCGACGACCTGCATCCGGACGCCATCCAGCAGCTCTGGATCATCGACATCTACGGGCTGCTCCTGGGCGGCCTGCTCGTCACCGCCGGGGCGGTCGGCGACCGCTGGGGCCGCAAGCGGCTCTTCCTCGTCGGGGTGGCGGCCTTCGGCATCGCCTCGATCATCGCCGCGACCTCGTCGAGCCCGGGGCAGCTGATCGCCGGACGCGTACTGCTCGCCTGCGGCGGCGCGATGATCATGCCGTCGACCCTCTCGCTCATCCGCAACGTCTTCAGCGATCCGCAGGAGCGGACCCGGGCGATCGGCGTGTGGGCCTCGGTCGCGGGAGCCGGTGCCGCGATCGGGCCGGTGCTCGGCGGGCTGCTCGTCGAACGGTTCGGCTGGGCCGCCGCCTTCTGGGTCAACGTGCCCATCGTCGTGATCACGCTGGTGGCCGGGTGGTTCATCCTGCCCGAGTCGAGAACGCCCGGCGAGTCCCGGCTCGACTGGTTCTCGGCCGCGCTCTCCGTCGCCGGCACGATCACGATCGTCTGGGGCATCAAGCACGTCGCGGCCGACGGGGTGCTCTCCCCCGCCCCGCTCGCGATCATGGTCGGCCTCGGCCTGCTGATCGTCTTCGCCCGGCGGCAGCTCCGCCTCGACGACCCGCTGCTCGACGTGCGGCTCTTCACCAATCCAGCCTTCACCGGTGCCGCGATCACCACGCTCGCCGCGATGATGGCGATCGGTGCGGCGCTCTTCCTGCTCTCCCTCTGGCTGCAGTATGTCGAGCAGTTCAGCCCCCTCCAGGCCGGCCTGCGGATGCTGCCCGCGGCGCTCGCCACCCTGCTCGCCGCACTCGCCACACCACGGCTGGTGGCCCGCCTGGGGGTCCGGACGGTGATCGGGTCGGCGCTCGCCACCCTCACCGCCGCGTTCGCGATCCTGGCGCTGGCGCCGCTGACCTACCCGGTGGTGGTGATCGCGCTGGTCGCCTTCGGGATCGGTGACGGCATGGCGATCACGGCGGCGGCGACCACGATCGTCTCGGCCGCGCCCGCCGAGCGGGCCGGAGGTGCCGCGGCGGTCAACGAGACCTGCTACGAACTCGGGGTCGGATTCGGGGTCGCCATCCTCGGCAGCATCGCGGCGGTGGGCTACCGCAACGGGCTCGACGGGCTCCGCCTGCCACCACCCGTCCGCGACGTGGTGAGCGGCTCCATCGGCGGCGCGCACGAGATCGCCACGGATCTGGGCGGACCTGCCGGTGAACGGATCATGGTGGTCGCGAGGGCCGCCTACGTCGATGCGCTCACCCTGACGAGTGTCATCTCGGCGGTGCTGGTCGCGGCTGCCACGGTCGTCGCCCTGTGGCTGATCCCAGGCGGCTTCCAGCAGGCCGACAACCCCCCTGAATTTTAATGCTGGACACGCGGTACGAAGTGCAACAAAGGTCAGGGAGAAGGTGATCCTGACCTTTGTCGCGCTTTCCGCGGCGTGTCCAGCATTAAAATTCAGGGGATGGGGAGCGGGGAGTGTCGCAGAACACTTCGGTACGGGTCCGCCGGGGGGAAATGCCGCAGATCTTCGCGTACCGGAGCTGGCCTGGAAGAATTCGCTTAACCTTCCATCAATCCTTGTAGGGTTCCTACAAAGACTCTCGTAGGATTTGGTCCTCGCCGACAACGCGCGCTACCTGAGTGATCCCTCAGGGTTGAAGACGTGCTCGCCGTACTCTCTCCCGGCCAGGGTGCCCAGAAGCCTGGCTTCCTGGCCCCATGGCTCTCCGTCGATGGCGTGGAATCCCAGCTCCGCTGGTGGTCCGCGCTGACCGGCGTCGACCTTGTCCATCTCGGCGTCGAAGCGGATGCCGAGGAGATCAAGGACACCGCCAAGACCCAGCCGCTGCTGACCGCCGCCGCGCTCGTCGCCGCCGGCCAGCTCCGGCTGCCCGATGTCTGCGTGGTGGCCGGGCACAGCGTCGGTGAGCTCGGCGCCGCCGCCGTCTCCGGTGTCCTCGCCCCGGAGAACGCCATCGCGCTCGCCGGCATCCGGGGACGCGAGATGGCCGCCGCCTGCGCGCTGGAGCGGACCGGCATGGCCGCGATCCTCGGCGGTGACGAGGCGGAGGTGCTCGCCGTCCTCGCCGAGCTGGGCCTTTTCCCCGCCAACCGTAACGGCGCTGGCCAGATCGTCGCCGCCGGTTCCCTGGAGGGCATCGCGAAGCTCGTCGCACAGCCGCCGGCGAAGGCGCGGATCCGCGAGCTGCAGGTGGCGGGCGCGTTCCACACGCCCTACATGGCGAGCGCGGAGCAGGCCCTGGGCCTCGTCGCCGCCGGGATGCGCCCCGCCGACCCGCACAAGATCCTGCTCTCCAACGCCGACGGCTCCTCCGTCGCGAGCGGCACCGACCTCGTCGCCCGGCTCGTCCGCCAGGTCACCGCCCCGGTGCGCTGGGACCTGGTCATGCGCACGCTGGAGGACCTCGGCGTCACCGCCGTGATCGAGCTGCCGCCGGCCGGCACGCTGGCCGGGCTGGTCAAGCGCAGCATCAAGGGCGTCGAGATCGTCACCGTGAACACCCCGGACGACCTCGCCGCCGCCCGCGACCTCATCTCGCGCCACGGCAACGTGCCGAGCCACGAGCCGACCCTGCACTTCATGGTGGTCGTCGCGGCCAACTCCGGTACCTTCGCGCCGATCGAGGGCCTCAGCGAGGGTGACGAGGTCAAGGCCGGCCAGGTGATCGGCCAGGTCGTGACCCGCCAGGGCGGCGTCGACGTGGCCGTCAACAAGGCGGGTGTGCTCACCGAGTGGCTCGCCAACCACGATGACCCGATCGCGCAGGGCCAGCCGTTGGCCCGCATCGAAGGAGTAGGCCTGTGACCGGCAGCAAGATCGTCTCGATGGGTCACTACCAGCCCTCCCGAGTGCTGACCAACGCCGAGCTCGCCCAGATGGTCGAGACGAACGACGAGTGGATCCAGTCCCGCGTCGGCATCAAGGAGCGGCGCATCGCCGGGGACGAGAGCGTCGCGGACATGTCCGCCGCCGCCGCCTCCAAGGCGCTCGCCGCATCGGGGCTCAGCGCCGCCGACATCGACCTGATCATCGTGGCGACCTGCTCCTCGTCGGACCGCAGCCCCAACGTGGCGTGCCGGGTCGCGGAGCGGTTGGGCGTACCCTCCGCTGCTGCTTTTGATCTGAACACCGCGTGCTCGGGCTTCGCCTACGCGCTCGCCAACGCCGACCACGCGATCCAGGCCGGTGCCGCGAAGCATGCGCTGGTGATCGGCGCCGAGAAGCTCTCCGAGATCACCGACTGGACCGATCGGTCGACCTGCGTCATCTTCGGCGACGGCGCGGGAGCGGCTGTCGTCAGCGCCACCGCCGACGGCGAGCCGACCGGCATCGGCCCGGTCGTCTGGGGCTCGGCCCCCAGCAACGCCATCGCGATCGAGGGCTGGCGCCCCTACATCTACCAGGAGGGCCAGACGGTCTTCCGCTGGGCGACCACCGCGATCGCGCCGATCGCACTGCAGGTCTGCGAGCGCGCCGGGGTCGACCCGGCCGAGATCGCCGCGTTCGTGCCGCACCAGGCCAACCTGCGGATCATCGACGGCATCGCGAAGAAGCTGGGCATGCCCAACGCCATCGTCGCCCGCGACATCGTCGAGTCCGGCAACACCTCCGCGGCGAGCATCCCGCTCGCCTTCTCCAAGATGCTGGAGCGCGGCGAGGTCAAGTCCGGGAGCCCCGTGCTCATCATCGGCTTCGGCGGAGGCCTGACCTACGCAGGTCAGGTCATCCGCTGCCCGTGAGGCGAGGCTGCAGAGCCGAGCCGCACGAAGTCAGCGTTCACGCCGTCCGGGCCTCACCGGCCGGTCACCTAGGAAAGGAAAAGTATGACCCGCGAAGAAATCACCGCTGGCCTCGCCGAGATCCTCGAGGAGGTCGCCGGGGTCAGCCCCGAGGACGTCTCCGACGAGAAGTCGTTCACTGAGGACCTGGACGTCGACTCGCTGTCGATGGTCGAGGTCGTCGTGGCGGCCGAGGAGAAGTTCGGTGTCAAGATCCCGGACGACGAGGTCCAGAACCTGAAGACCGTCGGCAACGCCGTTGATTTCATCCTGAAGGGCTGATTTTTCCCTTGTCTCGTCGTGACGTAGTCGTCACCGGGCTCGGCGCGACGTCCCCGCTAGGCGGGGATGTCGCGTCCACCTGGGACGCCATGCTCGCCGGCCGCTCCGGAGTCAGCAAGCTGACCCAGGACTGGGCGGAGCAGTTGCCGGTGCGGATCGCCGCTCAGCTCGCGGTCGAACCGTCCGAGGTGCTCGATCGGGTGCGGCTGCGCAAGCTGGACCGGTCCGAGGCCGTGGCGCTCATCGCCGCAGCCGAGGCCTGGGCCGACGCCGGTTTCGCCCCCGACTCCATCGACACCGAGCGGCTCGCGGTCGTGGTGGGCTCCGGCATCGGCGGGGCACAGACCCTCCTCGCCCAGGACGACATCCTGGAGGCCTCGGGCGCGCGGCGGGTCAGCCCGCACACCGTCCCGATGCTCATGCCCAACGGTCCCGCCGCCTTCGTCGGCCTGGAATACGGTGCGAAGGCCGGCGTGCACGCGCCGACCAGCGCCTGCGCCACGGGCGCCGAGGCGATCGGCTGGGCGCTGGACATCATCCGGTCCGGCCGCGCCGACGTCGTGATCGCCGGTGGCACGGAGGCGGTCATCCACCCGCTGCCGATCGCCGGGTTCGCCTCGATGCGCGCCATGTCGACCCGCAACGACGACCCCGAGCGCGCCTCCCGGCCGTGGGACAAGGGCCGCGACGGCTTCGTCCTCGGCGAGGGCGCCGGCATCCTGATCCTCGAGTCGGCAGAGCACGCCGCCGCGCGCGGGGCCAGGGTCTACGCGCGTCTCGCGGGAGTCGGCATGACCTCCGACGGGTACGACATCGTCCAGCCCCACCCCGAGGGCGCCGGTGCCGTGCGCGCCATCCGAGCCGCCTTGCGCGACGCGGACATGGCCGGCCTCGACATCAAGCACGTCAACGCTCACGCGACGTCGACCCCGGTGGGCGACATCGCGGAGATCGTCGGACTGCACCTCGCCATCGGTGACCACCCCGTGATCACCGCGACCAAGTCGATGACCGGCCACCTCCTCGGTGCGGCCGGTGCACTGGAGTCGATCGCCACGATCCTCGCGATCCGCGACAGCGTGGTGCCGCCGACGATCAACCTGGACGACCCGGATGACGGGCTCACCCTGGACGTGGCCGCGCTCAAGGCCCGCCCGCTGGACATCCCCGCCGCGCTCAACAACTCGTTCGGCTTCGGCGGCCACAACATCGCGCTGATCTTCGCGCGAGCCTGATGGGGGAGACATACGTGACCACCACCTCCGCAACCACCGATGAACCCACGGTGGACTACCGCGACCCCGAGGTCCGGCTGAAGCAGCTCTTCGACCGCGGCTCGATGCGTACGATCAGCTCCATCGACGACTCCGGCGTGCTCGCCGGCCGCGGCGAGATCGACGGCGCCCCCGTCATCGCCTTCGCCACCGACGCCACCCGCATGGGCGGCGCGATGGGCATCGACGGCTGCCGCCACGTCGTGGACGCGATCGACGCCGCCGTCCGGGAGCGGGTCCCCGTGATCGGCCTCTGGCACTCCGGCGGCGCCCGCCTCGCCGAGGGCGTCACCGCGCTCGACGCCGTCGGCCAGGTCTTCGCCGCGATGGTCCGCGCTTCCGGCCGGGTGCCGCAGATCTCCGTCGTGCTCGGCCCGGCCGCCGGTGGCGCCGCCTACGGCCCGGCGCTCACCGACATCGTGATCATGTCCGACACGGGCCGGATCTTCGTGACCGGTCCCGAGGTCGTCCGGTCCGTCACCGGCGAGCAGGTCGACATGGAGCGCCTCGGCGGTCCCGACCCGCACGGCCGCCGCTCCGGCGTCGTCCACATCACCACCAAGGACGACGCGTCGGCGCTGGTCGAGGCACGCAAGCTCGCCTCGCTCCTGGGTCACCAGGGCCGGCTCAGCCCGGACGACATCGACGACGACGTGGACATCTCCGCGTCGATGCCGGCCGAGAACAACCGTGCTTACGACGTCAAGCCGGTGGTCAAGGCGCTGCTGGACGCCCCCGGTGTCGAACTGCACGCCAAGTGGGCGCCGAACATCGTCACCACGCTGGGTCGCTTCGCCGGGCGTACGGTCGGGGTCATCGCCAACAACCCGCTGCGCCTCGGTGGCTGCCTCGACTCGACCAGCGCCGAGAAGGCGGCCCGCTTCGTGCGGATGTGCGACTCGCTCGGCGTACCGCTGATCGTGCTCGTCGACGTCCCCGGCTACCTGCCCGGCCTCGGCCAGGAGTGGGACGGCGTCGTGCGCCGCGGTGCCAAGCTCCTGCACGCCTTCGCCGAGGCCGTGGTGCCCCGGGTGACCCTGGTGACCCGCAAGTCCTACGGCGGTGCCTACATCGCGATGAACTCGCGCTCGCTCGGTGCCACCGCGGTCTTCGCCTGGCCCAACGCCGAGATCGCCGTCATGGGTGCCTCGGCCGCCGTCAACATCCTGCACCGCAAGAAGCTCGCCGCCGCCCCGCCGGAGCAGCGTGAAGAGCTTCGGCAGCAGCTCATCGACGACCAGACCAAGGAGGCCGGCGGTGTCGCGCGGGCCCTGGAGATCGGTGTCGTCGACGAGGTGATCAAGCCGGCCGAGAGCCGTCGCCGGATCGCCCAGGCCCTCGCGGCGGCCCCGGCCGCCCGGGGCGCGCACGGCAACATCCCGCTGTAACGCACCCTCGAAATAGCACCGACTCTTGAAGAGTTGGTGCTATTTCGCGTTCAGCACCTCGGCGGCGACCTTGTCGAGAACGGCTTCGCTGCCCGCGTACCAGCTGGATTCGCGCGGCCAGTGGGTCATCACGTCGGTGAAGCCGAGCTCGGCGGCCCGCCCGGCCGCCTCGGCGAAGAAGTCCACGCTCACCAGCGAGAAGGTCGGGCCGGAGTCGAGCGAGAGGTGCTTGGTGACGGTGGCGGGATCGCGCCCGGCGGCGGCGAGGGCGTCGTCGAAGCGCTGGGAGCTCTCGGCGACCGACCGCCACCACTGCTCCTGATCGTCACTCGTCACCCCGGCGGTGACCCAGCCCTGACCGAGCTTCGCGGCGAGGGCGATCGACCGCGGGCCGTTCGCCGCCATGACGAACGGCACCCGGGGTGCCTGCACGCAGCCGGGCAGCGTCCGGGCGTCGACGGCGGCGTAGTAGTCGCCCTGCCAGGTCACGTGGTCGGTCCGCAGCATCAGGTCGAGCAGCTCGACGAACTCGGCGAAACGGTCGACCCGCTGCCGCAGGGTGAGCTCCGGCAGGCCGAGCACCCTGGCGTCGAAGCTGACCCCGCCCGCTCCGACACCGAGGGTGATCCGGCCGCCGGAGATGTCGTCGAGCGCCAGCACCTCGCGGGCGAAGTGCACCGGGTGGCGGAAGTTGGGCGAGGCGACCATCGTGCCGAGCCGGATCCGGGAGGTCACCTGCGCGGCGGCGGTGAGCGTCGGCACCGCGTCGAACCAGGGCCCGTCGACGAGGTCGCGCCAGCCGAGGTGGTCATAGGTCCAGGCGTGGTCGAAGCCGAGCTCCTCGGCTCGTTCCCAGCGACGCCGGGCGACGGACCAGGGCTGGTCGGGCAGGATGCAGATCCCAAAGCGCATGCCGAACACGCTACGGGACGGTCAGCGGGACTTGCGGAGTTCGGCCTGGCGGGCGGTCTCGGCCGCCGCGTAGGCGGCTCGGGCAGCCTGGTCCGCTGCGGCGGCCTCCTGGCCACGGGCACGGGCGATGGCATCCATGTGCTGGGCGTTGCGCCGCGCCGGGGCCAGAGCCTCCTCGGCGGCCTCCAGCGCCTTGCGCAGCTTCGTCTCCTCGACCCGAAGCCGGGAGAGCTCCTTCTCCCGCTCCTCGCGGACCTCGTCCCAGCCGTCGACCCGCTTCCACACGGCGTGCAGCTCATCGACGGAGATGTCGCCCCGGCGGTAGGCCGCCAGCGCCGCCCGGCCGACCTCCTTCTGCGCCTCGTCGACGGTGGGCTCGGGCATCGCCTTCTGTGCGGCCTTGACCTGCACGATCGATGCCTTCACCTGCTCGTGCGCCTGCGCGGCGGCGTCCCGGACGACGGTCAGCCGGGCCAGCTCACCACCGGCGTGGGCGGCCTGCTTGGCGGCTGCGCGGGCGGTGAGCACGGCGGCACCGGCGGCCGAGGCTATCTGCTGCGCGGTCACCTGGAGCTGCACGTAGTCGGGGCGGCTGGAGATCGCGATCGGGTTCTTGGGCGCGACGGGCTTCGATCCCCACCCGGGCTCCGCCGAGGCGGCCGGCTTGGTGACCTTGGCCGGCCGCTTCTTCTTCCGGCCGCCCGAGTCGGAGCGGAATAGAAGAACGAGAATGAGCAGGGCGATAGCCGGGCAGGAAATCAGAGCTATCCATGTCCCGATGCCCGTACCGCCCACGGCAAGAGCCTAGTGAAACCTAGGCGCATGCGGAACGGGGTAATCCGACGACTTCAACCGGTGACCGTCCGGATGGCTTCGCCGAACCCGCCAGCACCCGCGCCAGAGCGGTCAACGAGACCGCGCTGGACGAGTAGGTCGCGAGGAGAACGGGGGAATCGGCGTGGCGCAGGAGATACGGAGTGTCCATCGCCACCGTCACGGCGGCGCCCTTGTGGAGGTCGGCGCGCTGGTCGCCGTACCCGACGAGGTGGATGACCTTGCCGCCCTGCTCGACCACCGAGACGCCCGCGGCCTTGAGCTCGGCGACCAGCTTGGCCTGCGCGACCTCGCGACCGCCGGAGGCGGTGACCCGCACCGGGCCGGTGACGAGCGGTTTCGTGCAGGAGCCCTTCAGCAGGGTGATCGACTTCTGGGCCAGGCCGAGCGCGGCCGCCGTGTTCGCGGCGCTCGCCAGGACGTTCTGGCCCTCGGCCGCCGGAGCGAGGCCGAACTTGAGCGTGAGGACGCGGGTCGCCGCCTGGACGAGCCGCTCGCGCGGAACGCTGCCGTTCTTGACGCCAGCCAGGATCGCGTCGTAGGCGGCGGCCGGGTCCGGCGGCATCAGCAGCAGGTCGTTGCCCGCGAGCAGGGCCTTGACCGCGGCCTCGCCGGCCGGCCAGCGCTGCGCCGGTGCCATGTTGAGCGCGTCGGTGACGACCACTCCGGTGAAGCCGAGCTCCGTGCGGAGCAGGTCGATGAGGATCTTGCTGGAGAAGGAGGCGGGCAGGCCCGGGTCGATCGCGCGGACGTCGAGGTGGCCCGACATGACGAGCTTCGCACCCGCACCGATCCCGGCGACGAACGGCGCCAGGTCGGTCCGGGTCAGCTCCTGCCGGGACTGGCGCAGCTCGGGCAAGTCGTCGTGGCTGTCCGCGGCCGGGTTGCCGTGGCCGGGGAAGTGCTTGAGCGTGGCGGCGACCCCGCTGCCCTGCAGGCCTCGCGTCGCCGCGACCACCTGCTCGCCGACGATCTTGGGTTGATCGCCGAAGGAGCGGGAGCCGATGACGCCGGAGGCGCCCTGCACGTCGGCGACCGGGGCGAAGTCGACGTTGATCCCCATCGCCAGCAGCTCCGACCCCGCCGCCCGCCAGGCCGCCTCGGTCGCGGCCGGATCGTTCGCGGCGCCGAACGCCATCGCGCTCGGCAGCTGGGTCACCCCCGACTTGATCCGGGTGACGATGCCGAACTCCTGATCGGTGCCGATGAGCAGCGGCGCCTTGGCGGTCAGCCCGCCCGCCGCCGCCTGCAGGCCCGAGGTGAACTCGGTGACCTGCGCGGGGTCGGCGATGTTGCTGGTCTGCTTGGCGGTCGGGTCGCCCGCCTCGAACCCGACGAGGATGAGGCCGCCGAGGCGGTATTTCGCGATCATCTCAGCGGGTGTGCCGACACCGACCAGCTTCTTGTTGGCCGCCGCCGCGCCCTCGGTGACGTTCGTGGCGTGCTGGCCATAGGCGTAGGGCATCAGCACCTGGCCGACGAGGTCCTCGTCGGCCAGGGTCGCGACGAGGGCGGCCGCGCGGGCCGCCGGCTCCAGCTTCGGCTGCTCGGTCACGCCGCCGTGCCACTCGCTCGGCGCCGCCGGCTTCGAGCAGGCGGAGGCGAGGACGAGCAGACCAAGAACAGACCATCGGAGAGTACGCACACAGGGCAGGCTAGCCCGTATCAGCTAGCCCGCGTAAGCAGCGTGACGGGCGCACCATCCCCGGCCCATCGGTAGGGTTCGAGCTCGGCGTCCCAGGCGGAGCCCAGCGCACGCTCGACGGCGACCGCGAACGCCTCGGGGCTGCGGGCCTGCGTCATGAGCTGGCGGAGGTGGTCCTCGCCGATCTGGATGTCACCGGCGGCCCCCATCGTCGAGCGGTGCAGGCCTCGCCCGGGGACGTGCATGTATCGCTCGCCGTCGACACCGGCGCTGGGCTCCTCGGTGACCTCGAACCGGATCATCGGCCACTGGCGCAGCTCGGTGGCGATATCGGCGGCCGTGCCCGGACGACCGGTCCAGCCGGACTCGGCCCGGCGCGCACCGGGGTCGGCCGGCTGCAAGGTCCACTCCAGGCTCACCGGGACAGTGAGGACACGCGCTATCGCCCACTCGACGTGTGCACACACGGCGAGCGGGGTCGAGTGGACGTAAACGACGCCTCGCGTGGACACTTCGGACCTCCCTGGAGCGACAGGTGCGTCTTCCCCTACGACCTGGCGTCCTGGCGGATCGTGTCCGTTTTTAGCTGCTATGGGGTCTCGTGGATGGTGCTCGGCTGCTTCATGATGACGCCTGGGGCGGATGAGGCGCCAGCGAATCGGGAAACTCGTCACCGATTTTTCCTGCCCGCAGCACACGCGCTATGCTTTCTCGGGTTCGTCTGCGGACCTCATTGATTTTGACCGCCTGGCCCAAGGAGTAACTCGGTGGCTGCCAATACCTCCAAGACCGCGCGCGCGTCAGTCCGGGCCGGTGCGGCCAAGGACGGTTCCATCAGCGTGCTCGGTGAGTTCAAGTACGTGATCCCGCTGAACGGTGGCAAGCACGCTTACGTCCGCAACCTCACCAACGGCAAGACCAACCACCTCTCGACGACCTCGGACGCCTTCGTCGAGGAGATCCGGGTCCTCACCGCGGCCGGCCACGGCCCGAAGATCCGCATCGAGCTGGCCAACCTTGCGAGCGCGTACCCCGGCCACGGCTGGGACGCGACCGAGGAGCGCCTCGTCGCCGCCGGTGTCTTCGAGCCGGCCGCCTGATCTAAGCGCATACAGCAAAGGAAGCCCCTGCCGTCGGCGGGGGCTTCCTTTGCTGTATGCGTGAGCTGCTCGCTCGACATGAGCACGAGATTCAGGGAGTCAGACGTCATCACATTCCATGATGATGTCTGACTGCCCGAAGAAGTCGAGATCGTGAAACGCCGACAGAACTCAGAGCAGGTCGACGACGCCGGTGTCGAGGTCGTAGACGGCGCCGACGATGCGCACACCCGTGTGACGCATCGCCCGGGCCAGCGGGATCTCGTCCTGGAGCTCCTCGACCGTGTGCTGCGTGTGCAGGCGGAGGGCTCGGCTGTAAACGTCCTCGGCGTCGATCCCGGCCGCGACGACCGCCGGAGCGATCTGCTTGACCAGGTAACCGAGGGCGCCGGTGGGGGTGCGACCGCGTCGCAGAGCCTCCACCGTGGCGGCGATGGCACCGCAGCGCTCGTGTCCGAGGACGACGACGAGCGGCACGGCGAGTTCGGTGACGGCGAACTCGACGGAGCCGAGAACGGCCTGGTCGAGCACGTGAGCACCGGAGCGGACAACGCAGATGGAGCCGAAATTCTGGTCGAAGATCGCTTCCAGCGGAACGCGGGAGTCGATACAGCCGACCACGACCGCGTCGGGACGTTGAACTCCGGAGGCCGCGGCGGCGGCCGTGATTTGGTGACCGTACCGTGGCTGCCCTGCCACGAACCGTCGATTACCAGCGACCAGCTCAGCGAGCGCATCGTCAGCGCTCAGCCGCTCAGTGGTGGAGGGCGCGAGGCCGTCGGGCGTCGCGGTCGTTGACTGCGGCGTCATAGTCATAGCTTGTACGACCTTCGCGGGCAACGGAAGGCGTTGTTGCAAAGCTGCGAGACTTCTCACGCCAGCGACAACCGTCGTTCGCCGACAGGTCACGATCCGATCGCTCCGGAAACGGACAATCGTCGGCGTACTTCTCAGGGTTTGCTCAGGGTGCGACCCGATGTGGTGCGCCGGGCGGACAGGTAGGGTTTCGGTCGACCCCAGAGAAGGCGAGCCCCCGGCCGTGTTCGAACACCTTCAGGATTGGCTGGCTGCGTTCCCGCCCGCCGTCATCTACATCATCGTCGGGCTCATCATCGGCGCGGAGAGCATGGGCATTCCGCTGCCGGGCGAG
The DNA here is from genome assembly GCF_014204945.1 of Allocatelliglobosispora scoriae. Taxonomy (NCBI): domain Bacteria; kingdom Bacillati; phylum Actinomycetota; class Actinomycetes; order Micromonosporales; family Micromonosporaceae; genus Allocatelliglobosispora; species Allocatelliglobosispora scoriae. The sequence goes on from NZ_JACHMN010000002.1 coordinate 1,977,545, forward strand.
GTGACCCTGATCAGCGCAGCCCTGCTCTCCGCCTCCGGCGTGGGTGAGCCCTGGTGGGTGGCGATCGCCGCCGCGACCGGCGCGATCATCGGCGACACGATCGGTTACACGATCGGCCGCAAGGGCGGTCGGCCGCTGCTGGAACGGGTCGGCCGGCGCTTCCCCAAGCACTTCGGCCCGGCCCACCTCGCCAAGGCCGAATCGCTCTTCGCCCGCTGGGGAGTCTGGGCCGTCTTCTTCGGCCGCTTCGTGGCGCTGCTGCGCATCCTCGCCGGTCCGCTCGCGGGTGCCCTGCGGGTGCCTTACACCCGGTTCCTCGTCGCCAACGCCTCCGGCGGCATCGTCTGGGCCTTCGGCACCGTCTTCCTCGTCTATTACGTCGGGGCGAAGGTGGAGGCGTGGCTCAAGGGCGCGTCCTGGGTGATGCTCGGCGCCGCGCTGCTCTTCGGTGTGATCACCACCATCATCCTGAAGCGCAAGGCGCAGCGGGCGATGGCAGATCCGCAGGTCACAGCCTCGGAGGTCAGCATCGTGCCTACCGATTCCAGCCTATCCGGCAAGTGATCGGGTCCGCATCGGCCCCGTGCTCGATTTATTCGGCGGCGGATACCCGTAGGCTTTTCTCCTCAGCCCGCCGCCCACGGGCCGAAGAAGACAAGACCCCGGGAGTCGCATGTCAGCCACGCAGTCCGATCCCAGCCCGCTCGAACAGGAGATAGCTGCCGAGCAGCGGCACGTGGATCGCGTCTACTCGCAGCTCACCAGGCTCCGCGAGACTGCGGCCCGCTCCGAGGCTGAGGGATACCGGATGGCCGGTGCCCGAGTGCCCGGGTCGCTGGTCGAGCGCGACGCGATGGTGTTCCACGCGGCGCGGCGGCGCCTCGTGCTCGACACCGAGCACGAGGGGCTCGTCTTCGGCCGGCTCGACCTGCGCGATCACGAGGCCCCCCGCTATGTCGGGCGCATCGGGATCCGCGAGGAGCAGACCCACGCCGAGTCGCTGCCCGACGCCGAGCGCGCCGAGCCCCTCGTCATCGACTGGCGGGCACCGGCTGCCGAGCCGTTCTACCGGGCCACCGCCGCGCATCCGCAGGGCGTGATCCGGCGCCGCATGATCCAGTCGGCGGGCGAGACCGTCATCGGCATCGAGGACGACCTGCTCGACCCCGAGGCCGCGCCGCCCGGGATGACCGTGATCGGCGACGGTGCCCTGCTCGCGGCACTCAGTCGGGCCAAGGGCACCGGGATGCGCGACATCGTCGCCACGATCCAGCAGGAGCAGGACGTCGCGATCCGGGCACCGGGCGGCGGCATCACGATCGTCGAGGGCGGCCCCGGTACGGGTAAGACGGCCGTGGCCCTGCACCGTGCCGCCTACCTGCTCTACTCCGACCGGGCCCGCTTCGCCGGAGGTGGCGTGCTCATCGTCGGCCCCTCCCCCGTCTTCGTCGACTACATCTCCTCGGTGCTCCCCTCGCTCGGCGAGGACACCGCGACGCTGCGCTCCCTCGGCCAGCTCGTCGACGGGCTGAAGGCCCGCCGCGAGGAGACCCCGGACGTGCACGCGCTCAAGGGGTCGCTGCGGATGCGGCAGGTGCTGCGCCGGGCCGCCGAGGACGCCGCACCCAGCGCGGCCGGGCTGGGGCTGCGCATCCGCTACCGGGGCGAGTGGCTGGAGCTGCCGGCCCGCGAGGCGGAGCGGATCCGTCGGCGCGTCGGCAAGGGCGCCAAGCGCAACGAGATCCGCGCCCGGGCCTTCACCGCCGTGCTCGACGTGCTCTGGGCCCAGGCCGCACCCCGGCTGAAGACGCTGGAGCAGTCCCAGTTCGACGAGGAGCTCGCCGACCACGAGGAGTTCCGCACCTTCCTCAAGCGCTGGTGGCCCCGACTGCGCCCGATCGATGTCCTGCGCTTCCTCGCCGAGCCCCGCCGCCTGCGGTGGTATGCGGAGGGCATCCTCTCCCCCGCCGAGCAGCGGCAGCTCATCGCCTCGATCCCGGACCTCGACACCGAGCCCTCGATCGACGACGTGGCCCTGCTGGACGAGATCGACGAGCTGATCGGCCGCCCGCCGAAGACCCGCAAGCGGGCCGGGCAGGCGTTCACGGTCGGCGGCGTCCGGGAGGTCACCACCTTCGCCGATCGCCAGCGGGCCACCCGCAACGTGGAGCCGCGGGAGGGCGACTACCGCGACTTCGCGCACGTGATCGTGGACGAGTCGCAGGACGTGACGCCGATGCAGTGGCGGATGCTCGGCCGGCGCGGGCGGATCGCCTCCTGGACGATCGTCGGCGACCCGGCCCAGTCGGCGTGGACCGGTGACGCGACCGAGGTCGCCCGGGCCCGGGACACGGCGCTCGGCTCCCGAGCCCGGCACCGCCACGCCCTCACCACCAACTACCGCAACCCGGCCGAGATCTTCGAGGTCGCGGCGGAGGAGATCCGGCGGATCGCACCCGATCAGCCGCTGCCCCGGGCGGTCCGGTCGACCGGCGTGGCGCCGGTGCACCTCATCGTCGAGCCGGGCGACCTGGAGAAGTCGGTCCTCGACGCGCTCGGCGACCTGCGCAACGAGGTGGCGGGCACGGTCGGCGTCATCGCGCCGGACCAGTCCACCCGCGACCTGATCATCGGGTGGCTCGGGGCCGAGCTGCCGGATCGGGTCCAGGTCGTGACGGGTCTCCAGGCCAAGGGCATGGAGTACGACGGCGTTCTCATCGTCGAGCCGGGCGTACTGCGTGCGGACTCGACGGCCGGCGTACGCACCCTCTATGTCGCCCTGTCCCGCGCGACCCAGCGCCTCACCACTCTGGCGACGACGCCCTGGCGCTGAAATCTCTTGCAATAGATCCTCTGTGTACGGCATGGGGCTCCAGCTGCGGCTGGGGCCCCATGCCGTTGCCCGCACTGATTTCGGCACCAGGAAGGGCTTCACGGGACTGAAACACGGTGCTAACGTTCCGGCAACTCCTGCAAGACTTTGCAGGAACCCACCCGCTCTGACTCCCCCATCCTTCCGAGGGAGCAACAGTGAAACATCGCCATCTAGCGGCGGCGCTCGCCAGCGCGCTGTTCGCCGCAACGGCGGTCGCGGCGTTCGCCCTGCCGCAGACCGCCACCCCGCAGACCGTCCCGGTCAGCGCCAACTCCAGTCCCGGCACCCGCGACGTCATCGTCCACCTCTTCGAGTGGCCGTGGGCGTCGATCGCCAGCGAGTGCACCAACGTCCTGGGTCCCAAGGGCTTCGGTGCGGTGCAGGTCTCGCCGCCGCAGGAGCACGTCGTGCTCTCCGGCCAGTCCAACCCGTGGTGGCAGGACTACCAGCCCGTCAGCTACCAGCTCGTCAGCCGCCGGGGTGACCGGGCGGCTTTCGCGAGCATGGTCTCGACCTGCCACGCGGCGGGCGTGAAGATCTATGTCGACGCGGTCCTCAATCACATGGCGGGCGGCGCGTCCACGGGCGTCGGCTCGGCGGGCTCGACCTATTCGCAGTACAACTACCCCAACGCCGGATACACCACGAACGACTTCCACCACTGCGGACGCAACGGCAACGACGACATCGTCTCCTGGGGCGACCGCTGGGAGGTGCAGAACTGCGAGCTCGTCGACCTGTCGGACCTGAAGACCGAGGCGGGCAACGTGCGGGGCAAGCTCACGGCGTACCTCAATGACCTGGTCGGGCTCGGCGTGGACGGCTTCCGGGTGGACGCGGCGAAGCACGTGCCCGTCGCCGACCTGCAGGCGATCTACGGCGGCGTCAGCGGATCGCCCTACATCTATCAGGAAGTGATCGAGGGCGGTTCGGGCGAGATCTCGCCGAGTGAATACACCGGCATCGGCGACGTGACCGAGTTCCGCAGCGGCGACGTCGTCGGCAACGCCTTCCGGGACGGCAACCTGTCGGGCCTCAACGGCCTGCCGGGCAGCATGCTGCTGAGCTCGGGCGACGCGGTCACCTTCGTCGACAACCACGACACCCAGCGCAACGGCCGGGCGCGGCTGACCTACAAGAACGGCAGCACCTACGGGCTCGCCGAGGCGTTCCTGCTCGCCTACAACTACGGCACGCCCGCGCTGATGTCGAGCTTCACCTTCAGCAACAACGAGGCCGGTCCGCCCACCGCGGGCAACGGCACCACCAACCAGGTGACCTGCGGTTCCGGCTGGGAGTGCGAGCACCGCTGGCGCACCATCGCCAACCTGGTCGGCTTCCACAACGCGGTGGCCGGAACCTCGGTCACCAACTGGTGGAGCAACGGCAGCAGCCAGATCGGCTTCGGCCGGGGCGCCAACGGCTACGCCGTCTTCAACCGCGGATCGTCGCTGACGCAGACCTTCACCACCGGCCTGCCGGCGGGCACCTACTGCGACGTGGCGAACGGCGACTTCAGCGGCACGAGCTGCTCCGGTGCCGTCTACACGGTCAACGGGTCGGGCCAGTTCACCGCCACGGTGGCGGGCGGCTCGATGCTCGCGCTGCACATCAACGCGCGTACCAGCGGGAATCCGTCGCCCAGCCCGAGCAGCACGCCGAGCGGTTGCACGACCGTGGCCGTGACCTTCTCCGTGACCGCGGCCACCACGAGCGGCCAGAACGTCTTCGTCACCGGCAGCATCACGCCGCTGACCAACTGGAGCACCACCGCGCCGGTGGCGCTCACCTCCGGCGGCAACCAGATCTGGTCGGGCACGGTCAACATCCCGGCGGGGCAGGCGTTCGAGTACAAGTACATCAAGAAGGACGGTGCCGGGGCGGTGACCTGGGAGAGTATCAGCAATCGCAGCCGCACCGTACCGACCGGGGTCTGCGCGGTGACCGTCAGCGAGACGTGGAACAACACGACCCAGCCGAGCCCGTCCCCCACCGGTGGCGCCTGCACCTCGGTCGCCGCGACCTTCGCGGAGAACGCGACCACGGTCCTGGGCCAGAACGTCTACGTCGTCGGCAGCATCCCGCAGCTCGGCACCTGGGCTCCGGGCAGCGCGATCCTGCTCAGCTCGGCGACCTATCCGGTCTGGACGGGCACGGTCACGCTCCCGCCGAACACGACCTTCCAGTACAAGTACATCAAGAAGGACGGCTCGGGCAACGTGATCTGGGAGAGCGACCCCAACCGGTCGCGTACCACCCCGAGCACCGCACCCTGCACCGCCACCTACAGCGAGTCCTGGCGCTAGCCAGACCCAAGATCGCCGCAACTCTTCAAGAGTTGGTGTTAAGGCCCGGCGGCCTGAAGCACCAACTCTTGAAGAGTTGCGGCGATCTTGCCCGGCGGCTCACTCGGCGGCGAGGCCCGCGATGATCGGGGCCCGGGCCGCCCGGCGCGCGGGCAGCAGTGCCGCGATGATCGCGGTGACGACGGCGAGGCCCAGGTAGAGCCCGAAGTCCAGCCACGGGATCACCGGATCGGCGTGGCCGTAGGTGTCGATCAGCCCGCGCGCCGCGAACCAGCCGATCCCGCCGCCGAGCACGATCCCCACCCCGCCGCCGACGAGCGCCACCAGGACCGCTTCGGTGAGCAGGGCAAACCTCAGCTGAGCACGCCCCAGCCCCAACGCCCGCAGCGTCGAGGACTCCCGGGTCCGCTCGAAGACCGACAGCGCCAGGTTGTTGGAGATGCCGAACATCGCGATCAGCACCGAGACCGCGAGCAGCCCGCCGAAGATCGTCATCAGCTCGCTGAACTTGCCGCTCAGCTCGTCCCGGCGCTCGGCCTGGGTGTCGATGCGGACCAGCGGATGAGCCGCGAGCGCCGCCGTGACCGCCGCCCGTCCGGCCTCCAGCGTGACGCCCTCCTTCAGATCGACGAGTGCCCGATCGGCGTCGCCCTGGCCGTAATCGCTGGTGAACTGCGCCCAGTCGAGCAGCACCTGCGCTCCGGTCGGCCCGTCGTCATAGACCGCGACGACCGTGACCCGCCCGGATCGCTCCAGCTCGAAGCTGTCGCCGACACCGAGGTCGAGCGACGCGGCGAGGTTGCGCCCGATCGCGACCGAGCCCGGCGCGAGGCCGTCCAACGACCCCGCGGTCACCTCCGGCCGGATCTTCCCGGCGAGCTGGTCGACGCTCCAGACATCGGTCCGCTCACTGTCCGCGAAGACATATTCGCGGGTACGCACAGCAGCCACCGCCGCGAACTCCCCGCCCGGGTGCCCCCGCAGATCGGCGAGGACCGACGGATCCAGCGTCGGCGACGGCCCCCCGATCCGAGCCGGGATCGGCGACACCTGGAAGTCGATCGGGAAGTTCTCCGCCAGCTCTCGCTTGGACTGGTCCTGTGCCGTGGCGACGAGCACGGTGAGCGTGGACATCAGCGCCACCCCGATCATGAGTGCCATCGCCGTGGCCGCCGTACGCCGGGGATGCCGCCCGGACTGCGTCGCCGCCAACCGCGCCGGTACGCCGAAGATCTTCCCCGGCAGCCAGCCGACCCACTGCACGATCCTCCCGGCGACCAGCGGAGCGATGATGACGACGCCCGCACCGAGCGCGGATCCCCCGGCGAAGACGACCGGCATGGCGATGAACCCGGGCGGCGCGACCGCGATGAGGGCGAGCCCGAAGAGGGCGAATCCACCGGCGACGAGGATCCGGATGATCCGGCGCCCGGGCCGCACGGCGGCGAGCTCGGCCGTCCCCGACTGCCCCAGCGCGCCGAGCGGCGACACCTTGCTCGCCTGCCAGGCCGGGAGCAGCGCGGAGAGCACGGTGACGACGGTTCCGGTGATGAGGGCGATCGCGACCGTGGCGGGCTTGAGGACCAGCGCGTGATCGGGGATCTCGGTGGCGACCGCCTCCCGCCCGGTGAGCAGCACCCACCCCATCAGCAGGCTGGCGAGCACCCCGACGGCCGAGGCGGCAAGCCCGACGACCCCGGATTCGAGCAGCACCATGCCGTAGATCTGCGATTTGGTCGCCCCGACGCAGCGCAGCAGCGCCAGCCGGCGGGCACGCAGGGCGCCGAGGATGGTGAAGGTGTTGATGATGACGAAGCCGGAGACGACGAGCGCCACGATCGCGAAGGCGACCAGCACATAGAGGAAGCCGTCGACATACTTCGCGGCGTCGACGGCGAGGTCGTGGCGCAGCTCGGAGCCGGTGATGATGTCGACGTCGCGGCCGCGGTTCTCGATCTCGGCACGGATCGCCGCGGCGAGCTCCTCCTCGTCGACGCCGGGGCGCGCGGTGGCGACTATTTCGGCGTACCCCCAGGATTGGGTCAGGTCCACGAGCTGAGCGGGAGTGAGGACCGCGACCGAGAGGCCCGACCAGCGCTTGTTGATCCCGAAGTCGAGGATGCCGACGAGCGTGAGCTTGGTGGTCCGCTCGTCGGTGCCGATGACCGTGACGGTGTCACCGACCTTGAACTGCTGCTCCTCGACGGTCCGCTTGTCGACGGCGACCTCACCGGCGGCCGCGGGGAGCCGACCGGTGCGGAGGTCGAAGACCGCGAGGGTCGGGTCGCCCGGCACGGAGAGCCCGACACCGGGCCGGTTGAAGTTGGTGAGCAGCTTGCCGTCGGCTCCGAGCAGACCCAGCTGCTCGACCCGCCGCGCGTCGACGTGGGCGACCTCCGGTACGCCGCGGACCCGGTCCAGATAGGCCGGTTCGAGGCGGCCGATGCCCTGCCAGCCGGTCTGGACGGAGACGTCGACGTTGCGCGCCGCCCGGGCGAGGTCGTCATAGAACGCCGCCGAGGCGGTGTCGCCGTAGACGAGCGTCCCGGCCAGGAAACCCACGCCCCCGATGATCGCCGCCGCGGTCAGCAGCAGCCGGGTCACGTTGGTCCGGCACTCGGCGAGCGCCAGCCGGATGATCGGATGTGTCACCGCGCCATTGTGCCCGCTTCACCTGTGAGCCCACCCCGTCACGTTGTGCAGCAAAGCGGGGCCATTCCCTTCAGAATGGCCCCGCTTTGCTGCAAAACGTAGCCGTGGGGATGGGAGCGGATCGGCCGCCGAGCCGACCCGCTCCCTTTCTCCACCGCCCGAGGAGGATCCTTGGTCAGCTCGCGGTGCAGGTCACGTTGGTCGGCAGGGCGTTCGCCGTCGTCCAGACTCCGTTGAAGCCGAACGTGGTGGTCGCCGACGGGGTGAGTGCTCCGTTGTAGCTGAGATTGGTGACCGTGACGTTCGCCCCGGTTTGGGTGAGGTTGCCGCTCCAGAGCGACGAGATCGTCTGGCCGTTGGCGTAGGTCCACTTCACGGTCCAGCCCGCCGTCGCCACGGTGCCGGTGTTCTTCACCGTCACCGTGACCCCGAAGCCACCGGGCCACTGGTTGGTCTGGACGTACGCCGCCGAGCAGGACTTACCCGGTTGCGGGCTGCTGCTGGGCGACGGTGAGGTGGACGGCGACGGGGAGGCCGAGGGCGATCGGGACGCCGACGGCGACACCGACGGGGAGGCGGACGACGACGCCGACGGCGGGGGCGACGCGGAGACCGAGGGCGACGTGGTGCTGATCCGGTCCCCGACGATGATGCCTCGTCCGTTGGTGCCGACGTAGACGCGGCCGAAGATCCTCGGGTCGCCGGTGATCGCCTCGCCGATGTTGCCGTACTGGTGCTGGTCGTCGTTGATGCGCAGCCACGTGGTGCCCGAGTTGTAGGAGGCGTAGATGCCGCGGACGCCGTCGACCTGCGCCACCGTGAACAGCGTCGGATAGGTCGACCCGCTGGCCGCCTTGCCGAAGCCGATGTTGTTGGCCTGCTGCACGTTACTGAGCTTGGTGAAGCTGGCCCCCGAGTTCGTCGAGTGCCACAGCCCGTAGACGCCGGTGACGGTGTCGCCGCCCGCGAGCCAGATGTCGCCCTCGCGGCCGGCCACGGCCTTGAAGTGCGTGCTCACGGTCGGCAGGCCGGTCGCGGCGGTGGCGGTGAAGGTCTGGCCGCCGTTGGTGCTGACGTAGAAGGTGCCGCCGGACCAGGCGTAGAACTTGTTGGGGTTGACCCGGTCCGACTCCACGATCGCCCCGGCCGGTACGCCGGTCGACGAGCTCCAGGAGCTGCCGCCGCCGTAGCTGACCGCAGCGCCCTGCGGTGCCCAGACGATCTTGCTGCCGTCCGACGCCACCGCGACGGTGCCGCCGCCGGTCACCCCGGACGGCTCCTGCCCCTGGTACCAGTTGGCGCCGTTGTCGTTGGAGATCCCGATGCGGTTGGTGTTGGGGCTCGCCGTCTTGTCGACGTTGCCCACGCGTACCACATAGTTGGGGTTGAGCTCGGCGAAGTCGGTGCTGGTGGTCGAGACGAACGCGGGCGTGGTGAACATCATCGACGGCACGGCGTCGAGGTTGGTGTGGCGGAAGCCGCCGATGTCACCCAGCGACGAGATCAGGTTGGCGCCGCTCGGCGGGCTGTCGAGATCCAGTACCGCCGTCTCCTCCAGGCCCTTGGCGAAGACCTTGATCGAGAACGGCGTGTTGGTGTCCCAGTTCTTGAGCTGCTCGGTGCCGTAGATCGTGGCCCCGGTGCCGTAGAGCATCCGGTTGCCGTTGAACGGGTCGATCTCCAGCGCCTCGTTCATCCAGCCCAGCTTGGGCGTGACCTCGGGCAGCTGCGGCTGGGCGCCGAAGGTGAGCCACGGTGCGGCCGAGATGTCCATCGTGTAGCGGTAGGTCCGGCTGGGGTAGCTGCCCCAGTCCCAGATCCGGGTCCAGGTCGCGCCGCCGTCGGTGCTGCGGAAGAACTGGGCATCCGGCCACCAGGAGATCTGCGTCGCCACCATGATGGTGTTCGGGTTCTGCCGGTCGATCGTCAGACCGCTGTAGCCGAAGTAGTCGTCGGTGCTGCTGGACGGGATCGGGCTGATCTGGGTCCAGGTGCCGGTCGCGGTGGCGTACTTCCACACGTCGCCCTTGGCGCCGTCGTAGGGGCCGCCGGTGTCGCTCGTCGCGATGTAGAGGTAGCCGCCGGTGGTGTCCAGAACACCCTTGTGCGCGATGTACCCGGTCGGCTGGCCGGCGACGCGCTCCCACGTCGTACCCCCGTTGGTGGTGCGGTAGACCGTGTTGGCCTTGTCCGCGACACCGACGTAGATCGTCTGGGTGGTGTTGCCCGCGGTGCCGGTGCGCTTGTCGAAGGTCACCCAGACCACGCCCTGGTTGTCACCGAGGTAGGGGTCTCCCGGCGACTGGACGTAGTTGCCCGGGTTCGGGAACGCGGTGACCTTGGCCCAGGTCACGCCGGAGTCGGTGCTGCGCCACAGGCCGTTGCCGCTCGGCGCGCCGAAGTAGAGGACGCTGTTCTTGTTGGGGTCGATCGCGAGGCGCTCGCCCATGCCCCGGCCGGGCATGTTGCCGCCGAGCTTGAACGGCAGCGGGCTCGTCGCCCAGGTCGCACCCTTGTCGCTCGAACGCAGGATGGCACCGTTGTTGGGATCCCAACTATTGGTATACATCCCGGCCGCGACATAGACCTTATTGGGATCCACGGAGTCGGTCGCGAGGCTGACGACGCCGTTGTAGCCCCAGTTGTTGAAGCCCACCCAGTCCAGCAGCGGGATCCACTTCTGCCCGGCCTGGTCCCAGCGGTAGGCGCCGCCGATGTCGGTCCGGGAGTAGATCAGGTTCTGCTGCGTCTGGTTGAAGATGATGCCTGGGACGAAGCCACCACCAACGACCTGGGCGTTCTTGAATGCGTAGGGGTCCGACGCCGCTGCCTGCGCGGGCGTGGCAGGCACGAGCTGGGTCACGACCGCGGTGACGGAGGCGACGAGCCCAGCCGTCACCGCACTGATCAAAGTTCTTCGCAGCTTGCTGTGTTGCATGTGGGTGTCCCTTCTGGACGCGTCCGTGGAGTGGCGCGCTTGGGCGTGGGAGCGTTTCCATCAGATTTCACAATCAGACGCTGTCAATGTCAATAGTTTGGCGTGCCAACGAACTAGTTCCCTGCCGCGCGGCCGGTCCCGGCCGCGGATTAAGATCGATCCCATGGAGATCACCGTCGTCGACTCACTCGATAACAACCGATTCGAGGGGTACGCCGACGGCACGCTCGTCGGTTTCCTCAACTACTCGCGCCGGGACCCGACCGTTGTCGCCCTGACCCACGCGGAGACCCTGCACCCCCACGGCGGCCAGGGGGTGGCCTCGGCGATCACGAAGTTCGCGCTCGACGCGATCCGCGCCGAGGGAGTGCTGGTCCGGCCGTCCTGCCCGTTCGTGGCCGGTTACATCGCCGACAACCCCGCCTACGCCGACCTCGTGGCCAGGTAACTCAGCCGCTGGTCAGCATCCGTCGACGGAAATCGACTATCTTGCGCAGCTTGCGTATCTGACCGCTGTCGAAAGGCAGCGAATCCAGGCCTGGCAGCCACAGGTCAGCTCGGTCGCAGAGTTCGGTGATGGCGCTGCGCGTGGAGCGCTCGGGCAGCCCTAGCGAAGTCCCGAGCGCGATGAAGCTCCGAAGAGGGATATCAGGTCCACGCCTCCCATTGATCGACAGTGCCATCGTGTGATCGTTGTAGATCGCGGAACTCGGGACGTCGAAGGCGGGCGAGATCCGCCACTCGCCGCGTGGATTCTGAAGTACCGCGAGGTTCTTGGCATGGGCATCGCCGTTGCCGGTGAGGTAGGCGAAGGAGAGCTGGCGCAGCAATTCTCGACCGGCCACCCCTCGCGATCGGGTGAGGCTCGCAAGCGTCGCGCAGACCGCCTCGGATGTCAGCCCGTACTTCTGTGCCGGATAGCGGCCCATCGCCTGGCACGCATCCTCGAAGGCGAGCGGGCGGAACCCGCCCTCGCCGGGGATACGGTCGAACCGGCGTACGAGCAGCCCCACTGCTCCCTGATTGTCCGTCACGAGATTGGCATCGGATGCCGAGAGCCCACTCTCGCGCGCGGCGCGCAGGAAGAACGCCTCGTTCTCAACGAGGTGGGCAAACTCGGGCGGATTGAGTTTCAGAATGAAGCGAGCGTCCCTGTCCGCCACCGGCAAGGAGATCATCCGGGCGGAGACCTTCTCCTGCACACCCGGCAAGCCGACGCGATCGGGATCCTCTCCGATCGACATGGCGAAGACCTCCGCGAAGGAGATCTGAGCGAAGTCGGGTACCTCCAGTTGCGGCCGAGGCTCCTCCAGCTGATCGCCCTCCGGCACCACGGTCACATCGCCGGGCATGTCGGAGCCCACTGCCAGGAGCAATGAAAGATCATCGTCCGCCGACGTTTTGACCGCCCGGCGCAGTGCCGACAGACGCCGCCCTTCTGGCAACAACCCGGCGAAGAACGGCGGCACCGCGCCGGCTGGATACATAACCGCCTGCGGTCCCATCGGCAGCGTCGTGGCGACCGGCGGGCCCTCGTAATCGGTGACGTAGCGAAACTCAACCCCCTCAGCCAAGCGAGTCAAGGTGGCCGCCAACACCCCCTGCTTGTAAACATCGGCCCGATCGACGGTCGGCAATGATTGGAGTTCCGGAGATGCCATCTCGGGTTACACCTCACCAACGATGAGGCCACCCGGGCCGGGCTGCAGTTCAAGGGTGAAGCCCAGCACCTCCAACACGTCGAGCATCTTGTCCAGCCGCATCGTCTCTTTGGCGTTCTCCATCGAATGGACGAATCGGGCCGAGCACTCGGCGAGTTCGGCGAGTTGGTCCTGCCGCAGTCCGAGTTCTTCTCGACGCGCGCGCACGGCGATCGCCAACGCGGCAACCCTGGATGCACGATCGTGCAGCGGCGGCTGCGCTTCCCTCGGCTGGCCCATGCCGCCGACCCTAGCATGCACGATCGTGCATGCTAGGGAACTATCTCGGCTCTCAGCCCGCAAAAGAGGAACCGTAGTGCACGATCGTGCATCCTGAGGGGATGTCGGTGACGCGACAAACGACACACATACCAGACAACTCCCAGGTCGAGCGGGCACTGTAGGCGGGTGACCGCCCCCAGCCGCCGCAAAGCCCTGTCCAAGCTCGCCCTCGCCGTTCTCATCGCGAGCGGCCTCATCGCCGGTGTCGCGATCCCGGTGACCGCGGCCGCTGCCTGGGCCCTGGACCACGCCGGGGTGGCCTACGACGAGTTGCCCTCGGAGCTGCGCAACCCGACATCGGTGCAGGCGAGCTACCTCTACGCCAACGACGGCAAGACGCTGATCACCACCTTCTACGACCAGAACCGGCGGGACGTGAAGCTCGCCGACGTGGCCGAACCGATGCGCAAGGCGATCGTCGCGGCCGAGGACGCGCGCTTCTACGAGCACGGCGGGGTCGATGTCAAGAGCATCTTCCGGGCCGCGGTCGCCAACGGGACCAGCGGTGACGTGGAGCAGGGTGCCTCGACGCTGACGATGCAGCTCGTCCGCAACGTGCTGAAGAACGACCCCAATCTGACGGCGGAGGAGCAGGCCGAGGCCGTCGAGCAGACTCCGGGGCGCAAGCTGCGCGAGGCCCGGTACGCGATCACGCTGGACCAGACGCTCAGCAAGGACGAGATCCTGGAGCGCTACCTCAACATCGCCTACTTCGGTGCGGGTGCCTACGGCGTCTACGCCGCGAGCCACACCTATTTCGCCAAGGACCCGAGCAAGCTGACCGTCGCGGAGTCCGCGCTGCTCGCGGGGCTGCTGCAGTCGCCGGAGGCGGACAGCCCGATCAGTGGTGACGAGACGAAGGCGCTGGGTCGGCGTACCTATGTGCTCCATGCGATGAGCGCGATGGGCGCGATCAGCGAGACCACCGCGAAGGCCGCCGATGCGGAGAAGCTCGTGCTCACGCAGGGCGCGACCCCCAACGACTGCACGGCGGTGCCGTCGGCCCACAACGACTGGGGCTTCTTCTGCGACTACTTCCGCGACTGGTGGAGCGCGCAGGCCGCCTTCGGGGAGACCGTCGCCGACCGGCAGACCGCGCTGCGCACCGGCGGATACCGCATCGTCACGTCGCTGGACCCGACGGTGCAGGCCGCGGCGCAGAAGCAGGCGCTGACCGTCTACGGCTACAGCAACAAGCGCGCGGCGCCGATGGCGGTCGTGCAGCCCGGCACCGGGCGGGTGCTCGCGATGGCCGTGAACCGGAAATACAGCGTCGCGCCGAACCCGAAGGGGCAGAAGAACTACCCCAACACGGTCAACAAGCTGATCGCCGGTGGCGGTGGCATCCACGGCTACCAGGCCGGCTCGACCTTCAAGATGTTCACGATGCTCGCGGCGCTGGAGTCCGGCCAGACCCTCGACACCGGTTTCAACGCGCCCGGCAAGCTCGTCACCGAGTATCCCGACGGCGGCGAGAACGCCTGTGACGGCTACTGGTGCCCCGGCAACGCCAACCCGAGCTGGATGAACGGCTACCGCACCATGTGGACGGGCTTCGGCAGGTCGGTCAACACCTACTTCGTCTGGCTGGAGCAGCAGATCGGCGCCGAGAGGGCCGTCGCGATGGCCGAGAAGCTGGGCATCAAGTTCCGCGACGAGGAGAGCGCCGACCTCGCCGCGAACTCGCCCGGGTCCTGGGGTGCCTTCACCCTCGGCGTGGCCCTCACGACGCCGCTGGACCTCGCCAACGCATACGCCACGATCGCCTCGGAGGGCACCTACTGCTCTCCCCTGCCGGTCGAGTCGATCACCGATCCGGCGGGTAAGGCCCTCGACGTCGCCAACCCCGCCTGCCACCGGGCCATCAGCGCCGACGTGGCGCGCGCGGCCACCGACGCCGCGCGCTGCCCGGTGGGCCAGCAATCGGCTTTCAACCGCTGCAGCGGGGGTACGGCCACCCAGGTCGACTCGCTGCTCGGCGGCCGTGACGTGGCGGGCAAGACGGGCAGCACCGACGGCAACACCACGGAGACCTTCGTCGGCTTCACGCCTCAGCTCGCGGCGGCGATGATCGCGGCGAACCCCGACGACACCCGCGATGCCGTCGGCGGACCGATCCAACAGGACGTGATCGAGGCGGTCGCGCGTACGCTCGCCGCCTCGCTGAAGGGCCAGCAGAAGGCCGAGTTCACGGCACCGTCGCTGAAGCTGGCGTTCGAGTCCGGGCACAACTGGACCCGCCCGAAGAAGCGTGACGGCGACGAGGCGCCCAACAGGACGCCGACGCCCGGCACCACCAGCCCCAGCCCGCCCTCCGTACCCTGAGATACTAGCGGTGGCGATACTATTCCTTAAGATAGTATCGCCACCGCTAGTATCTGGAGGCTGGAGTGGCCGACTTCATCGGGCGGCAGCGCGAGCTGTCATCGTTGACGCAGAGCCTGGACGAGGTGCGGGCGGCGGTCGCCGCTGAGCGCCCCGGGCAGTGCCTCATGCTGCGCGGGCGGCGCCGCATCGGGAAATCCGCCCTGGTCGAGGCGTTTCTCGAAGCGAGCGGTGCACCCTACGTCTTCCACACCGCCGAGATCGGCACCGGCGGCGACCCGCTGCTCGCCTTCACCGAGTCGGTGAGCTCGTCGTCGCTGCCCGAGGCGGCGGTCTTCAGCGAGTCCACCCCCGGCAACTGGAACGCCGCCCTGCGCCAGCTCGCGAGCATCCTGCCGGAGGACCAGGCCAGCGTCGTCGTCATCGACGAGCTGCCCTACCTCATGGACGAGTCCGGCTCCTTCGAGAGCGTGCTGCAGCGGGCCTGGGACCGGGAGCTCTCCCGCAAGCCCGTGCTGCTCATCCTGGTCGGCTCGGACCTGGCGATGATGGAGGCGCTGACCTCCTACGGCCGCCCGTTCCACCAGCGGGGCATGGAGATGCCGATCGGGCCGCTCAACCCGGCCGACGTCGCGGCGATGACCGGACTCGACGCCGCCGAGGCCTTCGACGCCGCCCTGATCACCGGCGGCCTGCCGATCGTCTGCGCGCGCTGGAAGCACGGCGAGGGCATCTGGTCGTTCCTGGCCCGGGAGCTCGCCAACCCGGTCAGCCCGCTGCTCGTCTCCGCACAGCTCTCGCTCGCCGCCGAGTTCCCGGAGCAGGCCCAGGCCCGGGCGGTGCTGAGCGCCATCGGCTCCGGCGAGCGGACCTTCACCAACATCGCCCGCGCCGCCGGCGGGATCGCGCACACGACGCTGACCAGGGCTGCCGAGCTGCTGGTGGCGAAGCGCGTCATCGTCGGCGACCTGCCGATCTCGCTGCAGGTCTCCAAGGAGCGGCGCTACCGGATCACCGATCCCTACCTGCGGTTCTGGTTCACCTTCCTCGGTCCGCACCTGGCCGAGATCGACCGGCTGCGGTCGGACCTCACCCTGGCGCGGATCAGGGACGGCTGGACCGGGTGGCGGGGCCGGGCGATCGAGCCGCTGGCCCGCGAGGCACTGGCCCGGCTCCTGCCCGCACACGGGATCCGGGCCGCACCGGCGGTCGGCGGCTTCTGGACCCGCAGCAATGACATCGAGATCGACATCGTCGGGGCGGACCGGCCGGCGATCGCCAAGGAGCTGCTGTTCCTCGGCTCGATCAAGTGGTTGGAGCACTCGTCGTTCGACAACCACGACCTGGCTTCACTGCAGCAGCACCGGGCCCGGATCACGGCCGAGCCGCTGCCGCTGCTCGCGGTGACCCGCTCGGGCAGCACGGCCCGCAACCTCGACGCCGTCTTCGGCCCGACCGACCTGCTCAGCGCCTGGCAGGCGTGACCCACTTAGCACCAACTCTTGAAGAGTTGCGCCGATCTTGGCCTTCGGCACTGGGGCCCGGAGGCCGGCAAGAGTGGCACATGCGTTCTGTCGCTGAATCGAGATGTTCAGGTTGCTGGATTGACTAGACGGGGTGGCCTGCGGATCATCGAGGGATCATGGCCGCCCGATAGTCCGGAATCTGACCACGTCCTGACCATTCAGCGGACCAATACGTACCTGGCGGGCGTTGCCCTGATCAGGTTGTTGGACGACGATGTCTTGCTGTACGCGCGTACAAAGGACTTGAGAGGCCCCAGTGTCGGAAACCCCCACCCCAGAGCCGTCTGAGCCCACGCCGCCACCGCCGGCCGACGGCTCTGACCTGCCCCGCGATGCGCGGGGCCGGTACCTCACCCGTCAGCAGCGCGAGGAAGCGAAGGCTGCTGCGGCTGCCGGCGCTTCCGAGGAGAGCGAAGAGGAGCGCGCACGCCGGCGTCGTCGGCGCATCATCCTGCTCCTGCTGCTGTTGCTGATCCTGCTGCTCGTCTGCGGCTGCGTCGGCTACTGGTGGCGCAACAAGAACACCACCGCAGACCCGGCGACGTCGCCGAGCGCCGTGGCGACCAGCGCTGCCGCTTCACCGACGGGTGCGGCCTCGCCGAGCCCGTCCGCAGCGGTGACGCCGTCCGCCAGCCCGTCTGCCGCTCCTTCGCCCTCGCCTACGACCGCCGCGACCATCGCGGTGCCGAACGTCGTGGGCAAGAAGTCCAACGCCGCCGAGTCGATCCTGACGGCCGCCGGGTTCACGAACGTCGTGTTCCAGGACGCCTCGGGCGCGACCGTCACACCGTCGATCAGCTTCGTCGTCGTGAGCCAGACGCCGAAGGCCGGATCGAAGGTGACCGCGGACACCCAGATCGTGGTCGTGGTCAAGCCGCAGAGCAGTGGTCTCGGCTGACCCAGCACCGAAGCAGATCGTGATGAAGGGGCGGAGACGATGTCTCCGCCCCTTCATCACGTCCGGCCGTAAATTCGCGTTGATCAAGGGAAGACTCACCATCTCAGGTGTCCGATATGCGGCGAGTCTTCCCTTGATCAACGCGAATTTACGGGGGTTACCGCGTCGCGGGGCGGACTGAGTTGCGGATGACGACGTGGGTGCCGAGCATTACCTGCTGCCTCGACGGGGCTCCGGTGCTCTTCGCCAGGGCCAGGCGGACCGCCGTGCGGCCCAGCTCGTCCAGGGGGACGTGGACGGAGTTGAGGGCCGGCCACAGGTCCTGGGCGAAGGGCGAGTCGTCGTAGCCGATGATCGAAACGTCCTCGGGGCAGCGCAGGCCCGCCGCCCGCAGCTCCATCAGGGCACCGGCCGCCATCTGGTCGTTGGCGGCGAAGATCGCCGTGAACGCCGTCCTGCCCGCGAGCAGCTCCCGGACGTGTCGGCGGCCCTCCTCGTGGCTCATCCAGCCGTGCCGGATCAGCGCGGGGTCGATCGGCGCCCCGAAGGCGGCCATCGCCCGGCGGTAGCCGTCGATCCGCTCGTCGGAGGTGGTGAGGCCGGGCTCGCCCGCGAGCATCGCGATCCGCCGGTGACCGCCGGAGAGCAGCTGGCTCGTCGCGGCGAAGGCGCCGCCGGCGTTGTCGTACTCCACCGAGATCGCCGGGAAATCGGGGCCCAGCGACGGGCGGCCGCAGAGGACCAGCCGGGTGCCCGCGTCCTCGAGGCCCTGGGCGTAGCGGTACATCCGCTCGCGGTAGTCGGCGTTCTCTACCACGCCGCCGACGAGGATCACGGCGTCGGCCTGCTGCTCGCGCATGAGTTTGATGACCTCGAGCTCGCGGTCCGGGTCGCCGTGGGTGGTGCAGACGAGGCAGAGCCGGTGCGCCTCCGTCGCCTGCTCCTCGACACCGGCGGCGATCCGGGCGTAGAAGGGCGAGACGACCTCCCGGACGACGAGGGCGACGACCTTGGAGGTGGTGCCGGAGAGTGCTCGGGCGTGCGCGTTGACGACGTAGTCGAGCTCGCGGACCGCCCGCTGCACCCTGGTACGCGTGGCGCCCGCGACCGGGTAGTCGCCGGAGAGGACCCGGGAGACCGTGGCGACCGAGACACCTGCAAGAGCCGCGACATCCCTGATCGTGGGTCGCTTCGTCATGGGTCGTGGGCTCCAGAAACAGGTTGTGTAATCGGTTTCTCGGGATCCTACGCCCGCGGGTGCGCGTTGCGGCTGTGGTCAGGCTCGACCGGTGCCTCGGTAGAGGTCCAGCTCTCCATCCAGCTCCACGGCGATGATCGTGGCGTAATCGTCGAGGTCGGCCGGGGCGGGTGCGGTGATGACCGTGACGCCGGGGACCTCGCCGTGGCCGCCGGACCCCCGGTGGGCGAGCTCGGCGCCGGAGCCGACCACCCGGACCCGCCGCACGGCATTGCGCAGCCCCCGGATCGTGACGATCTCGCGGGGGATGTCCAGGCAGGTCAGGTAGATCGTGCGCCGGTCCGCCGAGAGCGTGCTGGGCCCGTAGTGGTGCCCGGGCGGCAGCCCGGCGACCGTGCCGTAGACCGCCTCCGCGTGCTTCGCGATCCAGTCGCCCAGGCCTTCCAGGCGCTGTACCGACTCGGGCGGGATCGTGCCGTCCTCGCGCGGACCCACGTCGAGCAGCAGGTTGCCGCCCGCGCCGATCACCTCGGTGAACCAGCGGACCAGCTCCCGCACCGACTTGAAGTTGGTGTCGCGGTGCTGGAAGCCCCACGAGTCGTTGACGGTGAGGCACAGCTCCCAGGGCCCGTCCGGCGCCACGATCGGCAGCCCCTGCTCCGGGGTGGCGTAGTCGCCGTAACCGCCCATCCGTCCATTCAGGATGGTCTCGGGTGCCCACTCGGCGAGGGTGTCGCGCAGCTCGCGCATCCGCCACTGCCGCTCGCCGCGCTCCCACTCGCCGTCGAACCAGAGCAGATCCGGCCGGTACGCCGACACGAGCTCCCCGATCTGCGCCTCCCGATAGGCGAGGTACCGCTGCCAGCGAACGGGATCCGAGGTCCCGGGGGCCGCCGTGGCGAACCGGTTCCCGTCGTCCCACTCCCGGTCCGGGTCGACGAAGGGCACGCTTGCGTAGTCGGGATGCGACCAGTCCGAGTGCGAGTAGTAGAGCCCGACCCGGAGCCCGACGGCGCGCAGGGCGTCGACGTAGGGTCCGATGAGATCCCGCCCGGCCGGGGTACGCATGACCGACAGGTCCGAGACCGCGGTGTCCCAGAGGGCGAAGCCGTCGTGGTGGCGGGCGGTGAGGACGGCGTACCGGGCGCCCGCCCTGGCGAAGAGGCGGGCCCACTCGGCCGGGTCGTACTTCGCCGCGGTGAATCCGGCCGCCTGCCTCAGATAGGTCTCGTAGGGGACGTCGCCGGTGTAGAAGGACCACGACTCGGCCACCCCGTCCACGGCGTAGATCCCCCAGTGGATGAAGATGCCGAGCTTCGCGCCGGGGAACCAGGGCTGCATTGTCATGGCGTTGCCTCCGATTTCTGGACTCTGCGGCGGGCACGAAGAAGGCGGGGCGCCCGCGATGGACGCCCCGCCCTTCCTACTTACCGTGCGAATTACGAGAGCGGCGGGTACGCGTTCTGCATGAGCTGCTGGAACTGCGCCGAGAACCAGGCACCGGAGATCGGGGCGCCCGAGAGCGCACCGGTCATGCTGTTGCCGTTGCGCTCGTTACCCGTGTAGGTCGGGTCACACATCCGGTCGAAGCCCTTGCCCTCGTTGTTCGGGATGAGGGAGCTGGAGCCGTCGGACTCGCCCGGAGGCTTCACCCAGACGTAGGCGTCGATGCCGGTCGCCGGTGCGGCCGTGGGACGCTCGCCGAGGCCGGCGCCCGCCTGGTTGCACCAGTTACCGGCGTGGATACGCCGGTCGATGCGGCCACCGTTGACGAACGCGTCGACGCTGGTCGTCGGGCCGGGGCCCGTCGGACGGGCGGAGCCGCCCCAGCCGTTACGCGAGGTGTCGATCAGCATGCCGATGTTGGCGTTGAAGCCGGTCTGGACCAGCTTGGTGCGGAACGCCTGCGCGAACGAGAGCTCGTCGACGTAGAAGTTCCAGTCGACCCACTTGGCCTGGCGGACCGAGGTGCCGTTCACCGTCGAGTTGATGGTGAAGTTGGGCTCGACCAGCGCGGAGTAGTTGGCCGTGTTGGTGATGAAGCCGTGCACGTTGTTGACGTTGCCCGAGGCCACCGCGGCCTCGTACATGATCTGCGCGGACGGGCCGAAGTTGGTGTCCCAGCCGATCCAGCCGTGGTGCGCGGCGTCGATGTAGTTGTAGGTGTTGGCGAGGGCGCCGAGCTTGTTCAGGGCGTAACCGATGCCCTGGACGTAGCCGCCGTTCGCCTTCATCGTGGCGCAGGTGGCCACGTTGGTGTTGGTGACGAGGTTCGGCAGGGAGTCGATCTCGATCACGTTGATGATGCGCAGCGGGGCGTACTTCGACTGCGCCTCGATCGCGGCGATCGGGTCGATGTACTCCGCCTTGTAGCGGGCCAGGTCACCGGTGCCGAGCTCGCCGTTGGAGGCGAGCGCCGAGCAGTCGCGGCCGGGCAGGTTGTAGATGACGAACTGGACGGTCAGCGGACCGGTGCCGGCGTTGTACTGAGCCAGCGCGGCGTCGAGGTGGTCAGCGAGACCCATCGAGCCGTTCGAGCTGCTGCCCGAGGTCCCCGCGATGGCGGCGATCCGGTCCAGCCACACCGCGGTCGGGGTGTTGGCGATCCGGCTTCCACCGGTTTCGGCCTGCGCCTTCGCCTTCCACTCCGGGTTGACGTAGCCACGGGCACCCGCGTACGGGTTGTCCACGCGACCGACGATGTCGTTGTCCGCCTCGGTGATGTTGACCGACGCGCTGGTGTAACCGCTGGCGGTGGCCGCGATCGTGGCCGTGCCGTTGGTCTGGTCGCTGTCCTCGGCCGCAGCGATCGACGCGTTGACGCCGGTGCTCCAGTTGGCCGAGGTCAGGGTGACCGACGCCGGTGCGGTGATGCTCGTGTCACCGGTCCGGGCCAGCGCCACCGTCACGTTGGCCGTGGGGGCCGCGCTCAGCTTGACGTTGACCGTGCCGGTGCCGCCCTCGGCGACGACCAGGCTGGTCGGCGTCAGGATGATCGACTTGACGCTGGTGCTCGGGCTCGTCGACGGCGAGGCCGAAGCCGAGGGAGACGCCGACGCCGAGGCCGACGGGGAGGTCGACCCGCTCGGGGTGACACCGCCGGTGCAGATGACACCGTTGAGCTTGAACTGCGCCGGGACCGGGTTGCTCGTGGTCCAGGTGCCGTTGAAGCCGAGGCCCGTGCTGGCGCCGGTGCCGAGGTTGCCGTTCCACGAGAGGTTCGTGACGGTCACGTTCTGGCCGGACTGCGACCAGTTGCCGCTCCAGCCCGATCCGACGGCCTGGCCGGCCACCGGGAAGGTCCAGGTGAGGGTCCAGCCGGAGATCGGGTCACCGAGGTTGGTCACGGTGACGTTGGTGGACGATCCTCCGGGCCACTGGCTGGAGATCGTGTAATCGACGCGGCAGCCAGCGGCGGCGCTGGCCGAGGTGGCCACGCTGACTACCATGGTGGTGCCGAGCGCCACCGCTGTCGCGGCGACCAGCGCCCGACGCAGCGGTGACTGCGCGATACCACGCAGGGGGGTGAATCTCATCGGGTGCTCCTCGTTGAGATTTTGTCACGGTCCGTGGAGTGGGCTGTGACGCATCCGTGGGGGGTGAATTGACCGCCATCATGTCATGGGAACGCTCCCACCGCAACAGTCTGGAAACGTTGGCGCAACTCCCGGCAAATGTCGGTTGTGGAGCTCAACCGAGCAGGCCAGCGGCCCTGCCGATGAGTCCACAGCCGAGCGCGATGACCAATCCGGCCGTGACGGAGGGGTGTGTCGCCGTCAACCGCGACATCCATCGCCGCCCAGCCCAGCGGTCCCGCAGACGCAAAATCACCAGTCCGGCGACGGTGAGTGTCATCGCCATCCCGAGGCCGTAGGCGAGAACCAGAAACACACCGAATCCCGTTCGCCCCAGACCCACCGCGCCGAGCAGAACGACGAGCGCCGAAGGGCTCGGCACGAGCCCGCCCGCGATCCCCATCCCGGCCAGTCCCCACCCGCCGTGCCGATGCCCGCCGTGGCCGTGTCCGCCATGGGTGTGGTCGGCTCCATGTCCGTGGCCGTGTCCATGGTTGTGGCCGTGGACATGCTGGTGTCCGTCGTGGCCGTGCTCGTGACCTGCCGGATCATGATGAGGTCCGATGTGGGCATGATCGTCGCGGTGCTGCCCCTGCCCGCCGTGCGTATGCGCGAGCATCGGGTCGCCGTGGTCGGTCCCCCGGCTGCGGCGGTGCCGCAGCGCTCCCAGCAGCATGCCGCCACCGACGAGGATCACCAGCGCTCCGCTGGCGATCCCCAACCAGCCGAGCAACGACTCACCGCTGAGACTCGCGGTCGTGGTCAGCAACAACCCCACGATGAGTACGCCACCGGTGTGCGTCGCCGTCACCGTGAGGCCGACGGCGAGCGCGTCCCTCGGCCGGCCCGCCCGGCCCGCCAGGTAGACCGCCATCACGGTCTTGCCGTGGCCCGGCAGCGCGGCGTGCCCGGCACCGAGCGCGAGGGCGAGCAGCACAGCCAGCACTCCGACCAGCGGCGTGATCCCGTCGGACCCCACCACGTCCCGCAACCAGATCTCGGCCCCCCACAGCCCGGCACTCTCCATCGCCGACGACGCCCCCGCCGCCCCGGCGCCTCCCGCAGCCCCGGCGCCTCCCGCAGCCCCGGCGGCGGTTCCGTCACCACCGCCCGCCCCCTGCCACGTTTTGCTGCAAAGCGTGGCATCGGACCCCTGCGGAGACCCCGTTCTGCTGCAAAACGTGGCGGGGGTGGCCGTGAAGGTGGCTGCTCGCATGTCGAGCGGGGAGGTGAGCAGGTCGCGGGGGTAGTCGCGCAGTTCGTCGCTGACCGAACGGCTCGGCGGGGCACCCGCGCCGAGCGCCACCCCGTCACCGGTGGCGGTCAGCTCCCGCCAGCCCACCCGATCGGCGAAGACCCCGTCGGCGATCCGGACCTCGGCCACCGACCTCAACCGGGCTGGTGCCGTGAACCCGCAGGTCAGCAGACTTGTCTCCAGCCCGGCCGCGCCCGGGTGATAGGCGAGGGACGCCGTCGACAGCGTCCAGCGCAGCGGCTCGCCCGCCACGGTGACGGCGAGGTCGGTGGCGAGGGCCGCGCAGGGCCGCCTACCGGTGGTGTCCATCGTGGACTTCGCTTGCAACGTCGGCAGCTCGGCGAAGTCGACGATGACACGCAGGTCCACCCGCTCGGGGTGCAGTTCCAGGGCGGCGAGATGGTTGATCGAGAAGTTGCCGAGCGGGTGCGCGCTCGCGGCGGCGGCCGGGCCGAGCAGCACCAGGGCGACACCGGCGAGCAGACCACCCAGGATCACGGACATCACCCGCCCACGCCGCCCGTCCCCTGCGCGCCGGCCAGGCACGCCGCGCAGCCTGGCCAGCCCCCAAGATCGCCGCAACTCTTGAAGAGTTGGTGCTAAGGGGGCAGCGCCGCCAGCGGCCACGTGGCGGGCGATCGGTTTCATGACAGGCTCCGTTCGATGGCGGTCAGGTGCGTGGCGTAGGTGGCGCTGCGGTTGCCGAGCGCCGTCGCGCGGCGGGCGAAGGTGAGTGCCGTGCGGTCGTCGCCCGCGAGGTGCAGCGCCCAGCCGAGGACATCGGCCACGTCGGCGTGCTGGCGTCGCTGCCACTCGCGACGGGCCAGGCGTACGGCGTCGGCCGGTTGCCGCCGGGCGATCGCGAGCTCGGCGGCGGTCAGGTCGTCGGCACCGCCACCGGCCGCGAAGAGCTTCAACGCCGCCTCGGCCAGGTCGAGCTGGGCCGCCGCCTCGGAGGGGCGACCGGCGTCGTGCAGGCGGTGGGCGTACTCGATGAGGAGGGTGGGGGTCGGTGCCGCCTGGACCAGCGACGCCCACTCCGTGAGCGAACCGCTGACCCGGGCCCGGCCGTGCCGCAGGCCGATCAGGGTGGGCTGGGCGGCGAGCCCGAGGCCGTATTCGCGGGCGGCCGTGACGGTGTCGCCGGTGTTCCAGGCGAGATCGCCGAGCTGCTGGCGGACATAGGCCTGCTCGGCGGGGCCGGTCGCGTCGGCGAGGGCCCGGCGCCACAGGTCGCCCGCCTCGTCGACCCGCCCGTGCTGCTCCAGGTCATAGGCGGCCCTCGCATAGGCGGGCAGCCCCGGCCGCAGGTCCAGCATCCGCTGCACCGCGTCGGTCGCCGCAGCCGCGTTGCCGAGCTGCGTCTCCGCATCGGCGAGCACCCCGGCAGCCTCCGCGGACCAGGCGTTGGCGGCGAGCGCCGTGCGGGCGAGGGTCCGGGCCGCGCCGAAGTCGTGGCGGGCGTTGGCGAGCGCGCCCAGGCCGGTGAGCGCCTCCGGATTGCCCGGACGCAGCCGGGCGGACTCGGCGAAGGCGCCCTCGGCCCGGGCATAGAAGCCGGGATCGACGGTGATCCGCGCCCGCTCCAGGTAGGCCATCCCCAGCGCGGCCCAGGTCTGCCAGTCGCCGGGCAGGTCGCGCAGCCGCCCCTGCATCCGGGTGATCGAGGCTTCGAGCTGATCGTCGGCGCTGGTCAGGACCACGGTCTGCCCGGTGTCGTCCGGCGCGGTGGCGGGGCGGACGGCGAAGGCGCCCAGGGCGAGCAGCGCCGCCACCACGGTGAGGAGGAGGGGGGTGCGGCGAACCGCACCCCCGATCGACGTTCTCATGGACTGACTTCCCCCGCGGGCTTGCGGCGCATCCGCCACCACCAGCCGGCGACGAAGAGCAGCAGCAGGGCGAGCCCGCCGCCGACGGCGACGATCGCCAGCGTGTCGTCACCCGCACCCGTCGCCCCTGCGGCCGCCAGGGAAGGGGTGGCCGCAGCGGTGGACGGGCTCGGCGCGGCCGCTCCCGGTACGGCGCCACCGCCCCTGGTCAGGTGGGGCAGGGCCACGAAGGGGAAGGTCTCCCCGAACGCGGTGTCGTTGGCGTCGACCTTGTCACCGGTGGCGATCGCGTCGACGATCTTGCCGGTCTGCGCGGCGCCCATCAGCGCCTGCAGCCCGATGTCGACGACGTCGTCGGTGAGCCGCCGACCGTTGGGGAAGCCCTGCAGGTCACCCGCGATGACGCCGAGCCGGTTGGGCGTCGCGGCCTGCGGGACGGAGAGGTTGAGGCGCAGTTCCTCGGCCGGCTGGAACTTCTTCGGATCGACATCGGCGTTGTTGAGCTGCGAGTTGAGGTCCGCCTTGATCGGACCGTTCGCCTTCGTTGTGATGCCGGTCAGGAAGATCTCGACCAGGTCGTTACGCGGTGCCGCCGGTGCCGGCACGTTGTAGATCGCCTGGATGAGCTTGGGTACCTCGGGATCGGTCACCCGGGCCACGACCGCCGGGATCTTGGCGTCCTTGTCGGGGCTGATCGAGTTGAAGGCGTCCTTCAACCCGGCCGGTACGACCACCTCGTTGACGAGCGGGTTGCCCAGGCGCGACACCTGCACCCGGTCCTTGCCGACCGGCGCCGCCTTGCCGGAGACGCGGACGCGGGCCCGGTCGGTGGTGCTCCAGACACCGATGACGGGATTGCGGCTCGCATCGGCCTTCAGCGCCACGTCCTTGAACGGCACCTCCAGCACGATCGTGTTGACGTTGTAGCCCGCGAGGGTGTCCCGGCCGACCTCGCTCAGGTCGCCGCCGTAGAGCAGGTCGAAGACCCGCAGGTCCAGGAAGAACGGGTCGTCCGCCTGCCCGGCGAAGATCCGCCAGCCGCCCGGCAGCTTGATCGCCGCCTGATCGCGCAGGACCTTGTAGTCGGGCATCGAGGCCTTGCCCACCCGCGACGGCGCCACCGGGGTCTCGGTGCTGCGTACCTTGAAGGGCTCGCCGTTGAACGACGACTCCAGCGTGTAGGTCTGCCTGAAGAGCAGGTTCTCGTCGTCGAGCGAGGTCACCGGCCCGTTGGCGTAGAGGAAGGTGCCGTTGCCGCGCTTGTCGACGTTCTCGAAGGTCCACCGGAAGACGGCGTCCGCCTTGGCGTCCCCGTCGTTGTCGACATTGATGTTGTAGACGGCGTCGGTGGCGAAGGGGTAGAAGTTGGGGCCGCCGTCGGGGTCCTCGAACGGCACCCAGTTGGCCACGAAGGTGACGTAGCCGGGGCGGTCGGGGCTGACGAAGGCGTAGAGGTCGGTGTTGTCGGCCGCGGGGTCGGCGGCGATCAACGGTGCCTCACGGTGGCTGGACGCGACTGCGCCCGAGGGGCCGAGCCCGTGCCACGCGGCGAGAAGGAGCACGCCGCTCAGCGCGGTCAGGGCCACCGCTCTGCGTCGGATCATTGGTCGTTCCTCCCAGTGTTCGCGGCCGCGAGGGGCGCGTCCGCACGAGCACTTCGACACGGTGACGGCCCTGGATGTGCGCTTGTCGGCCTTCGGTCACCCACCCATCCACACGGTGAACGGCATCGAATGCTCTACTCGGGACGGCCGGTGGGACAGCGCGATGGCCACCGGCGCGGATACGATCGCGCTCATGGGGGAGCCGTTTCCGGTGCTGGAAGAGCAGATCCTCGCGCCCGCACCGAGATCGCGGCTCGGCGTACGCAGACGAGACCTCGATGACCTGCCCGTCCGTCGACCCGGCACGACGCTGGTGTTCGATGTGGACGGTGCCTACCGGGTGCGTCCGGTGCACGGACCGCTGCGGCCGAACGAGCACCACGTCGTCGTGGCGACCGCCGTCGCGCTCGTCGACATGCGGCCCAGGACCGTCGAGGTCGAGTTCCCGGTCGCCTCGCCCGATCCGGCCGCCGACTTCTCCGCCCGGATCAGCTTCCTCTGCCGGGTCCTGGACGCCGCAGCCGTCGCGCAGCAGGGCCTGAGCGACCTCGCACCGCTGCTCCTCGGCCATCTCGGCCAGGATCAGCGGATGCGCTGGCTCGCCACCGAGTTCGACGCCACCCGGATGCCCGAGGCGGCCCGGCAGGTGCACCGCCGCATCATCGCGCAGCTCGCGCTGGCACCACCCGACATCCCGGGCCTCGCGATCCAGGTGGTCCAGGTCGAGATTCGCATGGAAGGGACCGGCCTGTGACGACGACCGACGACCCCACTCCCGCTCCCCCGCCGGCACTCGCGCCCGCACCGGGCGGACCGGCACCGATGCCCGGCCGGTGGAACGTCGGGCGGCTCTTCCGCCGCTTCGCCGGGGTCGACGAGCAGCTCCTCGCCTGGGTGCCGCAGGAGCGCCCCCGCTACACCGGGCTCGGCGGCGCGGTCCTCACCACCGCCACGCTCGCCTTCTTCTCGATGTCGTTCGCCGTCTCGCAGGCCCTCGACATCGACAGCCCGCTGGTCATGCTGCCCGCGCTGGTCTGGTTCGTGCTGATCCTCAACTTCGACCGCTGGCTCGTCGCCACCCCGCTCGGACCCGACCTGCGCCGCCGCCTGCCCACGCTGCTGCTGCGCATCACGATGGCGGTCTTCTTCGGCATCGTCATCGCCGAGCCGCTCGTGCTGCGCGTCTTCGAGACCGCCGTCGAGCAGCAGGTCCGTGACGACCGGACGCAGGCGGTCGCCGACTACCGCAGCAGGCTGGAGACGTGCAACCCGCTGCCGCCCGTCGCGAAGGCGCCCGCCGGGTGCGACGGCTACCTCGTCCCGGTCTCCAAGGACCTCCAGGCGATGCGCGACGAGCTGGCGTCCAAGAGCGCGCTCGCCGCGACGCAGAAGGCCGAGGTCGCCGACTTCGACAAGGCCCTGGCCGTCCTGCGGGAGAACGAGCGCCGCGAGTGCGCGGGAGTCTCCGGCAACGGGCTCACCGGCCGGTATGGCTACGGTCCCAACTGTCGCCGGTTGAAGGCCGAGGCCGACGCCTACGAGAAGAACCACCAGGTGCCGCTGCGCCACCAGCAGCTCTCCGCCCTCGACGCCACGGTCGTCAGCCTCACCACGAAGATCAGTGATGCGACGGCGTCCTGGGGGCAGACCCGGGGCGCCTTCATCGAGGGACAGGTCGCCGAGAAGCGCGACCACCAGCGCGGCATCGGCCTGCTGGAGCGGATGGAGGCGCTGCACAAGCTCGGCGAGCAGCACTCCAGCCTGGGCCTGGGCATCTGGGCGGTCCGGCTGCTGTTCATCCTGGTCGACTGCGCGCCCGCGCTGGTCAAGTTCACCGGCGGTGCCACGACCTACGACCGGCTCTACGCCCGGCGCCTCGCGGTCGGCGAGCAGAACTTCGAGGCGGCGGCGGGCGCCGAGGCCGACGGCTCGCGGGCCTGGTCGCAGCGGCGGCGCAGCGAGCTCGCCGTCGACGACGTCCGCCACTCCGCCGGGCTGCTCTCGCAGCGCGACGGGATCGTCGAGGACCTGGAGCAGCGCTGGTCCCGGCCGGGCTCAACCCCGTCGCAGCGCCCATAGCGCGACCTCGGTCCGCGAGGCCGAACCGGTCTTGCGGAGCAGGTTGGAGACGTGCACGGCGACGGTCTTGACGGAGATGTCCAGCGAGCGGGCGACCTGCTTGTTGGACATCCCGGCGGCGAGGCAGGCGAGCACCTCCTCCTCCCGCCCGGTCAGGTCCGCCCCGGCCGAGGTGAAGAGCGTCTCGGCCGACTCCGACAGCGGTGCCGCGTCGAGGCTCAGGTGGGCCGGGAGCGGCTCGGTGACGAGCGCCTGCGGTTCGTGTCCCCGTACGGCGGCGAGCAGCTCCATCAGCCAGTAGGGGTTGCCGTTGGTCCGCGACCAGACCGCCTCGGCGAGCTCCGGCGTCACACCGTCGCCGAACCGGTCGTCGAGGAACTCCGCCACCTCGGCCACGCTGAGCCGGCCCAGGTGCTGCCGGATCGCACCGGGGGCACCGGCGAGCCGGGCGACCGTCCGCGCCACCAGCGGATGCTCCGGTGGACGGCTCGTGATCAGCAGCAGCGCGGGCAGGCCCGGCTCGTCGGCGAGCTCACCGAGCAGGTTGAGGCTGGCCGGGTCGAGGGCGTGCAGGTCCTCCACGACGAGGCAGGCCGGTCCGGTGCCGATCAGGGCCCGGACCGTCCGCACGGCGATCCGCAGCAGGGCGCCGGGGGCGTAGCGGACCGCGGGCGCGTCGGGGTGCTGGGCAAGCCAGGCGAGCCCGTCCGGCGGCAGGGAGGCGTCGTGGACGTCCCGGCGGCTCAGCACGGCGGCGAGCCAGTCGTAGGGCGCCGGATCGTGCAGCCTGGCCGTCCCGGCGAGCACCGGCACGGGCGCGGGGGTGAAGGAGTGCAGCGCCTCGCGTACCAGTCGGCTCTTGCCGATGCCCGACGCGCCGGTGATGACCGCGACACTGGGCCCGGCCTGGACCGACGTCACGCGGGACCAGGCCCGGGTGAGCTCGGCGAGCTCCCCGCGCCGGCCGATGAGGGCTGTCGGTGTCACCGGCTAACAATAGGCAGAACTGCCTAGAGACAATTCGACGGTCGACAGGGCAGGCTATGGACCATGAGCCTGATCCTGCATTCCGTGGCCGTGACCGACCCTGGTCTGATTCGGCCAAATAATGAGGACTCGGCACATGCCGGACCGCACCTGATCGCCGTCGCGGACGGCATCGGCGGGCAGCCCTCGGGTGAGGTCGCAAGTCAGATCGTCATCGCCGCCCTGGCGAAGGTCGAGACCATGGTCAACAACGAGGACCCGTTGACCCTGATGCGAGCCGCCATCGACGCCGCCAACCAGCGGATCCGGCAGGTGGCCGAGACCGATCGGGCGACCGACGGCATGGGCACGACGGTGAGTGCCCTCTTCCTGCGCGAGGAGCGCCTGGCGATCCTGCATGTCGGCGACTCCCGCGCCTACCGGTTGCGCGACGAGAAGCTTGAGCAGCTCACGAGGGACGACACCTACGTGCAGTCGCTCGTCGACCAGGGCCTGCTCCCCCGCGAGGAGGCCCGGCACCACCCGCAGCGTTCGCTGATCACGCAGGCGGTGCAGGGCGGTCACTTCGAGCCGACGGTCGCGATCATCGACGTGCGGGTCGGCGACCGGTTCCTGATCTGCAGCGACGGACTCTCGGACATCGTCACCGACCAGGCGATCACCGAGGTGCTCGCCGCCCATCCGCGGCTGCGCCTGTGCGCCGACCGGCTGATCAAGCTCGCGCTCCAGGCGGGCGCACCGGACAACGTCACGGTCGTCGTCGCCGACGCAGTCACCGCCTGACCCAACCACAAGATCGCCGCAACTCTTCAAGAGTTGGTGTTAAGGCCTGGCGGCCTGAAGCACCAACTCTTGAAGAGTTGCGGCGATCTTGGCGTGAAACGCGCTACGTCAGGACGACGGGCTCGCCGACGGCGACGCCGGCTGGGTGCTGCCGGAGGTGCCGTAGATCCGGACGTTGGTGAAGTGGGCCTGGTGCGCCGGGTCGTTCGAGCCCTCGTCCTTCTGGAAGGTCCCGAGCGAGACCCAGCCCTTCGCCACTTCGACGTTGGTCCAGGCGCCGATGGAGACGCCGTCCTGGTAGAAGGTGATCTGGCTGCCGATCATCACGACGCCGATCCGCGTGGGCTTGTCGTTGACGGGAGCGTTCAACGTCATCGAGTAGTTGTCCGTCGACGCCTTCCGGTGCACGCCGAACTGGGCGATCAGATCGCAGAGCTGCAGGACGTAGCCGACCGTGTTGCTCTTGCGCCACCAGATCGCGGCGCAGGTGCCGGGCGACGCCCGCACGTCGACGAAGACGGCGGTGTCGCCGAGGCTGTCCTTCGGCCCGGGGCAGGCGTAGAGCACGGCGGCGACCGTCGCCGTCAACCCGTCCGCGCTGAGCTTGCAGGTCGCCTTCTTCGGCTTGTCCTCACGCTCGATCCAGAGGCCGATCTTGGTGAGCGTCTCGTTGTGGAGGAGCGGCAGCCCGGCGGCGAGCTGCTGCTCGCCGCTGAACGCGGTCGACGGCGACGGCAGCGGCGAGGGCGACGCGGTGGTCTGAGCGGTCGGCGTGGTGATCGGGTCGGCGCTCGCTCCGCCGGGGGTGAACAACCCGCTCGCATAGGCTCCGGCACCGGCGATCCCGGCCACCAGCACGAGGGCGGTCGCGATGAGCGCGATCCGTCGACCCCGCCCGGCCGGTCGCTTCTCCACAGTGGAGCCGAGATCGACCGTGGTCGCGGCCCGCACCGCGGCGACATCCTTCGGCACCGCCACCGTACGCGCGGCGACGGACCCGGTCAGCAGGAAGTCGAGCAGCTCACGGGCGGTCGGCCGCTCCTCGGGATCCTTGGCGAGGGTGCGCTCGACGATGTCGCGCAGCGGACCCGTCAGCCCGTCGAGGTTCGGCGGCTCGGTCATGATCCGGATCGCCGTCGTGGCGGGGGTGTCGCCGCCGAACGGCGTCCGCCCCGTCGCGGCGAAGGCGATCACGGCACCCCAGGCGAAGATGTCGGCCGCCGCGGTGAGCCCGCTGGACCCGGCGAGCCGCTCCGGCGAGATGTAGGGCACCGTGCCCATCACCTGGTTGTGGCTGGTCAGCGCGGTGGAGGTGTCGACCTCCCGGGCGATGCCGAAGTCGATCACCTTGACGCTGCCCCGGGAGAGCAGCACGTTGCCGGGTTTGAGGTCGCGGTGCACGACACCGGCGCCGTGGATCGCGGTCAGCGCGGTGGCGACCCCGACGGCGAGGCTGTGCAGCGCGGCGCCCTTGAGCGGGCCCGACTCGCGCATCGCCTGGGCCAGGTTGGGTCCGTCAACATACTCGATGACCAGGTAGGGAGGATCGTGATCGGGGTCGGCCTCGATCACCTCGGCGGTGCAGAACGGCGGCACCGTCTGCGCCCGGGTCACCTCGCTGCGGAAGCGGGCCCGGAACTCCTCACGCTCGAGCAGCTCGCTGCGAATCACCTTGACCGCGACCTGGCGCCCGTCCGGCGCCTCGGCAAGATAGACCGATCCCATGCCGCCTTCGCCAAGACGGCGCACGATCTGGTATCCGGCTATTTCCCGCATCTGTCTCCCCCATGTCGGGCGTCAGAATGCCATACGGCCTGCCGCGTGAGAAGTCCCGTCGGGCGGTATCGCACCGATCGCAATACTGTCGCGATGTGCGCATCTGACAGAGGAGTCCGCCGCTGCGGCGCATTCACATTAGACGATAACCATCGGGCCTGGTCATCCCACGATCTGTCGGATTGGAGCGCCCGCTTCGCGGCAGCCGGCCTGGCGTACGGCGCCGCCGTGTGCGGTTTTTGCACATAATGTGACGAGCAACGCCGCCGGCGGTCACGTGGCGGGTGCTGCTAGCGGGCCCGGTCGCGTAATGCTTCGAGATCGAGGACGACCACCGACAGCCGGCTGGTGCGGATCCAGCCCGCACCGCGCAGCACGCCGAGCGCCTTGCTCACCGCCTCCCGCGAGGCCCCGACCCAGCCGGCCAGCTCGTCCTGCGACAGCGGCAGCGCGATCTGGATGCCCTCGGCGACCGGTGCGCCGAACCGCTCCGCGAGCTCGACCAGACGGGCGGCGACCCGACCGGTGCTGTCCTGGGCGCCGAACTCGATCCGCTTGCGGTCGGCGTCGCGCAGCCGCTCCGCGAGCACCCGCATCAGCAGCAGCGCCACCCGGCCGTTGGCCTGCAGATATGCCTGGAACTCGTGCGGCGGCATCACCAGCGCGGTCACCGGCTCCAGCGCCTGCACCGTCGCCGACCGGGGCTGCGCGTCGACGGCTGCCAACTCCCCCAGCAGCGCACCGGGTCCCCGGACGGCGAGCACCACCTCGGATCCACCGGCGGTGTGGTTGGAGGCCTTGACCCGGCCTTCCTCGATCAACGCCACCCAGTCGGAGTCGTCGTCCTGGCGGCAGAGCACGTCGCCCCGGCGCCAGTGCCGCCGACCGCTGCGCCGGATGAACTCGGCCTGCTCGGCCTCGGTGAGCTGGGACCAGAAATCCGAGGTCACGCCGGTGTCCACCCGGTGACGGCGAACGCGCGTACCGGCTGGATCCTGCCTTTGACCGCAAGCTCGCCGAGCGGGACCGCCTGGACCGCCGACGGGCCTGCCAGCGCGAGGGTCGCCGCGCCGACGACGACCTGGCCGGGTTCGGCGAGGGTCTGCAGCCGCGCGGCGACGTTGACCGCGTCGCCCATCGCGTTGAAGCCGCGCAGGGTCTCGCTGCCGATGTTGCCGACGAGCGCGGGTCCGGTGTTGAGGCCGATCCGGAACCTCGGCCAGTCGGGCTGGCCAGCGGCGATCCCGTCGACGGCTCGCTGCATCGCGAGCGCGGCCCGGATCGCCCGCAGGGCATGGTCGGGCTGGCGGGCGGGCGCGTTGAAGAGCGCGAGCAGCGCGTCGCCGACGAACTGCACCACCGTGCCGCCGTTGTCGAGGATGCACGGCACCGCCACGCCGTGATAGCGGTTGAGCATCTCCACGATCTCGCCGGGCGCCACCCCTTCGGAGAAGGTGGTGAATCCGCGTAGGTCCGCGAAGAGCGCGGTCACCTCCACCACCGAGCCGCCCAGCGCGGCCTGCTCCGGGTCCGCGAGCAGGGCCGCGGCCACGTCGGGCGAGAGATAGTGATGGAAGAGCGTCCCGAGGCGGCGGCTCACCTCACGCTCCGCGGAGAGCGCGGCGGCGGCCCTGTCGAGTACGGCGGTCTGCCCCTCGGTCAGCCCGAACTTCTCGGCGAGCCGGGCGGCGATCGGTGCACTCGATTCGGTCACCCCGTCGCGTTCGCGCTCCTGCAACTCCGTGACCAGCTCCTCAAGCGCCGCGCCGTATTCGGCCCGGATCGCGCGGGCCGTCTCCTCCAGCGTGATCGCATCGAAGATCCCGGCGCTGGACCCCTCCCGCTTGTACTCCACGTAGGCGCTGTAGGCGACGAACCCGAAGGCGAAGGCGAGCAGGACGTGCCACTCCCACCACGACAGCGCCCACTTGCGGGCCAGCACCACCGCGAGCGTGGCCTCGGCGAGCAGCGCAAACGCCGTGAGCACGCTGACCAGCATCGCGGCCGGAGCCCGCCGGTGCATCCGGTGGTAGCGGAACGCGGCGACCAGGAACAGCACCACCGCGCCCAGTGCGATCCAGGTGAGCGGGCCGTCCACGTCGCGGGGCCCCGGGCGGGCGCTGAGCGGCGGCAGGTCGAGCTGGCCGACGAGCCCCCAGACGAGGATCACCAGGGCGAGCCCGGCCTGCAGGGCGAGCTGCGAGCGCAGCACGGCGGCGGCCCGGGCGCCGTCGAGCCGCAGCGACGAGGCGAAGGCGAAGACCGCGGCGACGACGAGGCCGACCGGCTGGGAGATGTCGAAGCCCATGTTGGCGTGGTGCACCAGGACGCCGGGCGTCGCGAGCGCGTGCAGCATCAGGAAGCCCGCGCTGGCGAGGAAGGCGAGCGAGACGAGGAAGAGGCGCGCGTCGCCGCGGAACTTCGCGGCGGCGCTCATCCTGGCGCCGAGCAC
This sequence comes from Allocatelliglobosispora scoriae, assembly GCF_014204945.1. NCBI lineage: Bacteria > Bacillati > Actinomycetota > Actinomycetes > Micromonosporales > Micromonosporaceae > Allocatelliglobosispora > Allocatelliglobosispora scoriae. Next base: position 2,012,585 of record NZ_JACHMN010000002.1, read on the forward strand.
GACATTGATTCCGGCGATGACGAGGACCAGCCAGAAGTGGCTGACGGAGTCGTGCCACTCGATGTCCACCGCCGGCTGCGCGAGCAGCAACCACAGTCCTAGCAGCGGAAGCACGAGGTGAACTGCCCACACCGCGACGCGGACCGGCGGCGCGGCTGGCGGAGACTGGCCCGGCACCCGGTGAGACTGTCACAAATCCGCTGTGCGTACTAGTACGCAGACGGACCCCCTCCGGCACGATTCGATGGGTGCCATGAAGCGCAACACTCCTCTGATCACCCTGCTGGTCGGCGCGGCCATCGCGGTGGGGCTGATCGCGGCGAGCTCGATCGCAACCGCGCAGGACTTCCAGCGGCAGGCGGGCGCTGACGGCGATCCCGTCGTGGTCGCCACCACGCAGGCTGCGCCCACCGCGGCGGCCAGCTCCGCCGCGCCCGCGCCCGCCACGGTGAACGCGGTCTGGGCGGGCTCCACGAACGGTGGCGCGGCGTCGATCGCCATCTCGGTGAAGGACGGCGTCGCGGTGGCGTACCTCTGCGACGGCAGGCGGGCCGAGGCCTGGCTGCAGGGCACGGCCGCGGACGGGAAGCTCGCGCTGACCGGGGCCAAGGGCGCTGCGCTGACCGGTACGTTCGGCGGCGGCAAGGCGACCGGCACGGTGACCGCGGCGGGCAGGACGTTCACCTTCACCGCACCCGCGGTGAGCAAGCCGTCGGGCCTCTACCGCGCCGTCGCGCAGGTGCGTAACGCGAAGGTGGTCGGCGGCTGGATCGTGCTGCCCGACGGCAGCCAGGTCGGCGTGGTCACCACCGACGGCGAGCCGGCCCCGGCACCGCCGATCGACCCGGCCACCGGCGCGGTCACGGTCGGCGGGGAGCCGATCACCGCGGCGCCCGTCGACGGCTCCCTCACCGCAAACTAGAAGGACACTGAGATGACCACTGATATCGAACGGGGACCGCAGCCGACGTCGGCGCCGGTCGCGGCCGGCCTGCTCGTCCCGATCCTGATCGGCGCGGCGGTGAGCGTGGTGCTCGGTGCCTACGGGAGCCTGCACCCGCCGACCGGGATCGCCGTCAGCGTCGCCGGCTTCTCCGGCCCGCTGACGGTGAAGGTCTGGCTCGCCACCGGCGCCGCCTTCTTCGCCGTCCTCCAGCTCGTCTCGGCGCTGGCGATGTGGGGCAAGCTCGGCTCCTTCGCCCCGAGCTGGGCCGCACCGCTGCACCGCTGGTCGGGGCGGATCGCCTTCCTGTTCACCCTGCCGGTGATGGTCCACTGCCTCTACGCCGTCGGCTTCGCGACCTTCGACCTGCGAACGACGTTGCACTCCCTGCTGGGCTGTTTCTTCTTCGGCGCCTTCACCGTGAAGATGCTCATCCTGCCGAGGAAGAACCTGCCCGGGTGGGTCCTGCCGCTGGTCGGGGGGCTGGTCTTCACCGTGCTCATCGCCCTGTGGCTCACATCTTCGGTCTGGTTCTTCACGACCGTCGGCGTCAAACTCTGACACTCTGATCATCAGGAGGTATGGCTATGAGCGAGGAAAATCGGACCAGGCGTGCGGTGCTCGGCGGCGCGGGCGCCATCGGCGTGGCGGGGGTGGCCGCGCTGGTCGCGGGCTGTGAAGCCTACGGCGACACGGACGCGGCGCCCACGCAGAGCGCGCAGCAGCCCGCACCGGGCACCTCGACGGGCGGCGCCACCACCGCGCCCGCCGCGGGCAAGGAGCTGGCGAAGACCACGGACATCCCGGTCGGCGGCGGCAAGATCTTCGAGTCCGACGACATCGTCGTCACCCAGCCGGAGGCGAACGTCTTCAAGGCGTTCTCGGCAACCTGCACCCACCAGGGCTGCCTCGTCTCCTCCGTCGAAGGCGGCACGATCAACTGTGCCTGCCACGGCAGCAAGTTCAAGATCGCCGACGGTACGGTCGCCAACGGACCCGCCGCGAAGAAGCTCGGCTCGGCCCGGATCACCGTCGAGGGCGACAAGATCATCAAGGGTTAATCACACATGGGTACCGCGCGGGGCTCGACAGCCCCGCGCGGCACTACTCTTGCCCCCATGTCCGATTTCGTGTACCCGCCGGTCATCGCGTTGGCCAAGACCTTGTTCCGCGTGCTCGATCTCCGGATCACGATCGACGGTGCCGAGCACATCCCGCGCCAGGGCGGCGCGGTGCTGGCCAGCAACCACATCAGCTACCTCGACTTCATCTTCGCGGGCCTCGGCGCCAACCCGGCCAAGCGCAAGGTGCGGTTCATGGCCAAGCAGGAGATCTTCGCGGACCGGATCGCCGGACCGCTGATGCGCGGCATGCACCACATCCCGGTCGACCGGGACAACGGACTCGCCTCCTACAAGGCGGCTCTGGCGGCGCTGAAGGGCGGGGAGGTCGTCGGGGTCTTCCCGGAGGCGACGATCAGCCAGTCCTTCACCGTCAAGGAGATCAAGAGCGGCGCGGCGCGGATGGCGGCCTCGACGGACACGCCGCTGATCCCGATGGCGCTCTGGGGCACCCAGCGGCTCTGGACCAAGGGACGCAAGCGGGAGCTGACCAAGCGGCACGTGCCGATCTCGATCCTCATCGGCGAGCCGTTCCAGCCGACCCGCCGCGACAAGCAGGACGTGGTCGCCGCCGAGCTGCACAGCCGGATGAGCGCGCTGCTCGACCGCGCGCAGCAGGAGTACCCGGACAAGCCCGCCGGCCCCGACGACGAGTGGTGGGTTCCCGCCCACCTGGGCGGTTCGGCACCGACGCCCGAGTCGCTGGCCGGTTCAGAAGATGAGATCGACTGACGCCATCCTGGCTACGGTGCCGTAACCTACGGTACCGTAGATTCGGACCCGACTGGAGGCATCCCGTGACGACCGAGATCACCGACACCAAGACGCTGCTGCTGGAGCTGGAGCCGGTCGTCGAGGTCAACCTCAACCGGCACTTCGCCACCGCCAAGGAGTGGTTCCCCCACGAGTACATCCCGTGGAGCCAGGGCACCGACTACGACGGCGTCCTCGGCGGCCAGGCCTGGACCCCCGACCAGTCCAAGCTCAGCGACGTCGCCCGCACCTCCCTCATCGTCAACCTCCTCACCGAGGACAACCTCCCCAGCTACCACCACGAAATCGCCGCCCTCTTCGGCCGTGACGGCGCCTGGGGCACCTGGGTCCACCGCTGGACCGCCGAAGAAGGACGACACGGCGTCGCCATCCGCGACTACCTCACCGTCACCCGCGCCGTCGACCCCATCGCCCTCGAACGCGCCCGCATGGTCCACATGGGCGGCGGCTTCACCAGCGACTACGACGGTGCGATCGAGTCCATCGCCTATGTCTCCTTTCAGGAGCTGGCGACCCGGGTCTCGCACCGCAACACCGGCCGGATCAGCGGCGACCCGGTCTGCGACCAGCTCCTCGCGAAGGTCGCGGCCGACGAGAACCTGCACATGCTCTTCTACCGCAACCTGCTCGCGGCGGCGTTCCAGCTCGCGCCCAACACGGCGATGCGCGCCATCACCGAGGTGGTGAAGAAGTTCCAGATGCCCGGCTACACGATCGAGAATTTCGGCCGCAAGTCCGTGCAGATCGCCCTCGCCGGTGTCTACGACCTGCGCATCCATCACGACGAGGTGATCTGGCCGGTGCTGCGCCAGCTCGGCGCGATGGAGGCGACCGGGCTCTCCGGCGACGGCGAGGCGGCCCGCGAGGAGCTCGTCGCCTATCTGCGCGGACTCGACGAGCAGGCGACCCGCTTCACCGAGCGCCGCGACGCGCTCAACGCCCGCAAGGCAGCCCTCTAGATCTTCCCGACAACGGCCCGGTCGCGCCCCGCGCGGCCGGGCCGTTGCGCGCTATGAGCACGGGAGAGCGCGAACAGTGCGCTTTCGCCGAGGGTACGCGCACCCGTCGATGTCCGTGAGAGCGCTCTCACGGACATCGTCAACCAACCTCGCAGCGACCGCGACGCCGGATACCCCTGCCAGCAAGGATTTCGGTTACTCGACTGTCATCGACGGGAAACATTGACGTCTTCACCTACACGGGTTAACTTCCTCGCAAAGAGAGCGCTCTCACGTCCCTCGGGATCGCTCGCCCCACCCGCCCCCGCCCACGCTCTCCATATCGGAGGAACCCATGGAACTCTCGATCCGGGATACGTCCCCGGGCGGCGAGAATCCTCGAAGCCACCGCGCCGGTCCGCTCAGATCCGGCCTGCTCCGTACCCGTCGCCACCGGTCCGGGCTGCGCGCCCTCGCCGTCAGCACCGCTGTCGGTCTCGCCGTCGGCCTCGCCGGTTTCGTCGCGTCCCAGCCCGCCGAGGCCGGGACCGTCGGCGCCGGCAGCTACGCCGACACCCTGCCGCCGGGGGCCGCGTCCCCGGTCGGCTGCGGCAGTGTCGGCAGCAACCCGCGCGCCTACGTGACCGCCAACGCCCCGGCCGGTGCGATCCCCACCAACGACTGGTGGTCCTCGCTGCTGTGGAAGAAGTTCGACTGCACCTTCAGCGAGCCGCTGCACGCGCACCCGGTCTCCTACGACACGTTCAACAACGGCATCGGCCTGTCCTACAACACGACCGCCGCGATCAGCGGTTCGGCGACCGGGCCGGGCGAGTACCACTACCCCTACACGGAGAACATCCGGGTGGGCGTGGCCGGGCTCAACGCTCCCGACGTGCGGGTGGACGGCTGGACCGACTGGACCGTCACGCCCTACTGGAGTGACGGCACGCGGACGATGAAGGCCACGATCGGTCACGGCCTGCCGTTCAGCTACTACCAGATCACCGGCGGCAACGCCCAGATCACGGTCAACGGCACCCCGACGGTGTGGTCCAACTCGGGCACCACCATCGGCTTCAGCATCGCCGGCAAGGACTACGTCGCCTACGCGCCGACCGGCGCGACCTGGACGGTCTCCGGGACGGTGATCAGCTCGACCCTCGCGGGCAAGGGCTTCTTCTCCGTGGCGGTGCTGCCGGTCGGCAGTGACCGCACGGCGCTCGCCGCGACCTACGGCCAGGTGGCGCACGCCCACGTCACCGGCACCCGGGTGAGCTACGCCTACAACCAGGCGGCGGCGACGCTGAACACCACCTACACCTACACCACGACGGCCCGTGAGGGCTCGGCGAGCGGCACGGTGGTGGCGCTCTACCCGCACCAGTGGAACAGTCTCAGCGGCTCGACGCCGATCGCCAACACCTACGTCTCGGCGCGCGGCACGATGAAGGTGCTCACCGGCACCTCGGCGTTCACGACGAGCATGAAGTACCAGGGTGTGCTGCCGGAGATCCCCGCCGTGGCCGACAGCAGCGGTGCCGACCTCACCACGATCACCAACTACCTCAACGCGGAGCTCGCCAACCCGGCCGACTTCCGGGGTGACGACACCTACTGGAACGGCAAGGGCCTCGGCCGGGCGGCGCGCGTCGCCGAGATCGCCGACCAGCTCAACCTCACCAGCATCCGGACCGCGGCGCTCAACGTGATCCGGACCCGGCTCACCGACTGGTTCACCGCGTCGCCGGGCGAGGCGGCGCACGTCTTCTACTACAACCCGGCCTGGGGCACCCTCATCGGCTACCCGGCGTCCTACGGCTCCGACCAGGAGCTCAACGACCACCACTTCCACTACGGCTACTTCATCGCCGCGGCGGCGACCCTCGCCAAGTTCGACCCGGCCTGGGCCACCACCGGCCAGTACGGCGGCATGGTCGACATGCTGATCCGCGACGCCAACAACTACGACCGCAGCGACACCCGCTTCCCGTACCTGCGTGACTTCGACATCTTCGCCGGTCACGACTGGGCGGCCGGGCACGGCGCCTTCGCCTCGGGCAACAACCAGGAGTCCTCGTCCGAGGGGATGAACTTCGCCAACGCCCTGATCCAGTGGGGCCAGGCGACCGGCAACGCGGCGGTCCGCGACGCCGGCATCTTCATCTACACCACGCAGTCCGCCGCGATCCAGGAGTACTGGTTCGACTCGCGCAACCAGAACTTCCCGAGCACCTTCGCGCACAACACGGTAGGCATGGTCTGGGGCGACGGCGGCGCCTACGCCACCTGGTTCTCCGGCGAGCCGGAGATGATCCAGGGCATCAACATGCTCCCGGTCACCGGCGGCCACTTCTACATGGGCGAGAACCCGGGCTACGTGACGACCAACTACAACGAGCTGGTCACCAACAACGGCGGCCCGCCCACGGTCTGGCAGGACATCATCTGGGAGTTCCAGGCGCTCGGCAACGGCGACACCGCGCTCGCCAACTTCCGGGCCAACCCGGGCTTCACCTCCGAGGAGGGCGAGAGCAAGGCGCACACGTTCCACTGGATCCGCAACCTCGCCGCGCTGGGCAACGTGGACACGACGATCACGGCGAACCACCCGCTCGCCAAGGTGTTCCTCAAGGGCTCGGCCCGCACCTACGTCGCCTCCAACATCACCAACGCGGCGATCACGGTGACCTTCTCCAACGGCACGACGCTCGCCGTACCCGCGGGAAAGACCGTGACCTCCGGGGCCTTCACCTGGAGCGGCGGCAACGCCAACGGCGGCGGCAACCCGAGCCCGCAGCCGTCCACCTCCACCCAGCCGTCGCCCTCCCCGTCGGCGAGCTGCGGCGGGGGCGGTGCCGTCCTGCTCTCCCAGGGCAAGCCGGCCACCGCGTCCAGTGTGGAGGGTGCCTACACGGCGGACCTCGCGTTCGACGCCAGCACCACCACCCGCTGGGGCAGCGCCTTCAGCGACCCGCAGTGGATCCAGGTCGACCTGGGTTCGGTGCAGAACATCGCCTCGGTGGCGCTGCTCTGGGAGGCCGCCTACGGCAAGTCCTACCAGATCCAGACCTCGACGAACGGGACGACCTGGACCACGGTCTACTCCACCACCACCGGCGACGGTGGCACGGACAACGTGACCGCGACCGGATCGGGCCGCTACGTGCGCCTCAACGGCACGGTCCGCGGCACGGCCTACGGCTACTCGCTCTTCGACTTCAAGGTCTGGGGCGGTTGCAGCACCCCGCCGACGAGCCCGTCCCCGTCGCCCTCGACCCCGCCGACGTCCTTCACGGCGGTCCGCTACCCGCAGGCCGGCGGCACGCTGCCCGGCACCCAGGGCACCGCGGCGAGCGCGACGATCAGCGCGGCCGCCGGTGAGTGGAACGGCACCCCGCACAACCCGCTCACCTACACCGCGACCGGTCTCACCGCCACCTACAGCGGCGGGGCGACCACCTTCGACCTCTTCGTCGACGCCGGCACCAACGTCGGCAACGCCACGCAGGTGCGGGTCTCCTACGACCTCACCGGCAACGGCAGCTTCGACCGGGTCGAGACGTTCAGCTACTTCCCGACGGATCCGGTGGCGGGCTGGGAGCACTACACCCAGGCGTCCGGCTCCTTCTCGGCCACCGGCGCCCTGGGCAACCTCGCCGGCGGCATCGTGAAGGTGGAGGTCTGGAACGCGATCGGTTCCACCACGACCAACCTCGGGATCGGCAACCAAACCAAGATCACCCTCCCGTTCAGCTGACCGCGGGGTAGGCAAGATCGGCGCAACTCTTGAAGAGTTGCGCCGATCTTTTGCCGGTTATCGGGCCCCGGGAACGGGCATAATCGCGGCGTGGACGCACCGGAGATCACCAGCAGCGAGCCCGGTTCGTTTCCGTGGCGGGTGCTGCACGAACGGCACCCAGCGATCATCAAGCAGCTCCGCAGCCACACCGACCTCACCCTCGACCAGCACACCGCGCTCGTGTCGCTGGGTGCCGAGTTCACCAGCGGTGCCTGGGACCCGTCGCCGTTCCTGCGCGCCGAGAACTACTTCTACCGCCGGATCCTCGCGATCACCCGCTGGTCGGAGCACCATCGCGACCCGTTCGGCTTCCTCAAGCAGGGTGAGCTCACCGATCCCGGGCTGCCGCACTTCCTCGACACGATGCCGCACGAGCTGCCCGACCTGCTCGCGGCGGCGGTCTGGGGCAACCGCTCCGACCTCAGCTTCCGGCTCCAGAGCGGCGCGAGCGACGCGGCCACCGGCTTCGTCCGCGACGACCGGTCCGAGGTGCTCGGGTTCCTCTCCATCGGTACGCCCACCGTCGCCTACTTCGCCGACAACGCCGGTCGGGAGCTGATCGCCGACCTCTTCCTCATCGACAGCCTGCTCGAATCGGGGCTGGCCGGAGTCGTCGACCTGCACGTCAAGCCGTTCCCCTACTTCGTCTCCGACGTGATCGCCGCCGATCTGACGGCCACCGTGGACCGGCTCGCCGCAGAGCCGGGACGCCCCGCCGAACTCGCCGCCCGGCTGGTGCGCGCCCGGCACGACGGGCGGCTCAACCTCCGCCGGGACGCCTTCCAGGCAGCCCCGATGTCGTTCAATCAGATGCCGCCGGAGTTCGAGGCGCAGATCGCGGATGCGGGGATCACCATCCTCAAGGGCGACCTGCACTATCGGCGGCTCGTCGGGGACCGGCTCTACCCGCCCACCACGTCGTTCGCCGAGCTGACGGAGTATTTCCCGACGCCGGTGCTGGTGCTGCGTACCCTCAAGTCAGAAGTGATCACGGGCCTCGCGCCGTCGACGGTGGCCGAGCTCGACGCGACCGGCGAGCCCTGGCGCACCACCGGCGCCCACGCCCTCATCCAGCACCGCCCCTGACCGCATCGCGCACCAAGACCGCCGCAACTCTTGAAGAGTTGGTGTTATGCGACCTCGAGGTAGTCCACGTTGGGGCCGCCCTCGCCGTTCGTGGCGACCAGGCGGATCTGGTTGGCGCCAGCGACCAGGGTGACCGTCAGGGTCCGGGTGTCCCAGTTGGGCCAGCCACCCGTCTGCGGGAAGGCCAGGTCGTCGGCCGCGAGCGTGCCGTTGACCAGGATGTCCATCGGCCGGGACGCACCACCGCCATTGGCGAAGCGGATGCGCAGCGTGACCTTGCGCGCGCTCGGCGCGGTCACGGCGAACTCCACATAGCTGCCGGCCACATTCTCATAGTCGACGAAGCCGGAGCCGGAGAAACCCGCGTGGTCGCTGGCGGTACGCCCCCGGGACGCCGTCGCCGACTCGGCCTCATAGCGCACCGGCGCCAGGACCAGCGGAGACACGCTCGCCGACGGCACCGGGGACTTCGAGACCCCCGGCGACCGGGAGACCACGACGCGGACCGGGCTCGGCGACGGCGACGCGGAGACCTGGTCGGTGGGGCTCGACTCCGGCTGCGGATCGGCACCCGTCGGCAGCGGACCCGGGTCGATGGGCAGAACCCCGCGGGAGGCCGACGGCTTCGCCAGCAGGCTGCTCACACCGATGAGGAGCACGACCGTGGCGAGGGCCGCCCCGACGATGGAGATCGCCGCGAAGCTGCGCAGCCAGCCGAAGAAGCCACGCTTGGTGCGTGGGGCGTCCGTCGGCTCGTCATTGGGCCCGTCGGCGGCGGTCATGCACGTCCCTCAATCCGGGGAGCCATCTCGCATGGCCCCTCGGCGAAGATAGCCGCTGCTCGACGCTACCGGGACTGTCCGGTCGGTCAGCATTATGGGTAACCGTGCAACCTTCCGGGTGCCCGTTTGCATGGAGAGGACGTGAGAGAGATCGCGAGCGGCTTCCGCGAGTACGCGACCGCCCGGCGCAGCGCGCTGCGGCGGACGGCGTACCTGATGTGCGGTGACTGGTATCTGGCCGACGACCTGGTCCAGGATGCCCTGGCCAAGCTCTACGTGCACTGGCGCCGGATCAGTGCGGCGGGCGAGGTCGATCCCTACGTGCGCCGCATGCTCGTCAACGGCTACCTCGCCACGCACCGGCGCACATGGCGGCGGGAGATCACCACCGCCGACCTCCCGGACCGCGCGACGAACACCAACCCCGACGACGGTACGCGTGACCTGCTGCTCCAGGCACTGGCGAGTCTCCAGCCCTCCCAGCGCACGATCGTGGTGCTGCGGTACTGGGAAGACCTCTCGATCGAGCAGACCGCTGCCGCCCTCGGGTGCAGCACCGGCAACGTCAAGAGCCAGGCCGCCCGTGGCCTGGACCACCTGCGCGCGGCGCTGGACAGCTCCGGCGTCCTGAAGGGAGAACCAGCATGACCAGCAACGACGATGATGTGCGCTCGGTCCTGTCCACCCTCGTCCGCGACGAGCCACCACTGCCGACCGGTTCGGCCGACATCGAGCGCCGTGGTGCCCGACGGGTCTATCGGCGGCGAATGGCGTTCGGGGCGGCGGCCCTGCTGCCGGCACTCGCGGGCGGCGTCGCCTTCGCCGCGTGGCCCGGCTCGACCGTGGCCGGGATCGGTCCGTCGGTCGCCTCGCGGCAGGAGACCGGAACCGGCCTGGAGTCGGGTACGCAGCTCGCGCCCGGCTTCCCCGTCGGGAGCGCGGTGGACGCGGTGAGCGGCGCTCTGCCCGCCGGTGTCACGGTCGGCGAGCTGCCGACGGACATCGGGTGGCGCGAGGGCGGGACCCTCAGCGTGCCGCTGGCGGACGGATCGGCGCTCCTGGTGACGGTGTCCGGCGGCGCCTGCTCGGTGCAGGCGGCGACGCTGACCGGCCCGCAGGGGACCGTGGTCGCCGATGCGGTCTGCGCGGCGTGGCAGGCCGCGGGCTCGCCGCCGATCCTGCCGGCCGGTCCGCCGGAGGCTCCCGGCACCGAGCACCCGGAACTCGCCGCCCAGTAGCGCATCCCGGCAAGCACTCACGTTTTGCAGCAAAGCGGGCCCATTCCTTGAGGAATGGGCCCGCTTTGCTGCAAAACGTGAACGGGGGCTAGACGCGCAGCCGGTGGCGCGGGCCGACCTCGGACGGCTCCGAGTCCCGGGCGTACCGGATCGCCTCGGCCTGCTCGATGAGCTGGTCGCTGCTGAGCTGGCACGCCGTCGTCCCGGTCACCGCGAGCCACGCCATCTCCAGGCTGCCGTCCGCACTGATCTGCGCCGACCATCGGGTCGGCGACGGCTGGGTGGCGACGACCACGACACCGACCCGGCCGAGTGCGGCGAGCTGCGCGTCGAGGCTCTGGAGCTGGCGCGAATACTCCCCCCACGCGTCGGCGATGAAGAGCAGATGGGTCGACCACGCGGTGTCGGTGATGTTGTTGACCCGGGCCGCGATCGTGTCGGTGGTGCGGGCGTCGCGCAGCATCGCCGAGTTGATCGCCGCACGCTTCGCGATCCGGGCGATGGCGTCGTCGACCGAGACCGCCACCCGGACCCGGCGCGGGTTGAGCTCGGCGAGCGCGCCCATGTCCGCGGTGCTGAACCCGGCGACCACGACCGACGTGTCATCGGCCCAGGAGACCGTGGCGGCCTCGGCGGCGAGGAAGCGCAGCAGGTCGTCGCAGCACTGCGGGTTGCCGACGAGGGAGATCAGACCGGTGCGCTCGCCGTCGACGAAGAGCTCGCCACCCTGCGCCCAGGTGCCGACACTCAGCAGGCCGGGCAGGAGCGACGGCGCCGGGCTGGACTCACTGATGTGCGCGGTCGCGGGCAGTGACCAGGTGTTGGGCGAGCGCACCTCGAACGGTGACGGCGGATCCTCGCACGGTGTGGCGAGGATGACGGCGAGATCGCCGCCGTGCTGCCACGCCGCGGCGATGTCCGGCATCTCCCAGGCGGCCCGTCCGCCGAGCCCGATGGTGAGCCGCCGCAGACCGGAGTCGAGCCGGTCGGCGGCCCGGTGCTTGGCGGCCTGACGGGCCTCGCTCTCGGTGGTGTGGCGGTAGATCGGCGCGTTGCGCCTGCGCTTGACGCGAAGCTGGTTGATCCGACGCGTACGCCGGCGCCGCAGCACGACATGCGCCGCGAGCACGCTGAAAGCGGCGAAACCGGCGCTGGCCGCGAGGACCTGCATCCCCGGATCGGCAGCACTGTCCGTCGTGGAGTGATCGGGCTGGGCGGCACGGGTCGGGGCCTGCGCAACCGGGGCCTGCACAACGGGGGCCTGCGTGGCGGGTGCCTTCGACGGCGGCGGCGCCTTCGAGGGCGCGACGCTCGGCGTGACGGCCACCGACGGCGACGGCGCGGGAGTGGACGGTGCCGGAGTGGGTGCCGGCGGGGCCTGGGTCGGCGGAGCGGGCGGCTTCACCGAGGGGGTGACGAGCCGACCGGTCGCGTGCCGGGTGACACCCCGGTCGCTGGCGTCGGTCGGGAGCACGATCCGCCAGCCGGGCTGGATGTGGTTGGGGTTGCGGATCAGGCCCGGGTTGAGCGCCGCGATCTGCCGGTACCGGTCGAAGTCCCCGGTGAACCGCTGCGCGATGCGGCCCAGGTAGTCGTGCTTGCGCACCACGTAGACGGGTCGGGTGATCTGCGGCTGCGTCGGCTCGGCCACGTGTGCGGCACCGGCGTGCACGGAGGCGTAGACGGCGGTGTAGATCGGCGCGTGCGTGGGCGGGCTCACGACGGTCGGGTCGGCGAAGGTCGGCGTACCCGACGAGACGACCGAGACCACCGGGACGGGCGGCGCCGCGGTGGAGACGCTGACCCCGGCGAAGACCGCGATGACCGCGCCGACCAGGATCGCCGCGAGGCGCTGCTGGAAGCCGAGGCCGGGCAGGCGGGGCGCGCGGCGCCCGCGGAGCTGCGCGGGGATCTCGACGAGCACGCTCAGCGAGAAGGTGAGCCAGGCGAGCCAGGCGACGACGGCGAGCAGCCTCATGAAGAGCGAGCCGTTGTCGGGCGAGGTCAGCAGGGTGCCGATCTCCTCGAAGCTGGGCACGTGGCGCGGCAGCGGGTTGCCCGCGACCTCCATGAGCAGCAGCGGCACACCGGCCACCACTGCGACCGTGCCGACGAGGGCGGTCAGACCCGCGACGAGGCGACTGAGCCAGTGCCGTCCGGAGCGCTGTCGTTGTGCCATGGTCCCCACCCTTCCTGGCCGATCTTAATAGAGTCAGGTCTATCTAACGACTAGCGTAGCGGTCGCCTTGCCGATTGCGGTCCACGTCGGACCACCGATTGGTGACAGGCCGATCGGGTTGTTGTAAGTGACCCGCGCGGTCACCGTGAGCATCTGATTGCTGTCGACCACCACCGTTCCGGTGGCACCCGCCGCACGAAGGTAGTTCTGGGCGGCGGTCACGGCGAGGCCCGGATTGATCCGCTTGGGCTGGCCCAGGATGGCCGACCCCGGATCGATCGCCTGTCCCGCCGCGCGGGCCGCCTCGGCCGCGATGTTGTAAGCCTTCTCGTGCGCACGCACCCGACCGCCGCCGATGATGACGAGCGAGACGATGGCCATCCAGGCGGGGGCGATGATGGCGAAGTAGACGGCGATGGCCCCGGCATCTCGACCGCGGCGAATGCGCATCATGTCCGGCTCCGGTAGGTGTCGAGTGGACTCACGAAGGAGGAGTTCAGCGTGATGAAGTCGCTGATCGGCAGGCCCGGCAGGTCGAGGATGTCGCGCAGGTCGACTCTGCAGCTCACGGTGACGGTGACGGTGGCCGTCTGGCCCGGAGGGACCGCGAAGCCGGTCAGATTCGGCGTCACCGTCAGCGGCTGGCAGGTGAAACCCTGCCCGGCGAAGGAGGCGTTCGCCGCCGTGTTCGCCTGCGCCCGTGCCGTCGCCTCGGTACGAGCCAGGCTGGCGCTCCGCGCGGCGTCGTATGCTGCCGAGTCGGCGACCTGACGCGCCATGGCGACCCGGCCGGTGAAGGTGATCATGGTCATCATGGCGGCGGCGACGGGCAGCATGAGCACCAGTTCGATGGTGGCCGAACCACTGTCCGACCCGCGACGCCACATCTCAGCTCACCCTCTCGATCGGACGGACAGCACGCTGCAGGACGCGGATGGTGATGCCGGGGACGAGCGTCGGCATGTCACCGCTGACGATCACGGTGACCGACGTCGGGGTGGTGATCTGGTTGACCTGCACGTTGTTCAACCCCGGCCCCATGGCGTCGATGAACTCGCGCGCCTTGGCCGCCCCGGTGGTGCGCTCGCTGGCGTCATAGGAACGCGCCGCGTTGACTCCCTGCGATGCCGCGCCGATCGCGATGGAGCGGGCATAGAAGTAGAGGCCGGCGTGGATCACCATGAGGGTGATCAGCACCGTCGGGACGGCGATGATCACCATCTCGATGGGGCCGTCACCTTGGTCGTGTCTCCCGCTGCGACCGGCCGGCCGCAGCGGGAAACGCCGACGCTCAGTCGTTCCGCTCATGGCTCACGGAAGGGTGGTGAGGCGGGTGTTGGCGTAGGTGATGAGGACTGCGGCGATCGCGGCGGCGCCGATCGCGATGACCGTGACCATGATGACGTAGGGCACGGGGCCCTCGCCGGCCTCACGGCGGGTCGGGCTGGTGAGTTCCTGAATCCGGGTGGAGAGTGCCACCGTCATCTTCAGCAACATGGGGGTGTCCTTCCTTCTACTGGGTGAACATGTTGGACATCAGCGGGTACCCGATGAGCACGAGAAGAATGATGATCAACATGGTTGCTGGGATGTCCAGCTTGGAGGTGCGGGTCTTCGCCAGCTCCACGGCCTTGGCCCGGTTCTGGTCCTGCAGTGACGACGCCTGAGCACGCAGCGTCTGGTAAACCTGCGCACCGTCGTTGCCGGCGCTGCGCATGATGTCGGCGAAGCTGGTCAGCTCCACCACATCGATATCGGCCGCCAGGTTCTTGATCTCTTCCCATGGCGTACGCATCTGAAGCTGCGCGGTGAGCAGAGCCGTCCGGAGCCGGACGTAGGGCCAGCCGTCGCAGATGCCGGCCGCTCGCTCCATCGCCTCCACCGCGCCGTGTCCCGACCGCACCTGGTGCGCGGTGAGCGCGCAGTAGGTGCACAGAGCCCGGACGAACTCGGAGCGGGCCGCCTTGGCCCGGGACCGCATGTCCAGGTGGGCCATGAGTCCGAAGAGGACCGTCAGCACGAGCGTCGCGCCGACCGGGATCGCTATCGGCACCGAGATCCGGGACACCACGAGGAAGACCGTGATGATCAGCGGCAGGAAGAACCCGAGCGCGGCCGAGAGCCCGACGCTGAAGAGGTGGCGCTCCGGCGTGCGACCGAGGATGTTCAGGTCGGTCGCCGGCATCCGGATCGGCAGCTCCCGCGGTTTCGGCGGCGCGGCGGCGACCTCGGGCGCGATCTGCACGCCGGCCGGGTGCAGCCGCCGCAGCGCCGGGCCGAGCGCGGGACGGCCGGGGACGAGCTGCACGACCAGCAGGAAGAGTCCATAACCGACGACCGCGCCGGCGGTGACGGCGATGCCGAGCCAGACATTGGGCTGCAGGACCATCAGCGCACCAGCTCGAGCTCGGTGGAGGGCGCCTTGGGCTGCTGGTCGGCGCGGAGCAGGCGCGGCAGCTTCGGCGGCAGGGAAAGGGATCTGATCCACAGCATCAGCGCGATGTAGAGACCGGCGAGGACCACCAGGATCGTCTGCCCGAGGAACGATTTGTAGGGCGCCGCGTAGTTGGCGTTGAGCGCGCCGAAGACCAGCAGCACGAGGGTGAATCCGGTGAGGAAGCGCACCGTGAAGCGCGCGGTCGACCGCTCACTGTCCACCATGGCCCGGGAGTTGACCTCCTCGGTCAGGGCGTGCGCCACATCGACGAGCGCTGCGTGCAGACCCTCACCCGCATCGGCGAGCTGCAGGATCAACGGCGCCACGACCTCGTCGCAGCCGTAGTCGTCGAGGTCGTCGGCGAATGCCCGCAGTGCCGAGATCGGGTTGACACCCGCCTGCAGCCGGGCCGCGAGCGTGCGGATCTCGTCCCCGATCAGCGGGGGCGCGTTGCGCGCGGTCGCGACGATCGCCGCCTGGAGGCCGATGCCGTTGCGCACGTAGTCGCTCAGGCGCCGGGTCCACGCCTCCAGCGCCGACAGCCGCGCGATGGCCTTCTTCTCCGCGGTCGCCGAGGCGAAGAGCCAGGGCAGGCCCGGAATCGCCAGCATGATGACGAGGCCGCCGATCGGCCAGCCGGTGAAGATCCAGGTCAGCGCTCCCGCGCAGACCGCCACGATCAAAAGCGTCTGATGGGTACGCCGTTCCGCCGCCGACCGCCCGGGCCCCTGCCAGAATCCCCGGAACCACAGCGCGGTGGGGGAAGCGGGGCCGATGGGCTTCGTCGTACCGATGATCCACACCACGACCAGCGCGATACCGGACCCGAGCAGCAGGAAGGCGAAGATCGCCAGGAGCTGGATCATTGCCGCCTCACCCGCTGTACGTGGAGGTCACGAGTCCACGAGCCCCGGTTGTGGGGACCGGCCTCGATATAGGGGATCAGCTCACGCGGGTCGTAGCCGACGTCCATCAGGTCGTCCCGGATCCGCTCCGGCAGGTGCTTGGGGACCGCCCGGCCGTCGGGTCCGGGGCTGAAGACGCTCGTCATCACGACCCGGTCCTCGCGCATGCCGCCGACCTCGATGACGTGCGAGACGAAGCGGTGCTCCTGGCCGCCGATGGCCCGCTCGTCGACGACCGCGACGTAGACGATGAGGTCGATGCCCTGGGCGGCCATCCGCATCGCCTGGTCGGGGCCCATGTCGTTGCCGTAGGAGCAGGCGAGCTGGACGATCGAGTCCATCACCTCGCGAGCCGCCCGGGCGTGGATGGTGCACATCGCGCCCCGGCTGACGGTCATGGCGCGCAGCATCGGCACGATCTCCCGGCCGCGGGTCTCACCGACGATCACCCGGCGTACGCCGAGCCGCTGCGTGATCGGCATCATGTCGTGCAGCGTCTTCTCGCCGCGCCGCTTGCCGCTGGCGTCGTATTCACCGTGGCCCTGCAACGCCTCCAGGCTGATCACCCAGTTGGCGCCGACGGGCTCGTGCAGGCCGAGCTCCCGGGACTCCTCCAGCGTGATGTAGGGCTCGGCGGCTGGAATCGTCCGCCCGAGCGCCCGGAGCAGGGTCGTCTTGCCCGAGCCCGCGAGCCCGGCGATCATGATGTTGGCGCCGGACTCCAGCGCCTTGGTGAGGAATCGGTAGAGCAGCAGGTCGATCATTCCGAACCGGTCCCGCAGCTCCTCCAGCGACGCGTCGAAGAGGCTGTGCTTGCGGATGTAGACGATCGGCCGGGGCGAGACCTTGTAGAGCACGGTCATCCGGGACCCGTCGGGGAGCTGCATGTCGAGCTCGGGGTTGGACTCCGAGAGCTGCCGCTCGGTCGCCGCGACCCGCATCGCCAGCACCTGCAGCATCGTGATCAGCTCGTCGTCGCTCTCGGCGACGGGCTCACCCCGGGTCCGCGAGCCGTCGGCGTGGTGCAGCAGCACCTGGTCGCAGCCGATGATGTGGACGTTGGTGATCCGCGGATCGTCGAGCAGCCGCTGCAGGCGTCCCGCACCGAACATGCCGGCGACCAGGGCGTCGAGCAGCGCCTGCTCCTGTGCGGGGCTGACGGGCTGACCGGCGTGGGCCATGCCGACGGCGTAGTCGGCGATCACCTCGCGGCCGACCCGCTCGGCCATCTCGCGCCGATAGGCCGTGGTCACGTTGGCCGCGTCGGCGAGGAGCCGGGTGAGGGTGTCGGTGACCCGTCCGTGCAGCAGCCGAACGACGTTGTAGTCGACCTCGGGCGGCCGGGCGGCGTGGGCCGGCACGACCTGACCTCGGTAGACCGGGTTGTGCCCGTTGATCCGCACCGGTTCGAGGGCGTCGTGAGCTGAGGGGATGGGCACGAAGCGGGGCTGGGTCATCGGGTCACCGGGATGGGCTGGGTGTCCCACTGCGCGATCGGGGTGATGTTGCGCAGGGTGCGGATCGCGGTGTCGATGGTGCCGAAGGCACCCATCGCCGACTTCATCAGCGGTCCGTTGCGACGCCCGCGACCGTCGCCGCAGAGCGCGGCGGCGGTCTTCGGATCCCAGGCGATGTTGGCCACGACGGGAGTGTTGAGGTTGCGGGTGATCTCGCGAGCGGAGATGCCGCCGCCGACGAGGACCAGCCCGAGGTTGCCGCTGGGCCCTTCGGCACCGGGCAGCTCACGGCGCAGCGTGCTGATCGCCGCGACCGCCGGTGAGACGGTCCGCAGCGAGGTGGGACGCATGACCAGCAGGACCAGGTCGGCACGGTGCAGCAGCGGCCACGGCGCGTAGTGCGTCGAGAGGCGGCCGCAGTCGGCGATGACGAGGTAGGGCGAGTGGGCGAAGAGCTCGCCGAGCCGGGCCCAGGACGGCTGCAGCGAGGCGGCCTGGGTCGGATCGGCGATGCCCTGCAGGGCCAGCCGCTTCTGCTTGGGCGGGTCCAGGTCGATGAGCTGGCCGGTGAGGTCGTGCTCCGCGCTGCCGCGCAGCACCGAGCCCGCCAGCGGGAGGATGCCCCGGTCGGCCGGGAGATCGTATTTGGCGAGGTAGCCGGCGAGCAGGTCGCCGCCGGCCGGATCGCACTCGGCGAGCAGGGTCGGAGCGGGCCAGGCCAGCGTGCAGGCGAGCGCCGCGGTGGAGACACCGGGCGAGCCCTTGGCAGAGACCATGGCGATGAGCGGCATGATCAGTTCTCCATCAGCGAGACCACGATGCGGTCGTCCGCCGAGAGGCTCGCGACCGTCGGCGCGTCGGTCACCGCGACCTGGACGTCGACGAGCGTCTCTCCGGGCTGGACGCCGGGAGAGATGTCGACGACCGTCGCCACGATCGTGCGCGGCGGGGTCAGGTCACTGGGCTGGCCCTCGCCACCGACGACGGTTTTCGAGGGCAGCACGACGAGCAGGACCGAGGCACCCGCGGTGAGGCGGCTGGCGGGCAGGTGCCCCTCCTTGAGCTTCATGCCGATGAGCTGGAACCCCGGCGCCGGGATCGGCGAGTCGGTGAGCTGGTCCATCGTGATGAGCGCGCCGGGAACCAGCGCCATCTTGGCGTGCAGGCCGACGACCGAGCGCAGCTTCGTGGCCGGAACCGGCTGGAGGCCGACCGCCTCGTTGATCCGCACGATGATGAGGTCGCTCGCCTGGATCTCGGCACCGGAGGTGATCGGCCGCGCCACGGCCAGGTAATCCTGCGTCGTGCCCATCCGCAGCACCACGTAACCGGCGGTCAGCGCCCCCACGACGATCAGCAGGACCGCAAGGGCGCCTTGCATGATCGATCGACGTCGCGGCGCCGACCTGGCGACCGCGATCGGCGCGGCCGACGGTCGGTTCGTCGTCATGCTGGTCATTGCGTTACCACCTGCATCTCATCGATCCTGATCGTTGCCGTGGAGCTCCGGGTGATCGTGACCGACCCGGACGCCCCGCCACCGGACCAGGTCACGTTCCAGGTCGTGGTGGCCGTGATGGTGTATCGCCCACCCGGCTGGCTGTGCGAGTTCTTCAGATAGCGCGCGTAGCCGCAGTTGGGCGACGTCCTGTTTCCGTAACTGGCGACGTAGGCGGTGCCCCGATTGGCGCAGGTCACAGAGTGACCGTCGCCCATGTTCCAGACGATCTTGCTGGGTGTGGCTCGCGCCGTGACCGTCCGGCCCGGCACGGAGGCCGATGCGGTGGCCGTGTTCCACGAGGCGGCGTTGGTCCACATCCAGACCGGGAGGCCGACCAGTCCGGCCCCCGCCCGTGTTCGGCGCGATCTGGATCACCGGAGCCCGGACCGGCAACCGGTTGATCGCCTGGAGGGCGAGACTGATCGCGGACGGCAGACCGCCGTAGCCCGGTGGCGGGCTGGTCAGGTAGACGGTGTTGACCGCCTCCCAGCCCGCACCGCCGCCGCCCCAGCACCACACCGTGTACATGTAGCCGTTGGCGGGGTTGTGGCCGCCCCAGGCGGGGTCGTTGAAGGGAAGGTCGAGGCGGTCGTAGAAGCAGGAGTTGGTCGGATTGAACCAGCCGAGGCCGTTGCGGTGGCAGTTGATCCAGCCGAGCTGCTCGTGCAGGCACTGACCGGCGCCGCCACCACCGCCTCCGCCGCCTCCCCCACCGCCGCCCCCGCCACCGCCGCCACCACCGGTGACGACGATGTAGCAGGAGCCGCTGTTGGGCGGGCAGTAGATGTAGTCGGCATGCGCGGGCGCCTGGGCGATGACGACGAGGCCACCCGCGACCAGGAATCCGGTGAGAAGCTGTGCCACACGACGGATCAACATGATGACCCTCTATCTCCGGCCGACTCGACCCAGCGCCAGACGCCGTCGGCGTAGAGGCCTGCGCGCAGCGTGACGGGGTAACGCTTGTTCTGGCCGGGTGCGGCCACCGATTTGCGGGTCTGCTTGACGATCGTGTCCGTGCCGGAGTCGTCCACACATGCCTCCACGACGATGGAGGTCGGGCTCACGGAGACGACCCGACGCAATGTGATCTTGGGAGCTCCGGTACGGATGAGCCCCTGCTCCTTCATGAGGTCCAGGTCCCGCTCCAGGGCGGAGCCGAACCGGCCACCGGCGTAGCGGAAGAGGGGTCGCTTCTCGGGGTCCGCGTTCCAGTCGTACTCGCCGCGCTGACCGGCCTTGACATAGATGTCGGTGAGGGCCATGTAGGCTGCCCATGCCTTGTCGACCAGCGCCTGCTCCTCCGAGCTGAGCGCGGGCCCGGCGGTGACGGGTGTGATCGGCCGGACCGGCTTCGAGGGGGTCCCCTCCTCCGCAGGTGCCGCGCAGCCCACCAGGGCGCAGGTCAGCGCCGCTGCGGCCAGGGCTGCCACCGCGGCCGACCGTCCTTTTAGGCTTGCTGGCTTCACATCGACCCCCCGGTCACCACAGCCGTTAGAATTCCCACCCGATCATGCATGCGTATACGTAAACCCTGGCGTCCCCGAAGGGCCGATCGTACGATGACTCGCGCCTATGTAACAAGGGGTGAGGAATGGCCATACGTACAGTATTCGATGACGAATATTCTGAGCGGCCAGAACGTCGCGCACTGTCGAATGTGGTGCGTTTCGCGCTGGTGACGGGGCCGCTGCGGTGGCTCATCGCAACCCATCAGGTCGCGGGCGGTGAGCCCGCCCGGCGGACCTGCGCGGAGTGCGGCACCCGGCTGTGGCCGAGCGTCGGCAACCCGTTCGGACGATGCCCCTTCGGCCATCGGGTCGGCGCCCCGGCATGGCTCGTCGAAATACTGGTAATCGTCTCGATTGCCCTGGTGGTGCTGCTTTCCGGACCGCGGCCCGCGGCGGCCTTCTGGCTCGGCTGCGCCATCGTCCTGGGCACCATCGACGGCCTGGTGCACCGGTTGCCGCTGCCGCTCGTCGGAGTCATGGCGGGCGGCACCGCCGCGCTGCTCGCCCTCGACGCGGCGCTCGGCGGCGGCTGGGACAACCTGGTCCGGGCGGGTCTCGCCGCGGCGGGGCTCGGCGTCCTGTTCTTCCTCCTGTGCCTGCCCCGCAACGGCTTCGGCCTCGGCGACGCCACGCTCGCCGTGCCGATCGGCCTCGCCCTCGGCTGGTTCGGCTGGTCCGCGGTGCTGATCTGGGCGCTGCTGGCGAGCCTGCTCGCGGGGGCCACCGGCGTGGCGCTGCTCCTGCTGGGCAAGGCGTCGCGCCAGACCCGGATCCCCATGGGCCCTTACATGCTGATAGCCACCGTGCTCGCGGTGGCTATCAGCTGAGTCCGTTCGGGCTCGTCCACAGGGAAAGCCGTGGCAGGCCCGAACGGACCCATCTGGAGGGAAACCCTGCCCGGTCGCCCTCCGTGGATCGTTTCCCGGCCCGTCTTCCGGGCCACGATCCGGTGTCCCCGTCCCGCTTCGTGGCGGAGCGTGCCCACGTCACCTCTGCCTGGACACGCTCCGCCGCGAAGCGGGACGGGGTGGCTATCTCTATCGGCGGGGCAGGCCACCCTCCGCGATGGTCCGCCGGTACCAGTGGGCGCTCTCCTTCAACGTCCGCTGCTGCGTCGCGTAGTCGACGTGGATCAGCCCGAACCGCTTGTCGTAACCGAGTGCCCACTCGAAGTTGTCCAGCAGCGACCAGACGAAGTAGCCCCGTAGGTCTACCCCGGCCTCGATCGCCTCATGCGCGGCCGCGAAGTGCGCGTGGAGATACTCGATGCGCTCGGCGTCGGGGATCCGGCCGTCGTCGTCGATCCGGTCGGCGTAGGCTGCGCCGTTCTCCGTGATGATGACCGGCACGTCGTTGTAGTCGCGACGGAGCCGCAGCAGCAGGTCCCGCAGGCCAGTGGGGTCGATGGTCCAGTCCATCGCGGTCTGCGGGCCGGGCGTCTTGTGGAACGCCACCGACTCCGAGCCCGGGAAGGGCCACGGACCGGTCGCCGGCTCCTCGGCCGCGCTGACCAGGTCGGGCTGGTAATAGTTGGCGCCGACCATGTCGATCGGCGTGCTGATCACCGCGAGGTCGCCCGGCTGGACGAAGGCCCAGTCGGTCACGTCCTTGGTGTCGGCGAGCACGTCCGCGGGGTAGCTGCCGCGCAGGATCGGGTCGAGGAAGAGTCGGTTGAGCAGGCCGTCGATGCGGCGGGCCGCGTCGAGGTCGGCCGGGCTGTCCGTGACCGCCCGGACGGCGCCCTGGTTCAGGGCGATGGAGACCTGCGCCGAGGGCGCGATCGCGCGTACCCGTCGAACCGCCAGTCCGTGTGCGAGGAGCAGGTGGTGAGCCGCGGCGAGCGACCCGGCGGGGTCGATGCGGCCCGGCGCGTGCACGCCCGAGCCGTAACCGAGGAAGGCCGAGCACCAGGGCTCGTTGAGGGTGCACCAGAGCTTGACGCGGTCGCCGAGGCGCTCGGCCATCAGCGCGGCGTAGTCGCCGAAGCGGTGCGCGGTGTCCCGGTTGAGCCAGCCGCCCTCATCCTCCAGCGCCTGCGGGAGGTCCCAGTGGTAGAGGGTCGCGACGGGGTTGATCCCGCGCTCCATCAGCTCGTCGACGAGCCGGTCGTAGAACCCGATGCCGGCCGGGTTGGCCGGACCGCGGCCACCCGCCTGCACCCGGGGCCAGGAGACCGAGAACCGGTAGGCCGAGAGCCCGATCTCGGACATCAGCGACACGTCCTGGCGGTAGCGGTGGTAGTGGTCCGTCGCCTCTTCGCCCGTGTGCCCGGCGACCGTCTTGCCCGGAGTCGCGCTGAACGTGTCCCAGATGGATGGCGATCGGCCGTCCACGCTCGCGGCGCCCTCGATCTGATAGGCGGCGGTCGCTGCACCCCACCAGAATCCGGTAGGAAACCGCAGGTCAACGCGGTCGTCGGTGGCGATTACCTCGGTCTGCATGAGGGTGGTCATCCCTTCGGCACTGCTACGTGGGCATTGGAGAGCGCTCTCCAGGCGTGTCCACAGGTTCCCGCCTCACTCGCCCCCTGTCAAGTATGTGGACGCGGTCATCCTGACGAATCTCTGAAGAGTCCGTTCCGATCGCCGATGCCCCCGCCGGTACGCCCCCCAATGCCGTTTGCCAGCGGCGATAGCGGTCACTCCTTGACAGCGCCGAAATTTTGCCGTAACACTCCGGAGAGCGCTCTCCATGGTCGATACACCCCGGATGCACCTTGGATTAGGCAGGAGATCCCCCCATGCAACCCCGCTCCCCCGGCATAAGATCACTCAAAACCTGGCACTGGCGTGCCATAGCGCCCGCCGCGGTCGCGGCCCTCGCCGCCTCGCTGATCATGATCGCCCCGCTCACCTCGGCCAACGCCGCCGACACCCTCATCTCGCAGGGCAAGCCCGTGCTTGCGTCCTCCCTCGAGACCGCGGGCGACACCGCCGAGAACGCCGTCGACGGCAACGTCGGCACCCGCTGGGCCAGCGCCCACAGCGATCCGCAGTGGATCCGCATCGACCTCGGCGCCACCGCCAGCATCAGCCAGGTCATCCTGCGCTGGGAGGGCGCCTACGCGACGTCCTTCCAGATCCAGACGTCGGCCGACGGCACCACCGGCTGGACCCCGATCTACACCACGACCACCGGCCCCGGCGGGTTGCAGACCCTCAACGTGACCGGCAGCGGTCGCTACATCCGGATGTACGGCACGGTCCGGGCCAACGGCTACGGCTACTCCCTCTGGGAGTTCCAGGTCTACGGCTCCTTCGGCGGCACGCCGCCGGCGACCTGTGGCACCGTCAACGCCGCGCTGAACCAGCCGGCCACCGCCTCCTCCACCGAGAACGCCCAGGCCAACCCGGCCTCGGCAGCGGTCGACGGCAACGCGGGCACCCGCTGGGCCAGCATCTTCGCCGACCCGCAGTGGCTGCGCGTCGACCTCGGCAGCACCAAGTCGATCTGCAAGGTCGAGCTGGTGTGGGAGGCCGCCTACGCAACGAGCTTCCAGATCCAGACCTCGGCCGACGGCACCACCGGCTGGACCCCGATCTACACCACCACCACGGGCACAGGCGGCACGCAGTCGCTCGACGTGACCGGCTCCGGTCGCTACATCCGGATGAACGGCACAGCCCGGGGCAGCGGCTACGGCTACTCGCTGTGGGAGTTCCGGGTCTTCACCGGCGCCGGCCCCAGCACCTCGCCGAGCACGCAGCCGAGCACCTCCCCCAGCTCCTCGCCGCCGCCGCAGGGCAACTGGACGACGATCTGGAGCGACGACTTCAACGGCGCGGCCAACACCTCGCCGAGCGCGGCCAACTGGCTGCTCCGCACCGGTACGCAGTACCCGGGCGGTGCCGCCAACTGGGGCACCGGCGAGATCGAGACCGCCAGCGCCTCCACTGCCAACGTCTACCTCGACGGCAACGGCAAGCTCAACATCAAGGCGATCCGCGACGGTGCCGGTGCCTGGACCTCGGGCCGCATCGAGACCCAGCGCCTCGACTTCGCACCCGCCCCCGGTGAGCTGCTGAAGTTCTCCGCCACCCTGCAGCAGCCCAACGTGGCCAACGGCCTGGGCTACTGGCCCGCCTTCCGGGCCACCGGTGCCGCCTACCGGGGCAACTACAACAACTGGCCGGGCGTCGGCGAGACCGACATCATGAGCGGGGTCAACGGCCGCAGCCAGTCGTCGAACACCCTGCACTGCGGCACGGCGCCCGACGGCGTCTGCGGTGAGTACAACGGCCGCACCAGCGGACTGGCGAGCTGCACCGGCTGCCAGACCGGCTTCCACGAGTACTCCCAGGTCATCGACCGCACCAAGACCGACGAAGAGATCCGCTTCTACCTCGACGGCTTCCAGACCTGGGTCGTCCGGGAGAGCCAGGTCGGCGTCGCCGCCTGGCAGGCAGCCATCCAGCACGGCTTCTACCTCCGCTTCGACCTGGCGATCGGCGGCCTCTACCCCAACGCCATCGCCGGCGAGACGGTCCCCACGCCCAACACCACGTCGGGCGGCATCCTGAGCGTCGACACGGTCTCCGTGTCGAAGCAGGTCGGCACCACCGCGCCCGCGATGACCGACCCGGCCGTCCCCGGCGGTCCGAGTGTCGTCGCCGTCACCGGTACGCAGGGCAACTGGCAGCTGCGCGTCGGCGGCCAGCCGTGGACCGTCAAGGGCCTCACCTACGGCCCGCCGCAGGCGGCGGCCGACGGCTACATGCGCGACCTGAAGAACATGGGCGTCAACACGATCCGCACCTGGGGCGTGGATGACGCCAACACCCCCACGCTGCTCAACAAGGCGGCTCAGCAGGGCATCAAGGTGATCGTCGGGCACTGGCTCAACCAGGGCGCCGACTACGCCAACGACGCCGCATACAAGAACGCGACGAAGACCGAGATCGTCAACCGGGTCAACGCGCTCAAGAACAACCCGGGCGTCCTGATGTGGGACGTCGGCAACGAGGTCATCCTGACGATGCAGGACCACGGTTACACGCCGGCCGAGGTCGAGGCCCGCCGGATCGGCTACGCGAAGTTCGTCAACGAGCTCGCGGTCGCGATCCACGCGGCGGACCCCAACCACCCGGTCACGTCGACCGACGCCTACACGTTCGCCTGGACCTACTACAAGGCGTACTCCCCGGCGCTGGACCTGCTCGCGGTCAACTCCTACGGTGCCGTCGGCAACATCAAGCAGGACTGGATCAACGGCAACTACAGCAAGCCCTACATCGTCACCGAGGCCGGTCCGGACGGCGAGTGGGAGGTGCCCAACGACATCAACGGGGTGCCGACCGAGCCGACCGACCTGCAGAAGAAGGCGATGTACACGGCGAGCTGGAACACGATCATCGGACACACCGGGGTCGCCCTCGGCGCCACCGAGTTCCACTACGGCCTGGAGAACGACTTCGGCGGCGTCTGGCTCAACACCTTCACCGGTGGCTGGCGGCGTACGGGTTACCACTCGCTCAAGCAGGCCTACACGGGCACGCCCTCGGCGAACACCTCGCCGGAGATCAACAGCATGACCGTGAGCAACCAGACGGCCGTACCCGCCGGTGGCACCTTCACCGTCAACGTGGGCGTCAGCGACCCGCAGGGCGACCAGATCCGCTACAACCTGATGTTCAGCAACAAGCACATCACGGGCGGCACCGGTTTCAGCAACGTCCGGTTCACCCAGACCGGCAACGGTGCCTTCACGGTCACCGCACCGGAGCAGCTCGGGGTGTGGAAGGTGTACGTCTACGCCTTCGACGGCCAGGGCAACGTCGGCATCGAGCAGAAGTCCTTCAAGGTGGTGCCGCCGACGATCCCGGGCACGAACATCGCCCTGGGCAAGACGGTCACCGCGTCGAGCTACCAGCCGACCGGCACCAACGGGCCGCAGCTGCCCTCCTACGCCGTCGACAACAACTACTCGACCCGCTGGGCGAGCGAGTGGCTGCCGACCGCATGGGTCCAGGTCGACCTGGGTTCGGTGCAGACCTTCAACCGCGTGCTCCTCGCGTGGGAGGCGGCCTACGCCACCGGCTACCAGCTCCAGGTCTCCAACGACGGCACCAACTGGACGAACGTCTACACCACCACCAGCGGTAACGGTGGCTTCGACGACATCACCGCGACCGCCACCGGACGCTACGTCCGCGTGAACGGCACGGCGAAGGCGACCGCCTACGGCTACTCGCTGTGGGAGTTCGGCATCTACAAGAACTAGGTGCTCCACCTCGGCCCGATCATCGACCTTCCGGAACGTCTCCAGGAGTGCGATGATCGGGCCGATCCTGTAGGCAACGGGCCTGACCAGCGCAATCGGACATCAACCGGAGAGCGCTCTCCACTCCTTGTGGTATAAAGGCCACCATGAGCAATGACGTGACCCCCGCGCCGCGGCTGCCAACCCTCGAGGATGTGGCGTTGGCGGCCGGAGTCTCCCGGGCCACCGTCTCGCGCGTCATCAACAACACGCGCAACGTCGATCCCGCCCTGCACACGACCGTCTGGGAGGCGGTCGCAGCCACCGGATACGTGCCCAACAAGGCAGCCCGCTCTCTCGTGACCCGCCGCGCCGGAGCCGTCGCGCTGGTCATCTCCGAGGGCGAGAGCCGCACCGCCGACGACCCCTTCATGGGGCGCTTCCTCGGCGACCCCTTCTTCGGCCGCGTCGTCTGGGGCACCCTCAGCGTCCTCAGCCCGGCCGGGCTGCACCTGCCGCTGAAGCTCGCCGGCAACGACGAGTCACGCACGCAGCTCATCGGTGAGCTGCGCCAGGGCCACTTCGACGGTGCCCTCGTCATCTCGCTGCACCCGCAGGACACCTTTCCGCGACAGCTCACCGAGGCCAACGTGCCGTCGGTGCTCTTCGGCCGGCCCGCCGAACCGCTGCCGATCAGCTATGTCGACATCGACCATGCCGTCGCCGCTCGGCTCGCCGCCGACGCGTTGATGCAGCGTGGCTGCCGTTCGATCGCGACGATCTCCGGATCGCTGGACATGCCCGCCGGTCACGACCGGCTGACCGCTTTCCGGTCGGCGATGGCACAGCGGGGGTATGCGTACATCCCCTCCATCGAGGGGAACTACACCCAGGAGAGCGGCGAGCGGGCGATGGAGCGGCTCCTCGTCGAGCATCCCGAGGTGGACGGGCTGTTCGTCGCCAACGACCTCATGGCTCAGGGCGCCCTGATGGTGCTTCGTGATCATGGGAAACGCGTTCCTGGGGATGTCGCCGTGGTCGGCTTCGACGACTCCAGCGCCGCGCTCGCCAGCCGGCCGCCGTTGACCACGGTGCGGCAGCCGGTCGAGGAGATGGCTGCGGAAATGGCTCGGCTGCTGCTGGCGCAGATCGATGCGCCCGAGCATCGGACCACTTCGGTGATCTTTGAACCCACGTTGGTCGCCCGCCAGTCGGCTTAGGTCCGGTGACGTGGGGTACGCAGCCGGTTCGGCTCGGCGCGTGCCTCCGGAGACGGCCGGGCGTGCTTTCTTCGCGGATGCACGCCCGGCCCCCGTCCCGATCGCCCGTGAATGCGCGCTCAGGGCTCGGGCGCGCTTACCGGCCCCTACAGCGGGCAAGATCGTGCCGCTTCGCGGAAGTAGGCCCTACCAGCATGCTCCGAGGGGACTGTTTCCCGGAACTGGGCTGATCATGGCGGTCGTCCTGGCGACGGAGGCGGGGAGTGTGGATCACCACGCACCGACCGTCGGGCGGCGCCCCTTCAGCACCAACTCTTGAAGAGTTGTGGCGATCTTGGGCTGCTGAACACCGCCCCTGGAGTGCATCGCCTCGACCGTTGAGCTACGCTCCCAAGCCCGCAAGCAGCGAGCTTGTAACGAAGCGGAAATCACCTCTTGACACCCAACGTGACGAAGACCATGCTGCCTGGGATGGGAGAGCGCTCTCCCATCACCTAAAGAGCAGACGAACACACCCCAGTCTCCTGTTGGAGGAATCCATGCGTCTCATCAACGACGGCGGGATCCGGCGTCGCCGGATCGTCGCCGTGGCGGGCTCCTTGCTCGCCGCCACCCTGGTTATGACGACTGCCGCCTGTGGTTCGGACTCGGACACCGCGAGCAACGAAAAAGTGAAGCTGACCGTCGCGACGTTCGGTGAGTTCGGGTATAAGGCGTTGTACACGGAGTACATGGCTGCGCATCCGAATATCGAGATCGTGGAGCGGATCACGAAGACCGAGGATCACCAGAAGAACCTGGCGGCGCACCTCGCCACGAATAGTGGTGCGGCGGATATCGAGGCGATCGAGGAGGGTTGGGTCGGTCAGTTCACGTCGCAGCCGGGGAAGTTCTATGACTGGATGGAGTACGGCGGGGCGGAGTTGAAGTCGGCGTGGCCGGCGTGGAAGTGGCAGCAGGCGTCGTCTCCGGATGGGAAGGTCATCGGTCTGGGTACGGATGTCGGCGGGATGGCGATGTGCTACCGCAAGGATCTGTTCGCGAAGGCGGGTCTGCCGACGGACCGGGCTGAGGTGTCGAAGCTGTGGCCGACGTGGGATGAGTTCATCGCGACGGGTGTGAAGTTCGAGGCGGCCAAGCCCGGTGCGAAGTTCATGGACGGTCCGGCGGTGATGTACCGGTCGATCCTGGGTCAGCAGCCGGTGGGTATCTACGACGGTGACAAGGTCGTGGTGGACAGCGCGCCGGGTGTGAAGACGGCGTGGGATCTGACGATCAAGGCGATGAACGCGGGGTTGTCGGCGAAGATCGCGGCGTGGACGCCGGACTGGAACACGGGTATGGCGAAGGGGACGTTCGCGACCCTGGCGTGCCCGTCGTGGATGATGGCGTATATCCAGACGCAGGCCAAGGACACCGCGGGTAAGTGGGACATCGCTGATGTGCCCGGTGGTGGCGGTAACTGGGGCGGTAGCTTCCTGACGCTGCCCAAGCAGGGCAAGCACGTCAAGGAGGCCAGTGAGTTGGCGAAGTGGCTGGTGGCTCCGGAGCAGCAGGCGAAGGTGTTCCGCGCGGTCGGCAACTTCCCGTCGACGGTGTCGCTGTACGAGGACTCGGTGATCAAGGACTTCAAGAACCCGTTCTTCTCCGACGCCCCGGTCGGCGCGATCTTCTCCAAGAGTGTCAAGACGATGGTGCCGCAGTACATGGGCCCGAAGTCCGGTGACGTCAACACCGCGGTCATCAACGGCCTGACCCGTGTCGAGCAGGGCAAGCAGACCCCCGACGAGGCCTGGACCCAGGTCCTCAAGGACGTCAAGGCCCTCCTGTAACACCCCACCCGGGCCGGCCCCCACGCACACACCGTGCACCAAGGGGCCGGCCCGGCTCGACGAGAGATGTGCCGAGAATGAAGAACTTCCTCTACCGCATGGACTTGAAGGGGTCCCCGTACCTCTACATCGCCCCCTTCTTCCTGGTCTTCGCCGCGTTCGGACTCTTCCCGCTGGTCTACACCGGCTGGGTGTCACTGCACGACTGGGAGCTGATCAGCGACGATCACACCTGGGTCGGATTCGCCAACTACACGAAGCTCTTCGGCGACACCTACTTCTGGAACGCGCTGTGGAACACCCTGTCGATCTGGGTGATGTCGACCATCCCCCAGCTGCTCATGGCCCTGGTCCTGGCGCACGTGCTCAACCAGCGGCTACGCGCTCCCACGTTCTGGCGGATGACCGCCCTGCTGCCGAACATCACCTCGGTGGCCGCGGTGGCGCTGATCTTCGCGCAGATCTTCGGCCGGGACTACGGCCTCGTCAACTACCTGCTCGGCGTCTTCGGACTCGGGCACATCGACTGGCAGTCAGGCACCGCGTCCTCGCAGATCGCCATCTCCGCGATGATCATCTGGCGCTGGACCGGTAACAACGCCCTCATCTACCTGGCGGCGATGCAGGCGGTCCCCCGCGACCTCTACGCGGCGGCCTCGCTCGACGGCGCGAGCAGCTTCCAGCAGCTCACGAAGATCACGATCCCGGCGATCCGGCCGACGATCCTCTTCACCGTCATCATCTCCACCATCGGCGGCATGCAGGTCCTCGCCGAGCCGCTGCTCTTCGGCGGCGCCAGCCCCACCGGCGGCTCCGATCGGCAGTTCCAGACCCTCTCGCTCTACCTCTACGAGGTCGGGTTCAGCCGGTTCGACTTCGGCTACGCCTCGACCGCGGCGTGGGCCATGTTCGGCATCATCGTGATCGCCGCCCTGATCAACTACCTCATCACCAGCCGCCTGCGGAGGTCATAATGACTACCACCACCGCGGCCCGGCCGGCCGCCAGCACTCCCCGTGTCGATGGCACGTCCAAGAGCAGGAAGACGGTCTTCCGGGCCGAACGCCGTCCCGGCAAGTTCATGTACCTGTGCTTGATCGCCCTGGCGTTCTTCTCCGGATTCCCGCTCTACTGGTCGCTCGTGGTCGCGTCGCACGACAACTCGGTGCTCGGCCAGACCCCGCCGCCCTTCGGCCTGGGCTCCAACTTCTTCATCAACATCGGCCGGGCCTTCGACACGGTCCCGTTCGCGAAGGCGCTGCTCAACTCCTTCATCGTCTCGACCTCCATCACCGTCAGCGTGGTGCTCTTCTCCACGCTCGCCGGGTTCGCCTTCGCGAAGCTGAAGTTCCGGGGCCGCAACGCCCTGCTGCTGATGATCGTGGCGACGATGATGGTACCGACGCAGCTCGGGATCATTCCGCTCTACATGCTGATGGCGAAGACCGCGATGATCGGGACCCTCTACGCGGTGATCGTGCCGAGCATGGTGAGCGCCTTCGGGGTCTTCTTCATGGCCCAGTTCCTGCAGGAAGCCGTACCCAACGAATTGCTCGAAGCCGCGCGGGCCGACGGCTGCAACACCATCCGGATGTTCTGGCACGTCGTGCTGCCGGCCGCTCGGCCGGCGGCGGCGGTCCTCGGGATGCTGACCTTCATGACGGCCTGGAACGACTTCTTCTGGCCGCTCGTCGTGCTCACCCCCGAGGAGCCCACGGTCCAGGTCGCTCTCTCGACCCTGGCCAGCGGTTATGTCCAGGACTTCTCGCTGTCGCTCACCGGAACCATCATCGCGACAGTGCCGCTGCTGGTGCTCTTCGGCCTGCTCGGCAAGCACATCATCGGAGGCATCATGCAAGGGGCGGTTAAGGGATGACCATCACGCAGGAGCACGTCGAGGTCGATCTGCTGCGCTTCCCCACGGGTTTCCGGTGGGGTGCGGCGACCGCCTCCTACCAGATCGAGGGCGCGGCGCAGGAGGACGGCAGGCAGCCGTCGATCTGGGACACCTTCGCCCGGACGCCGGGCCGGGTCTTCCGCGGCCACACCGGTGACGTCGCGTGCGAGCACTACCACCGCTACCGCGAGGATGTCGCGCTCATGGCCGAGCTGGGCCTGGGCACCTACCGCCTCTCGATGGCGTGGCCGCGGGTCAAGCCCGACGGTTCCGGCCCGGTCAACATCCGCGGCCTGGACTTCTACGACCGGCTCATCGACGAGCTGCTGGCACACGGCATCGACCCGATGATCACGCTTTACCACTGGGATCTGCCGCAGACCCTCGAGGACGCGGGCGGCTGGACCAACCGGGACACCGCCTACCACCTGGCGGACTACGCCTCGGCGGCGATCGGCCGCCTCGGTGACCGGGTCGCGACGTGGACCACGCTCAACGAGCCGTGGTGCTCGGCGTTCCTCGGCTACGCCAGCGGCGACCACGCGCCCGGGCGGCAGGAGCCGACCTCGGCCTACCTGGCCGCGCACCACCTGATGCTGGGCCACGGCCTGGCGACGCAGGCGTTGCGGGCGGGAGGCGCGCGGGAGGTCTCCTACACCGTCAACCTGAGCCGGGTCAGCCCGCTCGACCCGGCCGACCACCACGACGTGGCGGCGGCGACGCTCATCGACGGACTGCAGAACCGGCTCTTCCTGGACCCGCTGCTCAAGGGGTCCTACCCGGCCGACATGCTGCGGCTCTTCGACCGCTTCGGTGCTCGGCACGCGATCTCCGACGGCGATCTCGCGATCATCTCGTCCCCGATCGATCTGCTGGGGGTCAACTACTACCAGCCCGCGCTGATCGCGGCGCAGGTCGGGTCGCCGGGCAACAAGGTCTACCCGGGCAGCGAGGGCACGATCGACGCGCCGCACGGCCTGCCGGTCACCGACATGGACTGGCCGGTCGACGCGACCGGCCTGTCCGACCTGCTGCTGCGCCTGTCGGCGGATTATCCGGGTACGCCGATGATGATCACCGAGAACGGTGCCGCCTATGTGGACACCGTGGTCGACGGGCGGGTCGCCGACATCGAGCGGATCGCCTACCTCGACGGTCACCTGCGGGCGGTGCACACCGCGATCCAGGGCGGCGCGGACATGCGGGGGTACCTCGCCTGGTCGCTGCTGGACAACTACGAGTGGGGCTACGGCTACGGCAAGCGGTTCGGCCTCGTGCGGGTCGATTACGACACCCAGCAGCGCATCCCCAAGGACAGCGCCTACTGGTACGCCAACGTGATCCGCCAGAACGGCCTCACCGCGGAGTAGTCCCAAGGTCGCCGCAACTCTTCAAGAGTTGGTCCTAAATGAACCTCTTAGGACCAACTCTTGAAGAGTTGCGGCGATCTTGGCGTCAGTGCTGGCAGACGGGGCACCAGTAGAAGTTGCGGGCCGCGAGTTCGGCGAAGCGGACCGGGGTGCCGCAGACCAGGCACGGCTGCCCGGTGCGGCGATAGACATAGACCTCGCCACCGTGCCGGTCGACCCGGGGCGCGCGCCCCATCGCCTCGGGCAGGTGCTCGTCGCGGACCGTGTCGATCCGCCCCGTCCCGACCGCGAGCGCCATCAGCACCCGCAGATCTCCCCAGATCCCCTGCCAGCCCTCATGGGTGAGCGCCCGGCCGGGAGTCGTCGGCAGCAACGCCGCGCGGTAGAGCACCTCGGTCACGAAGATCAGCCCCGTCCCGGCGACGATCTCCTGGTTGAGCAGGAGCGCGCCCAGCGGCGTCGGGCTGCGCCGGATCCGTTCGAAGGCCGCCTCGTGATCGCCGTCGTCGCGCAGCGGATCGGCTCCGAGCCGCGAGACGAGCGCCTTCACCTGCAGCTCGTCGACGATCTCGCACGCCGTCGGGCCGCGCAGCTCCAGCCAATTCCGCCGGGTACGCATCCGCAGCCGCACCTGACCCACCGGCGCCGGAGCAGCACCGGCCCCGTCGGCGAACTTGCCGTAGAGCCCCAGGTGGATATGGACCGTGCCGCGATCGTAGTGATGCAGCAGATGCTTGCCATAAGCCTCGGTGGAGCGCAGCACCGAGCCGGACAGCCGCCCGGCGCCGTCGGCGAACCGGCCCTGCGGGCTCTCCACGGTGATGCGCTGTCCGGCGAAGAGCTCGCGGTGGCGCGCGGCGAGCCGGTGAATGGTGTGTCCCTCAGGCACCGGCCGAGACTACAGGGTCGTCCACGCGCCCGACTTCGCGACGAGCGGCGACAGGGCACCGTCGTCGAGCCCGGCGTGGTCGTCGGCCATCATGTTGTAGACGCCGGTCACCCCCACGCAGCACATCTCCTCCAGCTGCATCCGGGCCATCTTCCGATCCCGGTGCCCCAGGTAGGCGAGGTAGAGCAGGCTGATCGCGTCGGCGGCGTACCCGGCTGCGGCGTCGGCGGGACCGTGCTCGGCGGCGAACCCCTCGGTGAAGCGCCGCAGCGTGGCGAGGTTGGGCACCGTGTCGGGCGCGGCGGCCGGAGCGGCGAGCCAGGGCGCCGGTGCGGTGACCCCTTCGGCACCGTCGCCCGCGACCGGGAAGAAGTCGGGGTGCACGGCGTCGGGCGGCACGATGATCGGCCCGGTGAAGCCCCCGGCGCGGGCGTCGCGGACGGCGTACGCCACCTGCGGCGGGACCGCGCTGATGACCAGGGCCTCCGGTGTCTTGGCGAGCAGTGCGGTGACCGCGGCGGCGAGGTCGGTCGCGTCGGCGGGGAACTGCTCGACACCCGCCACGGACAGGCCCGCCGCACTCGCCGCCTCGGTGAGCGCGGTCTGCTGGTCCGGTCCGGCGAGCGGTGCCGTGGCGAGGACGCCGACCTTCGTCACCCCGGTGGCCGCCTTCGCCGCGCGCATCATGGCCTTGGTGACCTGCTCGGCGCTCGGGGCGGACTGGAACGCGTAGGGCTGGGTCGGTGCGGGGCCGGAGGTGGGGAGGAGGGTCGGCGTACACGATGTCTGCCCTGCTTCGGTGATCGCTCGGCCGAGCCAGGGCGCCGACGGCCCGATCAGCGCGTGGACCCCCTCCTCCAGCAGGCCCGACGCGGCGGGCGGGATCGCCGCGTCGGTGCTCGCGGTGTCGCGGACCAGGAGTTCGAGCTGGTGCGCGGCGCCGTGTCCGCCGAGGGCGTTGATGGCGTCGGCCCGATACTGGATGCCCATGAGCTGCCGTTTGCCGACGGCGGCGAGCGGGCCGGTCAGGTCGGCTATGACGCCGATGCGCAGCGGTGGCAGGGGCATCGCGATCGCCCTCGCCGCCCTGGGGAGCGGCGACAGCAGGCCGAGACCGGCTATCAGGATCGCGCGCCGAGACAGTGCACCACTCATCGCAACCAACCTCCAGAAGCGGGCCGACTGAGGAGAGCATTCACGTCAAATGTGGACAAAGTCAATGATCTGTCCCGCTTTGGGATGGCGGGCCTTGCGACCCCGCAGAGCGGCCCATACTGTCACCGTGGCCTATCGGATCCTCGCCGGCGCCATCGTCGTGCTGCACCTCGCCGTCCTGGCGTACGTGGTCTTCGGCGGCTTCCTCGCGTGGCGCCGGCCGCGCACGATCTGGCTGCACCTCGCTTTCGCGGGCTGGGGCTTCTCCTCGATCATCTTCGGCCTCGACTGCCCGCTCACCGCCGCCGAGGACTGGGCCCGGCGGCACGCGGGCCTGCCCAGCCTGCCGGGCGGATTCATCGACACCTACCTCACCGGCACGCTCTATCCGGAGTCGGCGAAGACGCTGGTGCAGTACCTCGCCGGTGGCCTCGTGCTCGCCTCCTGGACCGGGTTCGCGCTGCTGCGGCGACGGGCCTCACGTGAGGTGGCGGGCAAACCAGGCGCTTGACCGGTGGATCACCGCCGCGAGCGCGCCCGGCTCGCCGAAGAGGTGCGTCGCGCCGGGCAGGACCGCCAGCTCATAGGGGCAGCGCATCCACACCGCCGCGAGCTGGTTGAAGCGGATCACCTCCAGGTCGTCGCCGCCGACGATGAGCAGCGTGCGCGCGGTGACGAGCGGCAGGCAGGCGAGTGCCAGATCGGGTCGGCCGCCCCGCGAGACGACCGCCGAGACATGGGTGTCCGGGGATGCCGCGGCGGCGAGCGCCACCCCGGCGCCCGTACTGCCGCCGAAGTAGCCGATCTTGCCGTGCGGCCAGCGGCGCCGCAGCCACGCCGTCACATCGATCAGCCGCTCGGTCCGCGCCACCAGCCCGACCTCCTCGTCGTCCTCCCCCGGCGCCAGCAGGTCGAACAGGAGCGTCCCGAAGCCGTCCCGCCCCAGCGCGTCGGCGACCGCGCGGTTGCGCGGGCTGTGCCGCCCGCTCCCGGTCCCGTGCACGAAGATCACCAAACCACGAGCCCCCGGCGGTACGCCGAGATGCCCCGCGAGCAGCACGCCGTCTGCCGGGATGAGCACGGGACCGTCGACCGCCACGGGTCGGAGCAGCGCTGTCACCTCGGCATCGGTGACCTGTCGGAAGTCCTCGTACCACTGCCCCACGGCACTGAAGACCGGCGGCGTCTCCAGGCAGACGACCTCGTCGGCGATCTCGGCGAGCTCCGCCACCACCTCCGGCGGTGCGACCGGTGCCGCGATGATCACGCGTGCTGACCCGGCGGCCCGGACCACGGCACACGCCACCCGGACCGTGGCGCCGGTGGCGATGCCGTCATCCACGATCACGACGGTCCGCCCGCGGATCGCCACCCTCCGCGCGCCCGGCTGCCGCAGCCGATCGACCCGGGCGAGCAGCTCCGCGCGTTCGGCCCGCTCGACGGCCGCGAACTGCACCGGAGTGACCCCGGTGACCTGCAGGACGTAGTCGTTGACGACCCGGGCGTCGCCCTCGCCGATCGCGCCCATCGCGATCTCCGGCCGGCCCGGGACCCCGAGCTTGCGCACGATCACCACATCGAGCGCCGCACCCAGCGACTTCGCCACCTCGGCGGCGACCGGCACCCCGCCCCGGGGCAGGCCGAGCACGACGAGATCGGTGTGGCGCAGGTGCCGCAGCGCCCGTGCCAGCTGCCGCCCGGCATCGATCCGGTTCCTGAACGGCATGCCCCCAGTCAACCGCAGCCGCACCCGGCCGTCTTCTTTTGGAGTGGGTCAGGTTTGCCGGTTCGCCGCATCGCGGACGCCTGATCGGATCACGATGTGTGGTGGGGAGTAACGCAGCACGCGCTCATGCCGCTTGATTTCTTTTCCTAGAGGGAGACCATGATGAAGACCGGCATCGACTACCCACGGACCGGCACGGAGTCGGGGTCCGAGCCAGCCGCGCTGGGCACCGTTCGCCGGTACCTGGCCGAGAATTACCGCAGCGCCGACGGCACTCCGCTCGGCGAGCCCGGGGCGGCCCGGATCTCGCTGCGGCGGATCACCATGATCGAGCACGGCGTACGCCGCCTCTGTCGAGCCCGCGACGTCGGCGACGAGATCGCCCGCATGGAGGGACTGGTCCACCAGGACGGCGACGACGAGGGCGACGGCTGGTAACTCCCAGCCACTGGAGGTCATGTCGCCTTCCGGCCGGAGCCGAGCTAGCGTTGTCACTGACCGTCACCGAGGCGCAACCCCGGGCGGTCGGGGAGGCCAGAAGGCGTGATGGACGGCGTGAGAGTAGAGCCCGGGATGATTCCGGTGGTGGAGTTCGACTCGGATGCGGGTTTCCGCGCCCTGGTGGAGCTCTCCCCCGATGCGGTCTTCGTCATCGCGGGCGGTTACCACACCTTCGCCAACTCCCGAGGCCTCAAGCTGCTCGGCGGCACGACCATCGACGACCTGCGGGTGAAGCCGGCCGTCGACTTCATGCACCCGGACTATCGAGCCGTCGCGTTCGAGCGGCTCGGCGTGCTGCTCGACGACCGCCAGCCGCTCGACTACGTCGAGGAGAAGATCGTCCGGCTCGACGGGACCGTCGTGGAGATCGAGGCGGCCGGGACCGCGATCCTGCTCTACGGCGAGCCTGCGGCGCTCGTCGTCGTGCGGGACATCACCGGTCGTCGTGCGGCGGAGAAGGCCGTACGCGATGCGGAGCACCGCCTGCAGGCCGCGTTCCGGCAGGCACCGACCGCGATGCTCATCGTCGACCGGCACGGCACCGTGATCGCCGCCAACCCGGCACTGGGGCGGCTCATCGGGCGCGATCATGACGAGCTGCTCGGCCAGGCCTGCTGGCAGATCGTCGCCGCGGCCGATCGTGATGTGGTGCGGGAGCGCTGGACCAGCCTCATCGCCGACGACGCGCAGACCCATGACGGCGAGTTCCGCTACCAGCGGGCCGACTCGTCGATCGGCTGGGTCTACGCCCGCGCGGCGTCACTCGGCGACGACCACGCGTACGTGATCCACCTGACCGACGTGACCGCATCGACGCTGGCCAGACAGCACCTGGCTCGGCGGGCGACCCGTGACTCGCTCACCGGGCTGCCCAACCGCTCGGTGATCCTGGACCGGCTGCACGGGCACTCGGCCGTCTCGCCGCAGCCGGTCGCGCTGCTCTTCCTCGACCTCGACGGGTTCAAGCAGATCAACGACCAGCACGGACACCACGTCGGCGACGCCGTACTGACGATCATCGGCCGCCGGTTGCAGAGCGTGGTCGCCGATACCGACATCGTCGGGCGGCTCGGCGGTGACGAGTTCGCGGTGATCATCACGGGATCCGAGAGCGCTGCTCGCGCCGACGCGGTCGCCGAGCGGATTCAGGCGGTGATCGCCGAGCCCATCCTCGTCTCGGGCATGTCGCTGCGCATCGGCGTCAGCATCGGGGTGGCCCACTCGACCACCGAGTCGCATCCGGCCCAGCTCCTGTCCAGCGCCGACGCCGCGATGTACCGCGCCAAGGCCGCCACCGCCCGCCAGCCCACCACCGACCCGGCCCCCGCCTGACCCATCCCACCCGCCCCAGGATCGCCGCCCAAGATCGCCGCAACTCTTCAAGAGTTGGTCCTAACCACGGGTCCTCACCACGGGTCCCGATCCCCGGGTCCCGATCCCGGGTCCTGTGCCTCCGGTGTCACGCATTAGGGCCAACTCTTCAAGAGTTGGTCCTAACAAACCCGGACTCCGAGCACTCCGGCGCGGGGCCGGGTGAGGTCAGGCGCGTTGGGCGGCGCGGAGGTCGTCGAGGAGTTCGGTCTGGCTGGCGAGCACGTCCGAGAGGATCACCCTCGCCACCGCGAGCAGGTCCGCGACGTGCGGGCTGACGAGACTGTAGAAGACCGTCGACCCCTCGCGTCGTGCCGCGACCAGGTTCATCCGGCGCAGCAGGCCGAGTTGCTGCGAGAGATGGGCGGGCTCGATCCCGACATTCGGCAACATCTCGGCCACGCTGTGTTCCCGCTCGGCGAGCAGCTCCAGCACCCGGATCCGGGCGGGATGCCCCAGCGCCTTGAAGAACTCCGCTTTGGCCTGGTAAAGCGGTTTGGTCACAGTCCTTGCCCTCCAGCCACCTGCGCTAACGGTTAGTCTTATGACTTGCTAAAGTTAGCAAATAACGACCACGTAAGGACCGCACGACCCGGCTATATCTAGCGCCAAGGAGCACTCGTGCTAACGGTCACCCGCACCGAGGTCGCCGACCACGTCCTCGCCGCCTTTCAGGTCGGCCCCGCCAGCCGGGGCGACGTTCTCGCCGCAGCCACCGCCACCCACGCCCGCCCCCAGGTGCTGAGCATGCTGCAGTCGCTGCCCGAGCGCTCCTACGGAAACCTCCGCGATTTGTGGTACGAGTTGCCCGACATGCCGATGGGCAGCATGTGACCAGCCCAGACGCGACGTCCACGGCTCCCGTGCCGTGGACGCCCGGGACCGCTACCCCCTCGTCCACCACACCGGTCATCCGGTGCGCGACGTGCCGCCGCCGCGCCGTTCCGACCGCCTGAGCCACTCCTTACCCGAGCTACCTGAGCTACCCGAGCCACCCGAGGGGCATCCGAGCGCCCAGGCCCTGCCCACAGCAAGATCGGCGCAACTCTTGAAGAGTTGCTGCTGAACGGAGGCCGGGCAGGGCCCCCTTAGCACCAACTCTTCAAGAGTTGCGCCGATCTCGGGGTCTAGCTGGCGGCCTTGAAGAGCAGCTTGAGCGCCTTCACGTTGTCGCCGGTGAGCAGCGCGTGGTCGGCGTCGGCGATGAGCGCCGCCCAGTTGGCGGGAGCGCCCCCCGCGACCACGTTGGCCTGAGCCGCGTCACGCACCAGCGAGACGAGCTCGTCGACGAGGCCGTCGCCGTGGGCTCCCTTGGTACGCAGACCCCACCCGAACGGGAACAGCGGCTGGTAGTCAGCGTCGCCCACGTTGATCGGCACCTGGTCCGCACTGCGCGGCCAGCTCACCGAGAGCCGACCGGTGAAGGGCTTCTTGCCGAAGAGCACGTCCGCGACACCGGCACCCTCGCTGCCCGGCAGCCACGACGCCACCAGCGCGTCGATCGAGCCGAGCTGGTCGGTGACGAGCTGCGGGCGGCCGGAGACGACGAGCACGACACAGGTGCTGATCGCGGCGCAGACCTTGTCGATCGCGGCCTTGTCGGCGGCCTGCAACGACAGGGACTTGCTCGCCTGCTGCGGCACGGAACACCAGCCGCACTCGGGTCCGCCGACATCGCCGTACCCCTCGGAGTAGGGCGACTCACCGACCACGACGACCCCGACGTCGGAGCCGGCGGTCGGCGCGGAGGCGTCGGCGCTGTAGGTGACCGACGGCGCGACGGCGCGGATGCCGTCGAGGATCGAGGTGCCCGGGATGACCGCGCCCGAGTCGCCCTGCCAGGTCATGGTCCAGCCGCCGGCCTGGTGGCCGAGGTTGTCGGCGTTGCTGCCCGCGACGTAGATCTTCGACGACGAGCGCAGCGGCAGCGCCTTGCCCGCGTTCTTGAGCAGCACCTGCGACTCGGCGACCGCCTTGCGGGCGATGGCCCGGTGTGCGGCGCTGCCGACCTCGTCGATGTTGTCGGCCGAGGCGTAGGGGTGCTCGAAGAGGCCGAGCTCGAACTTGACGTGCAGGATGCGACGCACGGCGTCGTCGATGCGGGCCTGGCTGACCCGCCCGGCGGCGACCTCGGCGAGCAGCAGCTCCTCGAACTGCGGGGCGCTGTTGGGCTCCATGAACATGTCGGTGCCCGCGTTGACGCCCACCCGCACCTTGTAGGGCGTGAGGCCGCCGTTGGTCGGTTCGGCCGGGTCGGGGATCTGGTGGATGCCCTCCCAGTCGGAGATGACGAGGCCGTCGAAGTCGAGCTGCCCCTTCAGCGTGCCGGTGATCAGCTCGTTGCTGGCGTGCATCTTGACCGGGTTGCCGATGCCGTCCTCGATCCAGTCCACACTGGAGAAGGAGGGCATGACGCTGCCGACCTTGCGCTGCTTGATCGCCGGGCCGTAGGGCGTGAGCGCGAGCCGGTTGAAGTCGGCCCGGCTCGTCACGTTGACGCCCTGGTCGATCGTGTACTTCTTCTCCCACCAGTTCTTGCCGGCGTTGGCGGCGGCGGTCGCGGTGTCGTAGACCGTGTAGCCGTCACCGGCGTAGTGCTTCGCCGTGGCGAGCACCCGGTCGTCGTCGTCGAGCTGCCCGGGCCTTCCCTGGAGGCCGTCGATGACGGTCGCCATCTTCACCGCGAGCGCCGGGTCCTCGCCGAAGCTCTCGTAGCTGCGGCCCCAGCGCTCGTCGCGGGAGACGCAGACGCAGGGCGAGAAGTCCCACGGGATGCCGGTGGCGCGCACCTCGGCGGCGGTGGCGTGGCCGATCTGCTCGGCGAGCTTCGCGTCGCGCGTCGAGCCGAGCCCGACGTTGTGCGGGAAGATCGTCGCGCCGTAGACGTTGCCGTGGCCGTGCACCGCGTCGATGCCGTAGATCAGCGGGATGCCGAGCCGGGTGCTCAACGCCTGCGCCTGCAGCTCGTTGACCATCGCGACCCAGGCGGCCGGGGTGTTCTGAGCCGGTGTCGAGCCGCCGCCGGAGAGCACGGAGCCGAGCGACCACTGCGCGACCCGGGTGGGGTCGTCGGCGACTGCCGCGCGCTCGGCCTGCGTCATCTGGCCGACCTTCTCCACCAGCGTCATGCGCGCGAGCAGGTCCGCGACACGACGATCAATGGACAAACCCGGATTCTTGTACGCCATGGGCGCCGCCGCCGACTCCGCGGCCGCCGTCGAGGCGGGCGCGAAGGCGCTGGCGAGGACGGCGACGCTGAGCGCCGCGAGGATTCTTCTGTGACGGGTGGACATTGCGGAGAGCCTCCTCGTTCGGAAGCGGACCTGGATCGGCGACCGGCAGAGGGCATCCAGCCTGGGACGAAAGGTCCGCACGAATCGACTAAAGGCTATTGTTCGTTTCCTACGCGAGTCAATATAAGTAACAAAGAAAGTTTCCTGTTACCTGCCGGACGCGGCGGTGCCCCGCCGGAGAAATCTCCGACGGGGCACCGCTCATTCCAGAGCCCGTGTTACGGGTTGATCGTCAACGTGAATGTCGACGTCGTGTTCCTGATGTTCTGGAAGTTGTTGCTGAACACCAGGTTGTTGAAGGTCGCCGAACCCACCGCGGGGCCCTGGCCGGGCTCGGGCAGCTCGTTGACCCAGATGCCGATGCCGGACTTGGCGTCGTAGGCGTCACCGCTCTTCTGCGCACCCGAGATCCGGATGTTGGTGAAGATGGTGTCGGTGATCGGCTTCGCTTCCGGGTACTTGCTCTGGAACATGATGCCCGAGTAGGTCGGGTCGATGATGTCCACGTCGGTCACCCGGATGCACTTGAAGTCCTTCGAGGCCGCGAAGACCCAGATGGCACCGAAGGCCTGCTGGCCCCAGAAGTGGCCACCCGCCCGGACGAGCGAGATGTTCTCGAACCTGGTTGCCGGGCAGCTGAAGCCCACGAACGGGTAGCCGAAGTCCAGCGAGCTGATCGTGATACCCGAGTAGGTCAGCATGTCCGCGATGTACATGTTGCGGAACACGTTGTCGTAACCGCCGTAGACCGCGAGGCCCGCGGCACGCCAGGTCAGCGTGGCCGTGAGGTTCTCGAAGACGTTGTTGTGGTTACCGACCGAGCCGCCGCCGTCGATCGCCGAGAAGAGCGCGAAGGCGTCGTCGCCGTTGCCGCGACCCTCAACGTTGCTGATCAGCAGGTTGGTGGAGTCGCTGGTGAAGTTGACACCATCGGCGAACGTGTTGCGGATCCGGGTGTTCGTGATCTTGATGTTGTCGTTGTGGACGCCCCAGTAGAAGCAGACGGTGTGCTCAGCCCAGATGTTGTCGAACGTCAGGTTCGCCACATCCTTGAGCTCGCCGAAGACCTTGCCGGGACCGTCGTTGCGGATGTCGTAGTTGCCGAAGAACGAGAAGTCCTTGAACGTGGATCCGTTCGCCGAGGTCTCGATCCGGAAACCGGCATCGGTGTTGGCCTGGGCCACCGGCGTCTGGAACCTGGTGTACCAGATACCGGCGCCGACGACCTGCAGCGGCTTGCCGTAGACCGAGAACTTGCTCGCGGTCTCGTAGAGGCCGGCCGGGAGGTAGACGCCGACCGCCGTGGCGGACTGGCGAGCCGTGTCGAACGCCGCCTGCACCTGCGACTGCGAGGTGCCCGCGGGGACGACGTACTTCGTCGGGTCCGGGTTGGCCTTCGGTGCCGTGAGCTCCAGGTTGATGAAGTCGACAGCGTAGGTCGTGCCGTTGGCGGTGTCCTTCTGCAGCTTGATGACGCTGCCGGCCGGGACGGTGCTGTTGAGCATGATGTTGGCTTCGTCGTAGATGTGGCGCGGGCCGGCACCGGGCGAGTTGCTCGGTGACGCCTCGTTGCCGTAGAGCCACGAGTGCTTCGCGGTCAGCGGGATCGCCTTGTGGAAGGCGCCGTTGACGTAGATGTTCAGCGTGGTGTCCGGACCGTCCGGGATGGAGAAGCGGACGACCAGGGTGTTGGTCGCGGCCCGGGTGGTCCACTGGACGTAGGCGCCGGTGCTGTTCAGCGTGACGGCCTTGCGACCGGACGCCTCGCCACCGAGGTCACCGATGGTGCGGTTCGGGCCGACCTGGCTCGCGCCGCCGCCCCAGGTGCCGTCCTCGGCCTCGTACATCTCGTAGGGCAGGTTCGCCCCACGACCGACGAAGAAGGACTGGGTGGAGGTGTTGTTGGCCTGCTTGACCGCCAGCTCGTTGGCGTCGACGGCGATGACCGTCTTGACCGTGTACTTGCCGTTGACGGCGACCCAGGTGCCGAGGCTCACGGCCGGAGCCGTGGCGCCCGCGTTGATGACACCGGTGTAGGCGCCGGTCAGGGTCTTGACGACCGTGCCCGTCGTCGTGTCGGTGACCGTCACCGTGATGTTGTGCGCGCCACCCGCCGAGGCGATGGTGCCCTGGTTCTTGATCGCGACCGTGAAGGTCACCGTGTTGCCGGCGGCCGGGGTACCCGGGGTCCACGCGGTCGGTGCCGAGATCAGGTCCGAGCTCGCCACCTGCGCCACGACCAGCTGGGTCGGGTTGGTGTAGGCGTTGTTCGACTCGAGCTGCTCGACGACCGCGTTCGACTCGTCGACCTTCGCGGTCAGCGTGTAGCTGCCCGCGTCCTTGGCACCGATGTTCGCCGAGACGGTCGAGGTGCCGTTGGCGGCGAGGCCACCGACGGTCGCCGTGCCGA
The DNA here is from genome assembly GCF_014204945.1 of Allocatelliglobosispora scoriae. Lineage (NCBI taxonomy): Bacteria > Bacillati > Actinomycetota > Actinomycetes > Micromonosporales > Micromonosporaceae > Allocatelliglobosispora > Allocatelliglobosispora scoriae. The sequence continues at coordinate 2,057,122 of NZ_JACHMN010000002.1, forward strand.
CGAGCGTGGTGCCGAGGTAGAAGTTGACGTTCGTGGTGCCCGAGTTGGCCGTACCGATGTTCTTGACCGTCGCCGACACGGTGATCGCGTCGGTCTCGATCGGCGAGGCCGGGGACCAGGACGAGCCGGTGATCGTGAGGTCCGGGTTCGGCGCGGGAACGCCGAAGACCTGGAACTCGGCGATCTGGCCGGCCGAGGAGCCGGTGTTCGAGTTGATCTTCAGCTGGACGTCCGCCACCCGAGCCGTGACGTTGATCGTCACGGTGTTGCCGGAGCCCGGGTTGAAGGTGTAGTCCGCACCGGCCACGAGGCTGGTGTAACCGGTCGCGCTCTGCTCACGGCCGAGCACCTGGATGTTCTGAACGCGCTGGCCCCACGCGGTGTCGGGGTTGAGCTTCAGCACGATCGAGCTGATGTCGTGGTTGGCGCCGAGCGCCACCGTCAGCAGGTTCGGGTAGGCGCCGCCGGCACCCTCCCAGTAGGTCGTCACGCTGCCGTCGTTGGCGTTCGTCGGGATGAAGGTGAAGACCGACGAGGAGGCCGTGATCGGCTTGTTGAGCGCGACGTTGGTGCCGGTGGGCGGGTTGCCCGTGCCCGTACGCGTCACGGTGTTGCTGTTGGCCGACGTGTTGCCCGCCGGGTCCTTGGCGTTGACGTAGTAGCTCACGGTCGCCGTGTCGGGCTGGCTGTCCGTGTAGGTGAGCGTCGTGCCGGAGACCGTGCCGCGCAGCGCGCCGTTGGCGAAGATCTGGTAGCTCGCGATGCCGTTGGCGTCGGTGGCGGCGTTCCAGGTCAGCTTGATCTGGCCCGAGGCGGGCTGGGTGTAGGCGAGGCTGCCCGGCGTGGTCGGCGGCGTGGTGTCCGGCGGCGTGGTGCCGGTCCGGGTGACGCTGTTGCTCTGGCCGGACTGGTTGCCGGCGGCGTCACGGGCGATCACGTAGTAGGTGACCGTCGCGGTGTCGGGCTGGCTGTCGGTGTAGGTCAGCGTGGTGCCGCTGACGCTGGTCCGCAGGCTGCCGTTGGCGTAGACGTCATAGCCGGTCACGCCGACGGCGTCGGAGGAGGCGTTCCAGGTCAGCTTGATCTGGCCCGACGCCGGCTGGGTGTAGGCGAGGCTGCCCGGAGCGGTCGGCGGCGTGGTGTCGCCACCGCCGGTCGGCGCGTAGACCTCGAACTCCGAGATCTGCCCGGCCGGCCAGGCCGTGTTCGCCGTGATGTTCAGCCGCACGTACCGCGTGGTCGCGGCGGTGAAGTTGATCGTCACCGTGTTGGCCGACGGGTTGAAGGTGTAGCCCGCCGACGCGACGATCGTGGTGAACGTCGAGCCGTTGGTGCTGCCCTGGACCGTCAGCGTCTCGGTCCGGGAACCCCAGCCGGACGGGATCTTCAGGACCACCTTGTTGACGGCGACCGCCGCACCGAGGTCCACCTGGAGCCACTGCGGGAAGGCGTTGTTGGCGCTCTCCCAGTAGGTGCCCTGGTTGCTGTCGTTGGCGTTGCTCGCGACGTAGGTCTGCGAGACGCTCGACGCGGTCAGCGTCTTGCCGAGGGCGAGGTTGGTGGAACCGCCGACGGCGCCGTAGACCTCGAGCTCCGAGATCTGCGCGGAAGGCCAGCCCGTGTTCGCCGTGACGTTCAGGCGCACGAACCGCGTCGAGTACGCCGTGAAGTTGATCGTCACCGCGTTGGTCGAGCCGTTGAACGAGTAGGTCGCCGAGCCGACGATGCTGCCGAAGCTGGTCCCGTCCGCACTGCCCTGCACCGAGAGCGTCTCGTTGCGAGCGCCCCAGCCGCTGGGGATCTTCAGCACGACCTGGTCGATGCTGGTGCTGCTGCCGAGGTCGACCTGCACCCAGGCGGGGAAGGTGTTGTTCGGACCCTCCCAGTAGGTGCCCTGGTTGCCGTCGTTGACGTTGCCCGAGCCGTAGACGTCGTTGTGGCCGCTCTCAGCGGTGGGCTTGCCCACCGCGAGGTTGGGCCCGCCGGCGGCGAGGGCCGGGACGGTCGGCACCAAGCTGATGGCCAGGCCGGTCGCGAGGAGTGTCGCGAGTAACCGCGGTACATGCCTCTTTCTCATTGTTTCCTTCTGTCTCTCGTCAGGGACGACAGCAGGGAGCGAGGGAGGCGTGAACCGGGCGAATCCGTGCGGCGCACCCCAGTGCAGACGGGGTGCTGTCCTGCCCGGGAGCCATGGTTCAGCCCCGGGATCCGACAAACAGGCCGAGCGGTGCCCGTCATGTCGATCCGCGAGTCTCGCTCCCCCGGTCGCGGGGAGCGTTGCCGATCGAAGCGCTGTGAACTGCGATGACCACCAAACTTGCGAGGGACGCAAGTTAAATGGACCGATGCTTGTAGGTTTCTTGCACTGCGTTGGCCAAATGTTACATACGTGCTACGGGCGAGTCAACGTCTTGGTATCGATGCGCTTCTTCGCACCCTTGATCACCTGCACGGCAACGGTTAAGTCAGCACCGAAGTGACGCGGAGATCGACGCCCCACCGCCCTACGGTCGCCGTCCAGGGGCGATATCGCTCCACGATGGACATATCTGCTCGGGTACCGCACCCCGACGCCTCCCACGACCATGATCGCCGCAACTCTTGAAGAGTTGCGGCGATCGTGAAGGAGAACTGCGTCGTGGCCGACGTGAAGTGTGCGGCGTCGAGCTCGTCCCACTCGTACGGCAAGGTTGCATAGCCCGACGGCCAGTCGGCGGACCGCCCGCATGCCGATCTCCCGCTGATCCGCGGCGACTGCCTACCATGGGTCGATGACGACGTTCGAGCCCGGCCAGTTGGTGCTGCATCGCGGGTTCGTGGCCGAGCGGCTGGTCTTCCTCAAGGTGGGCAGGGTCGTCGGGCACGACGAGCGCGGCCTGCGCCTGTGGTTCGCCTACGGTACGCCGATGGCGATCAGCCTCGCCGAGGACGGCCAGGGCATCCGCGACATGCCCTTCGCCGACTGGATCACGCAGCGGGAGGAGCTGACGGTCGGCGTCCGCCGGGCACCCGACATGCTGATGCTCGTCCCGCCGGGGACGGCGCACTCGGTCTGGTGGTTCTGGGACCTGCGCCGGGCCTTCTACGGGTGGTACATCAACCTGGAGGAACCCTCGGTCCTGTGGCGCGACGGCGATCTCGCCGGGGTCGACACCACCGACCAGGACCTCGACGTCTGGGTCTACCCCGACCGGAGCTGGGAGTGGAAGGACGAGGACGAGTTCGAGGAGCGCCTGGCCCATCCGGACCACTACTGGGTCGCCGACCCCGACGCGGTCCGCGCCGAGGGCAGGCGCATGACCGAGCTGGTCGAGCGAGCCGCGTTCCCCTTCGACGGCACCTGGTGCGACTACGCTCCCGACCCGACCTGGACCTGGCCGACATCCCTCCCCGACGGTTGGGACCGCCCCCGGTACTCGCGCTGATCAACTCGACGTGGTGCCCGCCGGGCGCCAGCCGACACCGTAGGCGAAGCCCTGCTCCAGCTGCGCGAAGTCGAGGGTGACCTCACCGGCGCCGTCGAGTTCCAGCAGCTCGCTGGTGGGCTGCCCCTCGTCGAGCTGTCTCGGTGCGAGGTGCCGGAGCCGCCAGAGCGATTCCGGCCTGCGGGCCAGGTCGAAGCGGACCACCAGGTGGAACTCCTCGCACGGCACGAGCGGCACGAAGGCGTAGTGGTCGCGGATCCGCTGCCCCGCCGCGACACCGAAGACGATCGTGTAGGTGTGCTCCTCGCCGTAGTTCAACGGCCGGGGCAGGGCCAGCGTGTAGTGGAAATGGCTGCGTCCCTGCCGCTCGCTGCGCTCCAGCCGGGCTCCACGCTGGACGTCGATGAGGAGGTCCGGCCCGGCCTCAGCGTCATTGGGCGTCGGAGGCAGGCTGAAGCGCACCGCGATCCGGTCGAGGTCGTCGCGGAGCGCCACGATCGTGCGCTCCTCGATGAGCTCGGGTGCGTCGCCGTCCAGCCGCAGCAGGGACCGCAGGCGGCGTACCTGCCATCCCTTGGCGGGATCGCCGTGCTCCTCCTCGGCCCGGTGGTTGCGCAGCGCCGTCTCGGCGAGGCGGGCGAAGGCGGTGTCCACCCGCCGCCGGGCGGTGCGCTCGCTGCAGCGCAGGGTCTGTGCCAGCACCGCGATCCGGTCCCGCAGGTGGGCGAGCTGCACCCCGTGGTCGATGCCGAGGGCGTGACCGATCGCGATCCGCATGTCGGCCGGGAAGTCCGCGGCGAGGCGGGTGAGCTCGCTGCCCACGTGGTGCCGGATCGCCGCGTCGTTGGGCGAGCCGTGGATGTGGCAGAGCTCCGTGAGTCCGGGGCCCAGCCGGTTACGCAACCCGTCCGCCTGCAGCCCCCAGCCACGGCGCAGCCTGACGAGTTCGGTGTCCAGTTGCGCGACACTGACCTGCACACTTCCTCCTTAGTCGGTCCCGGTCGGTGGCGGGACGACTGTCTCCAGTCGGATGATGGTCGTTGCCCAGTCATGCACCCGCAGGTCGGGCGTGACCGGCGGCTCGGCGAACTCGCGATGGATCGCGGCGAACCCGAGCCGGTCGATGAGTCCGGTGATCGCGAACCTGTCGCGAGCCGTCGGCAGCGGCTCACCGAGCGGCGGCATGACGAAGAACTCCGGGTTGAACGCCGCCTCGGCGACGATCAGCATCAGGTGGTCCGTCGAGCGGGCGCCCGGCGCCACGGCCCGGCCCGGTGGCAGCGACAGGTCGATCGGGTCGCCCCAGGCCACGGCGGCGCTGGAGAGCGGCGCGACCCACTCGCCGTCGAAGAGGCCGGCCTGGATCGCCAACTGGTCGGTGAGGTTCAGCAGCGCGCAGAACACCTCGCGGTCCCCGGTGTTGTCCAGCCGGAGGAAGACCGAGGGCGGGCGGCCGCGGTCGTAGGCGAGCTCATAGGCGCCGTCGGCGCGAGCCACGAGCGGTTCCCGGCCGCGGGGCAGCGCCAGCTCGGCGGGCTCGGCCGGATAGACCCTCACCTGTACGCGGTTGGCGAGCCGCGACAGCGGATTCGTCAGCCGCCGGACGCTGCGCCACCGGACGATGTGCTCCAGAGCGGCGACGACCCGCGCCGGACCTTTCTCGTCGAGCGCGATGTCGGAGCCGAGCTGAGGCCCCTCGCGATCGACGATGCGGGCGCCCCCGGGCGCTGCGACGACCCGCAGATCGGCGGTCTCGACCTCCTCGGCGAGGCGCAGATAGGGCGAGCCGGTCGCCCGCAGCACGGTCGCCACCGCGGCGGCCTCGGGCACGACGTCGATCGCCGCGGGTGGCAGCGGCACGCTGGTCAGGACCACGGGGTACTGCGTCGTGAGCTCCGGCCACCAGCCGATGGGCTCGACGAGGCTGCGCTCGACGAGCACCGTGACCACCCTCGCCTCGCCCGCCGGCAGGCCGGGGCCGGTCACGGCCACCCGGGCGGCGTCGGCGCCGGTGCCGGTGACGAGCCCGTGGCACGAGCCGATGTCGATCTGCCAGGCCCGGCCGGCGTAGCGCATGGTGATCGGGGAGGCCGGCGTTCGGAGGCGACCGCCGAGGAACGGCCGGTCGGCGAGGTCTCCCGGCTGTGGACGGAGGGTCGGGACCTGGTTGCGCACCGAGTTCTCCACCTCGCATCCGGCCGCCGCGAGGAGCTGTCGATAGGTGGCCTCCGGCCCGAGGCGCCCCATGGCGTGCAGGAGATGCAGGCTGAAGGCGCCGCGAGGGCCGTCGGGTGAGCGGATCTCGTAGGCGGACTCGTTCTCCCGGCAGGCCGCGAGCAGCACGTAGGAGGGCGCCTGCTCGGCGGCGGTCCGGGACCGCAGGCCCGCCAGCTCCGGCAGGAGCGAGTCGAGCCGGGGCGGACCGTCGGCGGGCGGGCCGAACCGGGACCGCAGCATCGGCAGTCCTTCGCGGGCGATACCCGCCGAGTGGCAGGAGTCGAGCACGACGGTGACGTGCGCGCCGCTCGCCGCGACCTCACCGATGAGGACGGTGAGCTCCTTGTCGAAGAGGTCCGGTACGCCGTCGTGCCTGCTGTCGGCGCAGATCAGCGAGTGCATCCGGCGGGTGGGTTCGAGGTGCTCCCACCGGGGCGGCGCGGGTGACCACGATCCGTGGCCGCTGAACCAGAAGAGCGCGCTGTCCTCGGGCCCGGCCCGGCGCAGGTGATCACGGAATCCGGCGATGATCGCGGCCCGGGTGGCGTCCTGGTCGAGGAGCGTACGGGTCGCGAGCGTGGCGCCCGCTCCGAGCCTGCTGCGCAGCAGGGCGCCAATCGCCTCGACATCGTTGCGGCAGCCCAGGAGGGGTGGCATCGGTGCGCGATACTGATTGACGCCGACGAGCAAGGCGTAGAGGGCCTTCACGATCCCCTCCTGACGGACAGGCTCACCGCCCTCGCGGCCAGTCCGGCCGAAGAACGGCACGCGATTGGCCACTCATCGATGCATCGACAAACCACCATGACTGACACGTCAATGACATGGTGCAGCCCCTCGATGCCTCACCGTAACCGGTGACGGCCGGACTCGTCGTGGCCACCGCCGCAGAATTGGCCCGCACATGGCCACTGCGGCGGCCTGTCTCGCGCGAGGATTGCGCATCATCCCAGTAGCCCCGCACAGCCCCTCATCACTCGCTCCACATTGGTGGGACGAGCTGAAGCCGCACACAACGACAAACCGACCAACTTACCGCAATGGACAGCGGCATGGTCCATGTAGCCCATTCGGGCTACGCCAACGCGTCGATGGCGGATGGCGATTCCGCGTTGTCGTGCCGTCCGGAACCCGACCGTCAGGGGCGTTCCGGGCACCGACGACCAACCGGCCATCGACCGTGAGTGACGAAGGAATCACCTTGTGGAGCCGCGAGATTCAGCGACCGACCCGTAAGGGCGTGGTCAGGCACAGGCGTCCGCAGGCAAGCTCATGTGCGTTCGTCAATGAGATCCGCAAAGGAGCCATATCGTGAGCGAGCGACCCCAGGGTGCGGGCTCATCGAACCAGATCCGGCTGAGGAAGTTGGCCACCGACGGCCGACTCACCGAATACGCCATGGCGGCGCCCGCCGACGACCGGGCGCTGCTGGTGAGCGCGGCTTACGAGATCACCTGGCCGATCGTCTTCGGCCGCGTCACCCGCCGGGTCGAGCTCGCTCGCGGGCACCTGGCCTGCTACAGCTCGATCCGACACCTCGCCGACGAGTGCCTCGACGGCTTCCACGACGACGTCGAAGCCGTCGTCGAGGACCTGCTCACGCACTCGACCAAGCCGATCATCAACCTCGAGGCCTGGATCACCAGCCGGCTCAACGCGGCGACAGTGGATGCATATCGCCGCAGACGCGGGCAAAGAGGAGCATTGCAGCGCCCGCGATTGCCGAAGTGGCTGGCCGAGGCGGTCGGCAACGACCCCTGGCTGACCGAGCTCGCCACCCAGATCCTGGTCTGGGTGGGCGTCGACGCCACCGCCGGTGCCGCGATCTGGCCGCTCGACAGCTGGTCCCAGCGCCGCGCGGCGATCACCGGTGATCAGTCCGGCAGCGACGCCGCGACTGTCGCCCGCGAGATCGAATTCGTGCTGCGGGCGATGCGCCGCAAGCACGAGTGGTTCACCCAGTACGTCGAGGAACCCCAGGGACGCAAGCAGCCGCCGATCGGCGGTGGCGTCTACCTCGCCGACCACGACATCGGAGACCAGGCCATGCCAACCACCGCTCGCGACGACGTCGACGACGGCCGGCTGATGGAGCTCGCCGCCACCGCGGTCGACGTCATCGCCCACCGACTCGCCCAGGGCGAGGACATCACCACCATCGCCGCCGAGGTGGTCAAGAAGGTCTTCTGCCTCGGCACCGGGGCGGGCGACATCGATCGCGCACCACTGGAGGGCCGAACCGACGACGAGCAGATCTCAACCTTCATGACCGACCCTGCCGTCATCCAGCGCATCATCGACGCGGTCCACAGCATCGCCGCGCTGCAAGGCAGCACCACCACCTAGCCCATCGCCGGAATCCTCGCTCACACCCAGTGCCCGCAGGCGCTGGGTGATCAGCTCGTCCAGGGCTGCCGCGCTCATCCCCTGCGCCGCCAGGCCGTCAACGGCCTGGCGGAGTTCGGTGGTGAGCAGGCGGAGCAGTTCCTCGCGCTGCTGCGGGGTAAGCACTACAGACATGCTGATCCGCCACGGCTGTCAGCGTCCGCCTTCGTGCCCATGGTCATTTCCGATCATCCCATCGCCGATCCGGCGAAACCGGAAGCTCCGGTCTCCTAGTCCTGACGGACGTCTCCCGAATGACGACCCGTCCAAGCATCGCATCCGTTCGCGTTACCCGGTCAGGGCCCACTCAAAACAGTCCTGGCCTGCGCGTAAGGTGCTCCCGTGCCGTTCACCCTCAGCCATGTCGCCGCCGTCCTGCCGCTCCTGCGCCCGGTGGCGCGGGTGCCCTATGCCGCGAGCGCGCTGGTGATCGGCTCGATGGTGCCGGACACGGCGATGTTCGTCCCCGGCTGGCCCGGTTACGACACGACGCACTCGGTCACCGGGATCCTCACCGTGGACACGCTCGCGACGTGTTCGATGGTTGTCGTTTTCCATCTGCTTTTTCGGGCGCCGCTCACAGCGCTGCTCCCGGCCTCGGCCGGCCGACGGATCCCGAGCCCGCCGCCCCTGCGCCGGCCGGTGCTGCTGCTCCTGGTGCCGCCGGCCGCCGCGGTCGGCGCCGCCACCCATACCCTCTGGGACAGCTTCACCCACGCGCGCAGCAGCACCATCTGGGGTTGGCAGTGGCTCACGGCGACGCCGGTCGCCGGACTGACCGCCTACCACCTGCTGCAGTACGCGTCGACCGTGATCGGTCTCCTCGCCGTGGTCGGGTGGTCGCTGCTGAAGCTGCGCGGCCTGCCCGCCGCCGGGTCCGCGCCGAGGATGCCGTCCGCCGTCCGGGTCGCCGTGTGGGCCGCGCTGACAGCGGTCACGGCGGGCTGCGCGGCGCTCTGGCCGACCCGCCTGCACCAGCCGCGGAGCTTCGCCTCAGCGGTCTTCTGGACCGGGATGGGCGCGCTTACCGGCCTGGTGGTAACGCTCACCGTTTACTGCGCGGCCTTCATACTGATCAAAATCCTCGCCGGTACGCCGACCGCCGCGCCCTCAGCCCGCTGACCCGCCCAGACCCTCGCGGAACTCACGTTTGCGCTGCTCCCGAAGCTCTCTGTCGCGCCGCCGCCACTCCTCCATGTCCGTCTCGGACCGCTGCCGCAGCTCCTCGCGGGGATCCCAGTCCGGATCGAGCCCCTCCAGCTCCCGATAGATCAGCTCGACCGGGACCTTCATCTTCAGCAGCTCGACCAGGAGCTGGGGCGGGCTCATCCCGAACGGGGACTCGACCAGCTCCGACGTGTCATAGGCGACGGTCGCGAAGTAGCCGGCGGGCGAGGTCCCGTGGACGCGGACGTCGAGCACCCGGCGGGGCGTGGCCGCGGTGGCGAGGAAGTAGAGGTCCGGTGCGCCGCTGTCCATCGGATCGACGTGGAACCCGGCGTCGGCGAGCGCGTGGATCAGCCAGGCGTACGACCGGAACCGCAGCTCGTTGTGGGAGACGAGCTCCTCGCCGCCGGGCAGGAGGTAGTGGATGTCATAGGTGACGAGGTCACCGCTGACCTCCGTGTCCTGGGACCACACCTGCACACCGCTCGCCAGGGTCCGCCGGGTCGCCGCCGGGGTCCACTGCGTCCAGCAGCGGGCGGCCGGGTTGCGGCTGTCGAAGGTGAGCCGGCCGCCCGGGCGCAGTGCCTTTCGGAGCGCGGCGAGGGTGGCGATCAGTGCACGGTCGTCGGTGATGATCTGGACCACGTGACCGGAGAGGACCGCCAGGTCGAACTGGCCGTCGAACTCGGGGTCGCGAAGGACCGTCGCGTCGCCGTGCACCCACCGGACCTGGTCACCGTCGGGACGGTTGCGGGCGAAGTCCAGCATCGCCGTCGACGGATCGATCGCGGTGACGCGGTGACCGCGTTTCGCCAGCTCGACGGCGAGCAGGCCGGTGCCGCAGCCGAGATCGAGGACCGAGGCGGCGTTGACGTGCGAGGCGAGGTCGATGAGGAAGGGTATGTCGGGACGATCCGGATCCCAGCTGTCATAGACGGCAACCAGCCGGGGATCGATGAACTCCGCAAACGTCCCGGTCACGCGGACAGTCTAAGGTCTGCCCCGGTCACATGCCCCTCGTAGGCACCGCCGGCGTCGATCAGCCGGATGCGCCCGTCCGGGAAGATCGAGAACTCGAACGCCTGGTCGCTCAGCGCCACCGGGAAGCCGTCGAGGTCGGTGCCGCCGAGGGTCGCCGGGACACCGTCATCGGCGTACGCCACGACCCGCAGCCTGCCCGTACCGGATGGGGGCAGATCGAGTTCCCGGCCGGTGCGGATGAAGCGCAGGTCCCGTCCGCCCCGGCTGAGCTGCCCCGGTGCGATGAGCGGCGTGTAGGCGTCGTAGACCGTGCGGGATTGCTGCCCCCCGTCCCATTCCAGCAGGATGTCGAGGGCGGGGCGATACATGTTGATCCGGCCGTACCGGGTGGCCTGGGCCAGGCCGAGGGCGACCGCGTTCTCCGACGGCGTGCAGGCCGTCTCGATCCTGGTCGTGGGCGGGAAGAGGGCCGCCAACCGCTGCGCGACATAGGGAATCTGGCTCATACCGCCGGAGAGGACCACCACGTCCACATCCTCGACGAGCTCGTCGATCGACATCCGCAGCACGTCGTGGGCGGAGGCGGCACCCCGCTCCGTCAGGCGGGCGGCCCGCAGGGCGGCGCCGACGTAGAGCTCGGCCCGGTCCATCTGCGGCTCGAAGGCCTCGTCGAGCTGGTCCCGGCGGTAGCCGACCGAGGCGATCCCGAACTCCCGCCGCGACAGCTTGACGTCGAACTCCGTCTCCGTGGTCAGACCGATCTTCGCAGCTCGTGCGGCATAGGGCAGGCGAGCCCTCGCCCGGCGCGGGTTGGCGAGGCCGCCGATGTCGACACCGGCGGCGGCGAGCACGAATTCGAGGTCGTCCGCGATCGCGTCGTCGAGGGTGTCGCCCGCCTCGTCGATGCCGATCGCGGCGAGCACGGCGACGTCGTGGTGTTCGGCTCCGCTCACGTCGAGCACGGCGATGTCGAGGGTGCCGCCGCCCATGTCGAAGACGACCACCCGCAGCGGTCCGGCGGCGTCGGCGGGGCGGCCCGCGAGCCAGGCGATGCCCGCCGCCACCGGTTCGTCGACGAGGCTGGCGAGCGTCACCGGCAGGCCCGCCCGACGGGCCAGTTCCACCAGTCGCCGCCGCTGGCCGCCGTCCCACATGGCGGGGCAGCCGAGCCGCAGGGCGTCCGGGTCGCTCATCTCCTGGCCCCGAGCACTGCCACGCGCGGCGGCCTCCCGCATGATCGCGATGATCAGATCGTCGGCGCGGACATTGCCGGGCCCGTTCGGCGAATCGACCCGGACGAATTCACTTCCCTCGGTGATCGCCCGCTTGACGGATCGGACCACCTGCTCTTGGCGCAGCTCAAGGGCCTGCTCGCCGACGACGGCGGTGCCGCTGTCGTCGTGGCCCACCACGGACGGCATCCACGTCGAGGTGTCGCCGATCGGCACGACGCCGTGAGGGGAGGCGACGAGGGTGGTGGAGGTGCCGAAATCAAGCCCGACCCCTGGCGTCTTCTCGCTCTTCACCCGTCCCCATCTCTCGGCAGTGCTGCATGCTGTGCCACGTCGACTACTCCTCGACGATGGCCTTGCCGATGAGTACATCCGTGCCGGGCGTCTTCCAGACATACCCGGGTCGGACAACAATGACAGGCGCTCCGTCGCCGATAGCAGGCCCGATCGGTTTGTGCAGCTTCCGATCGAAGGTGGTTTCCTCGCCCGCGCGATCGATCGGTTCCAGGCCGCTGCGCTTCACCCACGCCCTGACCTGACGGGTCATCACGGCGGGTTCGGTCTCGTTGGCGAGCAGCTCCTCCACCTCGCTGGCGAGCTCCGCGAGCGCCCGGACGCCGTCGATCTCGGCCTGCCGCTGCCGGGCCGCCGCTTCTGCGCCTTCCGGGCCGACAGGCTGCGTATCGGCGGGCTTCGGGTCGGCGGGCTTCGGGTCGGCGGGCTTCAGCAGCGCGGTGCGGACGATCTCGGCGAGGGCCGCCTTGCGCGCGGCCGCCAGCTTGCCGCTGAGCAGCAGCTCCAACGCCTCCTCGGCGGAGAGCTCGGCGGATGGTTCGGGGTCGGGCTCCGGCACCGGAGCGCTCTGCTCCACCCAGCGGTAGCGTGCACCCTCGACACTCACCTGGCCAAGCGTTTTGAGCCGCTTCTGCACGACCGGCCAGGCCCGGTCCGCATCGACCTTCGCCACCCCGACGACGAGCAGCGCCGCCTTCACCTCGGCCGCCGTGAGCGCCCGGCCGGCCTGCCGGAGGACACCGAGCACGGCCGCGTCGGCATCGACGGCGAAGAGCCCGGCGAGGGTCTGATCGCGGGGAGGCTTGCCCGGTCGAGTCACGACAGCACTGTAAAGCCTTGACAATGCCGAGTGGAACGGTCGCTCGGACCTAACGGGATCGCTACATCAGGCGGGCCGCGAGGTCGGCGATCCGTTGGCCGTCGTGCTCGCGCAGCAGCGATCGCAGGTTGACCAGCGCCCGGCCGCTCTCCGGGATGAAGCCGAGCTGCTGCACGATGCGCCGCCAACTGTCGTCGTCGTCGACCGCGGCGGCGAGCAGCTGCAGCCCGCGCCGGGAGCCGACGAGCTGGTGCAGGCCGCGTTGCAGGGCCGGCCAGCGGGTGACGATCTCGGAGAGGCCGAGCAGCCGCTGCGCCCGGGTCAGCGCGTCGGCCGGATCGCTCACCGGATCGATGTCGTCGAGCATCCTGACATAGAGCTGCCATACGTTGAGCAGCCTCTTCGCCTCCCGAAGGCTGCGGTCGGGTTGTGCGACGATCCGGCGTACCAGCAGATCTCCCACGCCGGGATGCAGCTCGAGTGAGGGCCAGGCGGGGTTGGTCGGCGGCGACGGCGCGAGAGGGGCCGCAGCCTCGGCGAGGCGGGTCGGCTCGGCGGCGGCCTCGGCCGACGGCGCAGCCGGTGCGGCCGGGACCGGCGGATGCTCGGTGGCGGCGTCCGCGACCGGTGGCGGTGCCGGTGCGTCCGCGACCGGCGGCAGCGGATCACGGCCGGTGACCGAGTCGACGAAGGCCCTGATCCCGTCGTCGAGGATGAGCGGCACCACGACCGGGAGCTGGATCAGCTTGCGCAGGAACGCCCACCCGGGCGACGGGTCGTCGGCGTGCAGCCCGGCCACCGCGCCCTGCTGGTTGCCGTAGACGCTGTCGAGGTGCGCCACGACGACGGTGGAGTCGAGACCGACGACGAACCGGGCCCGCAGCCCGCTGCGCGAGGTCACGTTGGCGAGGAAGAGGTTGATCGCCTCGAAGACGTCGGCGGTCGTGGAGGCGCGGCACCGGTCCAGGTCGTCGACGAAGACGACCAGGTCGTAACCGGCGGTGTCGAGGTCGTCGACGATGTCGCCGATGTTGTGCTGGTAGAGGTAGAGCGACCCGGCCCGGGCCCGGCGCAGCGGATCCGGGGCCGGGTCGACCGTTCCGTCGTCGTCGCCGACGTTGAGCCCGTCGAGCACCGGCCCCTGCAGCAGTTCGCTGGGCAGGTAGTGGGCGGCCTTGCCGAAGCGGCGGCGCAGCGCGGTGTGGACCACGCCGCCGATGACCGTGGCCACCGCGACCAGGATCGCGATCCAGGACGGCGGGACATCCTCGTGCCCGATCCGCAGCGGCGCACCGAGCTGCGCGATCGCGATCGCCACCGGCGCCACCACCGCCGCGCTCGTGGCGAGCCCGAGGATCGACGACCGCGTACGCCGCTGCAGGGTGAGCCGGATCGCGTGCCGGTCGATCCGCCCGAGGTTGCGGGCGAGCCAGTAGCGTTCCCGTTCCCGCTCCGTGGGGTAGAGCACGACCGCGGCGGCCTCGATGATCTCGTTGGCGAGACCGGCCCAGACCTGCTCGCCGGACTGGTGCGCCCACGGGTTGAACCACGCCGTCACCACGCCCCGGGGCCGGGCCTCGGGCCGCGTCGGCAACACGGGTGCCGCGTCGCTGTAGCGGTGGATCTGGCGCAGCACCTGGTCGACGGTGAGCTGCTCGCGTGCGCCGCCGTTCGGCGGTTCGGGCATCGGCGGCGGCAGGTGCCGGCGCACCAGGTACATCAGGGTCGTCTTGCCGCAGCCCCAGGGCCCGTCGATCCCGATCACCGTCGGTGCCGGGCTGCTGCCGCCGGCGTCCGCGGGCCGGCGCAGCTGATCGGCGAGGACCCGGGCCATCCGGTCCCGGCCGACGAGGTCATTCTTGGTGGGTGCGTCCGAGATGCCCCACATGGACACCGGACCCACCTCGATGGTGCGGATCACCCGGCCGCGCTGCGGATCCCACAGCCGCACGGCACCGTCGTGCCCGGCCGAGGCGAGCCGGACATCGTTCCCCTCCGACCAGCAGATCAGCGACCAGATCCCGCCGCGATGGCCGGTCATCGGCTCGCCGATCTGCTCACCGGTCTCGATGTCCCACACCCGGATCGTGCCGTCCAGCCCGGTCGACGCGAGCCGCGACTCCCCGCTCGGCATGACCCACGCGGCCAGCGCCGCGACCCGGCCGACGTGGCCGAGCAGCGGCGCGCCCACCGGTTCGCCGGACTCGGCGTCCCACCGGCGGATCGAGCCGTCGTAGCTCGCGGAGATCAGGAGGGTACGCCCACCGCGGTCGACCGTCGTGATCAGCGCACGCACCCAGCCCGTATGGCCCGTCAGCGGCTCCCCGATCGGCGATCCCGTCTCCGGGTCCCAGCGCCGGATCGTCCCGTCGGCGCTGCCCGAGGCGAGGCAGGGACCCGCCGAGCCGGACCATGTGGTCACCGCCATCACCCAGCCCGTATGCCCCAGCAGCGGCTCGCCGAGCTGGACACCGGCGGTCGGGTCCCACCGCCGGACGGTCCCGTCGAGCCCGCCGGAGACCAGCGCCACCTCGCCGCTGGGCCGCCGCCACGAGGCGAGCGCGGGAACCCAGCCGTCATGACCGGTCAGCGGCCGACCGAGAACCTCCGACGTGTCCGGACGCCAGATGCGGATCGTGCCGTCGTCACCCGTCGAGGCGAGCCGCCGCGGACCGGCGTGATCGCGCCAGCTCACCAGTCCCCAGACACCGGCGGTGTGCCCCACCAGCGGCCGCCCGACCAGGTCACCGGTCTCGACGTTGACGATGCGGATCACGGCGTCGTCGCCGCTCACGGCGAGCACCCGGCCGTGCATGCCCGCGTCCCAGCTCGCCAGCGCCCACAGCCCCGCCGTATGCCCGACCAGCGGCTCCCCCTGCAGGACACCGGTCTCCAGATCACAGGTACGGATGGCACCCCGGGCACCGACGAAGGTGAGCCGCCCCCGGCCGTTGGAGGCGGTCCACAGCGTCAGGGTCGGCAGCGATCCGGCGAACTCGGCGAAGGGCTCGCCGACCGGCTGACCGGTCTCCACGTCCCAGCTCCGGATCGTCCCGTCGGTTCCGGCCGAGACGAGCCGGGTGCCCCCGTCCGGCAGCGCCCAGGTGACCAGGGTCGGCACCCAACCGCTGTGACCGCGCAGCGGCTCGCCGACCGGTGCGCCCGTGTCCGGGTTCCAGACCCTGATCAGCCCGTCGTTGCCGGCCGAGGCGAGGCGGGGTGAGCCGTCGGCGGCGATCCAGGCGACCATGGTCCACAGGCCGGCGCCGTGTTCGAGCCGGACATCGGTGACCTGCCGCCGCAGCTCGGGGTCCCAGATCCGGATCGCGCCGTCGTTGTCGGCGACCGCGAGCCGGGTGCCCTCGGTGCCGTGCCAGCTCGCCATCGCCGCCAGGCCGTCATGCCCCTCGACCAGTGGTTTCCCCACCATCGTGCCGCGCAGCGGATCCCAGATCCGGACCGCGCCGTCCGTGCCCGCCGAGGCGAGCCGAGGGCTGCCGCCGACGCCGTTCCACATGGCTACCGCTCGCACCCACCCGTCATGGCCGGCCACGGGAGCGCCGATCGGTTCACCGGTGGTGTCGCCCGAGCCGAGACTCCAGGTACGGATGGTGCCGTCCTCACCGGTCGAGACGAGGATCTCGCCGCCGGACCAGCGCCACATGGTGAGCAGCCAGACCGCAGCCGTGTGGCCGATCAGCGGTGTTCCGATGCCGACTCCGCGTTCGGGGTCCCAGATCCGGATGGTGCCGTCCGTGCCGGAGGAGGCGAGGCGGGGTTCACCGTCGAGCGTGTTCCAGGAGGCGAGCGTGCCGACCCCGCCGGGGCGCGGGGCGAGCAGCGGAGTGGTGGCGCCGTCGAACATCGAGCGCTCCGATCATCAGCGGAGGCTCCATTGTCGACGATGAATGCGACTAACCCTGCAAGTCTGCTATGCCATGTCGCATTGCTAGACGGGCGCCGGGACCAATTCCCGCTTCACGGAGCGCTCTTCCTCAGCACTGAGCATGGTCATCGGATTGTCGACGCAGCGGGCGGTCACCGTCGATGTCAATGGCGAAGAACTGGCCTGATATGTCAGGCCGATCTCGCACTCCTGCTCGGCGACGACGTCGACCGGCTGATCCAGGAAGACGATCTGCGGATTGAGCAGGAAGTCCGTCGGCTCAGATGACCAGTCCCCGCCCTCGACGAACTGCAGCCGGTAGCCGATCTGGACGGCATTGGCCACGCCGTCCCTGGTGGCGACCACCCGTGCGGTCTCCCGGATGCCGAAGTCCTGGGGCGCGACATCACCGAAGGTCGTCTTCAGGTAGGTCGCGCGCTCGGTCAGCGACACATCGCCGGGAAGGGTTCGGAAGCGGGAGTCATAACTGAACGTGAGCCCGTACAGCTTGTCCTCGGCGCTGATCAGCTGAACGTCGTTCTCCATCGCGTACGGGATGACGGCGCCGCCCGGTTTCAGGAAATGCTTGAGGTTGGCGACGATCTGCAGCTGCGGCTCATAGAAGAACCCGGCGCTGATGACCTCGCTGATGATGACGTCGACTTCCTCGCTGAGCCGCACCGTGGTGGCGTCGGCCTGGATCGCGATGATCCGGTCCTGGAGGTTGTTGCGCTTGGCGTTCTCATTGATGACGTCTATGTAGTCCTTGTTGAGCTCCACGCAGTAGACACGGGCGGCACCCGCCTGTGCCGCGAGCAGTCCGAGCAGCCCGGTACCGCTACCGCCGTCGACGACCACATCGCCCGGCTTGACGACCGCGCGTATCGCCTCCTGGAAGAGTTCCACCCGCCGCACGTCATAGAGGCAGGACTGGATGTCGTAGGAGGTGAATATCTTCTCCCGGTCATTGCGGCGGGAGGCCGACAATCTGCGAATCAGACCGGCCGACATCCTGCCGATGAACCTCAACACAATTCCTCCATGCCAAGAGCCACGGCAGGGCCGCGCCGTTCGACGTACCTACTGTTGTGCGGCCAAAGCCCCGGAACGGTAAACGACAAAACATCCCGTAAGTGACTAGATAGGCTAAAGCTAGCCAAAGCGCACTCACGGGATCAGCCGCTTCCCGTCGATGGCATCGACATGTGTGGCTATCACAATAGAACATAAGCTGTCCGGGGCTCATCCCCTAACGGGTCGATTCCCGGGCCTACCGAGCCGCCGACAGCAGCGAGCCGTGGGCCGGCGAGCCGGCAGGCAACGATAGGACACCTGGTAAAGGCCGGTGTTCACACGACAGTTCGATCATCGGCTGAACGATGGTTCATTAGTGCCGACCTTCAGTACCCCACCGGATGGCGAATTGATGCATCCATGCGGACGAGCGCTTATGGCTACCGGCGTACTGGAGATTGATGACTGGCCACTTCCTGCCAACGGCCGCAGCGACGGGTCTCGCCTCAGCGGTTCACGGCTCGGGGATGAAGCCCGCACCTCCTCGTCAACGACCGGACCCGTCGAAGACCACGGAACAGTCCGGATGAGTACACATCCGGCCCACGAGCGGCCGTAGCCCCGAGATTTCAGCCTAGAAGGGCTCTCCACCACTTTCTTCTCCTCGACGGTGCTGCGATACCCGCGAGCCACACCCCTTGTCGGCGACCTACGCCGTGACGGTCTCCGTTGTCCGGACCGGGGCCGCCGCGCCTGGCGTGTAACCGAACCGGTCGCACACATCGCGCAGCAGCACCTGGTAGGCATGGTCGTCGACGAAGTACTCGTGCTTGGGCGAGTCCACGAACCGCTTGCCGCCGCGCAGGTCCGGCCGGTCGATCTGCTTCGACGCCCGCCAGGCCCGCCACTCCACGCCGCCGAGTTCCCGCAGGGTGATGTCGACGATCGCGGCACTCGCCATGTCGTCGAAGCGCGGGAACGCCGCTCCGGCGAAGTCGCTGAGCCCGAGCACCGTGAGCCCGTCATGGCTGCGGCTGAACATGTTGAGGTAGAGGTCGGGTCGGCCGGTGGAGCCCTGGTAGAGGGTCGGTGCCAGGAACGGGAGCTGCCGCTCGAAGCCGGTCGCGGCGATGATGATGTCGATCTGCTCGGCTGTCCCGTCGGCGTAGCGGACCCCGTGCGGGAGGAGTTCCGCGATGTCGGGACGGGCCGCGATGTGCCCCTGCGCCAGGTAGCCCAGCAGGTCGCTGGTGATCGTCGGGTGGCCGTGGAGCACCGTGTGATCCGGGGCCGGCAGCCCCAGCCCGGTGACGTCCCCGGCGAGCTTCTCGATCAGCTCCGCGGTGTCCGGCGGCAGCGTCATGGCGTCGGGAAGGTCGAGGATGCCGGCGAGGATCGCGTCGGTCGGCACGTCGCCGACGTGTCGGGGGATGAAGCGGTGGCCCCGGCGTACCGACAGGCAGACCGCCGCTCCGGCCCGGGCCACCTCGCAGGCGATCTCGGCGCCCGCGTTGCCCGCGCCGACCACCAGCACCCGCTTGCCGGCGAGCCCGGACGCCGACTGATAGCTCGCCGAGTGCCAGACCTGGCCCTGGAACTGCTGCAGACCGGGCCAGGACGGCAGCGTCGGGTTCCAGGCCGTCCCCGGTGCCGCGATGACGCCGGAGTAGTAGCGGAAGTCGCCGTTGGTCAGGGTCACCAGCCAGCCGATGCCGTCGGGCTTGACCCAGGTGACCGCCGTGTTGAACGTGACGCGCCGGGTCAGGTCGAAGGCGTCGGCATAGGCGCGGACGTAATCGCGCACCTGCGGCCACGAGGGGTAGTCCGGGTATCCGCTCGGCATGGGGAAGTCGGCGAATCCCGAGGTGAGCTTCGAGGAGATCGCGACGCAGCCGTCGTAGACCGGGCTGCCGAACCGCTCGGAGTTCCAGATGCCGCCGATCTCGTGGTGGCTCTCGAACCAGTCGAACGGGATGCCCTCCTCGGTGAGGCGGCGGGCCATCGCCAACCCGGCCGGACCCGCCCCGATCAGGCAGTAGCGGCGGGTCCACTGCGGGGGTCGGCGTACCTCGCGGGCCTGCGGGCGCATGCGGCTCTCGGCGATGCGGGCATAGCGGGCGGGACGCCGGGCCCGGATCACCAGGCCCGTCACCACACCACCGGCCATCACGGCGACGAAGAACCAGGGCAGGGCCGTGACGATGGCGGACGGGCCGCCCATCAGGCCGGTGAAGTTGAGCAGCAGGAAGATCGTCGCACCGAGCAGGCCGACCGCACCGACTCCGGGCAGGATCAGCGTCTTCCAGTAACGGCCCTGGCCCCGACGGCGGAAGAAGGCGACGATCGCCACCGCCGCCACCGACTGGAGACCGACGATGCCCAGCGTGGCGAGGGTGACCGCACCCTGGGCCAGGACCCGGTAGGGGTCGAGGTCGGCCAGGACGGCGACGCCGACGATGACCGCCGAACCGATGCTCACCACCACGCTGCCGAGCTGCGGGCTGCGGTGGCGGGAGTGCAGCTGCCCCAGCGCGGCGGGCAGGATCCGGTCCCGGCCGAGAACGAAGAGGTAGCGGCTGGCGGCGTTGTGGAACGCCAGCATCCCCGCGCACGCCGCCACGATGAAGAGCACGGCCGCGGCCGAACGAAGGGCCTCCCCGCCGTACGCGGCCATCTGGTCGAAGACGAGGGCGGACTGCCCCGACACCTTCTCCTCGATCTCGTCGCCGCCGATGGAGCCGACGAGGATCCAGGTGCTGAGCACGTAGAACAGGCCCATGCAGGCCACGGCGGCATAGATGGCCCTCGGCACGGTCCGTTCCGGCTCGACCGTCTCCTCGCCGTAGAGCGCGGCGGTCTCCAGCCCCACGAAGCTCGTGAAGGCGAACATCACCGCGATCCCCGGCGAGCCGGAGAAGACCGTCCCCGGCGAGAACGAGGTCGCCGGGAAGGCGTCGAGGCCCTTGGAGAAGATGACCGCCACGTCGAAGACCGCGATCACCGCGAACGCCAGCACCATGGCGGTGCCGAGGACCTTCGCCGACAGGTGCAGGGACCGGTAGCCCATGAGGCTCACGAACGCCAGTGCCGCGACGCTGCCCCAGACCCAGCTGATCTGCGCACCGAACTCGGCGGCGATGACGGTGAGGAAGTACCCCGTGGCGCCGGCGATCCCGGCGACGTTCACCGTGTAGGCGACGATGGCGAGCAGGGCCGCACCGATCGCCGGTGGACGCCCGATGCCTCGCGCGATATAGGTGTAGAACGCACCCGTGTTGATCACCCGGCGGCTGATCGCGGCGTACCCGACTGCGAAGCAGAGCAGGACCACCGTGACCGCGAGGTAGGCGGCGGGGTATCCCGCACCGTTGCCCTGGTCCAGCCCGAGGGATGCCCCGCCGACGAAGGATGTCAGCGGCGAGGCCGCCGAAATGACGAGGAAGAAGATCCATGCCGTGCTCAGCCGCCGGTGGCTGGAGACTTTGCCTTGCGGCGCCGAACCTGGTCGCGAACGTGTCATGGATCCTCCTTGACCAGGAAATGTGCAACCGTCGATGGCAAAATTCCATGGTCATAATGACGACCAGCAGACCCTACGAGCCCGCAAGCTCACCGCACCTCATACATATGGACCCAGATGATCAACGATCGCCCAATACGTCCGTGAAATGCCCAGCATGCGGGCTCGAAACGGAGTGGCCGACCGGGGTTCGGTCGCCGATGATGGCCGTGATGACATCCCCGCAGCAGTCCCGGCACTACGCCGACCCCGCGACGCTGGAGGGCGGCCTGCAGATCGGCCACGGCCGCGCCGCCTACCAGGCACAGCACACCGACGCGGCCGGTCCGGCGGTCTACCGCTGCAGTGGCAGCCCTTCGCCGGTGCCAGCGCGACCCGGCCCCGGCCGCTGCGGGAGTCCGCCGACCGGGCGCTGCTGGACCTGATCGCCGATCGGGCGGCGAAGACCGACGATCTCCGCACGGCGCTGGCCGAGCTGCGCCATCGACAGGCGAGCAGCGAGCTGCTCGGCATCGTCGACGAACGCGGCCCCGGCTGGTGGGTCCCCGGACTGGGCCGAGCCGTCGAGCACGCCGCCACCCGCGACCCGATCCGGGCGGTCCCCCTCGCCCGCGGCTGGATCGTCAGCGGCGATCTCCAGCTGAGCTGGTTCGGCGGCGTGATCCTGGCGCGGTTCGGCGCCGTCGCGGACACGGCGCTGGTGGTGGCCGAGATGGAGCGGATGTGGCAGCGCGACGACCTGTGCCATGAACGGCTCATCGAAGCGCTGGCCAGGCACGGGCCTGCGGGCTCGGAGGCGCTGCCGTTCATCCGCATGCTGTGGCGGCGGTCGCCCCACGCTCGGGTACGCGTCGAGTGCCTGCGAGCCTGGCTGGCGATGGATCCGGCGACGACCGACGAGCCGCTGACGCACGGTCTGCGCGACAGCCAGGAGGACGTCCGATTGCTGGCGGTCACGCACAGCCCTCGGCATATGCCGGCCCGGGGTCAGCTGGCCTACCTGCGCGACGATCCGCTGGAGGCCGCCGAGGTGCGCGCCGCCGCCCGCGCCCGCCTGCTGGCCCTCGGCTGATCGGGCGGTCCGGCGCGGTGGGCGGTCCCGGTCAGATCAAAGCCACAAACCCTCGGGGGTACGCGGACCGCAGCGGGCATGGCGGGCACAGCCATCGACAGATGCACCCGCCGAGATCTCGCGCTATACGCCGGTGTTGCCGTCGATCTGCTCGCGGATGATGTCGGCGTGGCCGTTGTGCCGGGCGTACTCCTCGACCATGTGCACGTAGACCCAGCGCAGCTCGAAGTCGCGCTCCTCGAACGGGTAGAAGAACGTCGTCTCCAGGGAGCAGTCCACCGCCGCCGCGTCGGCGAGCCGCACCTCCTCCAGGTAGAGGGCGAAGTCGGCCTCGGCATCGGCGGTGTCGACGTCGTCCAGGTCCGCGCCGGGGCTGGACTCGGTGCGGTAGATGTCGCCGAGCGGCTCGCCCTGCAGGCACCGCCGGAACCACCAGCGCTCCACCTCGGCCATGTGCCGCACGAGGCCCAGCAGGCTCAGGTTCGACGGCTTGGCCGGGCGCATGCGCAACTGTTCGATGTCCAGCCCGGAGCACTTCCACAGCAGGGTGTCCCGGTGGTGGTTGAGCCAGCTCTCCAGGACCGCACGTTCCGTGCCGATCCGCAGGGTAGGGCGTCGTTGTATGGCGGGTGCCGTCCAAGTCATGGCATTGAACGTATGGGTACGGCCAGATGGGCGCTCTATTCGTTCATGCGCTGTCGGCCGCCGGACAACAGGGAAAGCGGAACCGGCACCGACCAGGCGATCGTCTGGTCGGTGCCGGTTCAACTCAGGCTAGAACGGCATGCTCATCGGCGGCCCGCATACAACTGCGTCACGTGATCGGCGCTGAGCTCGTAACCGTAGAGCCGGAAGTCGTCGATCAAGCCGTCGAACCGGTCGTCACCCCAGCTCGTTCCACCGATGAAGTTGGCCGTGGTGTTGCCGCCCACGCCCACGTCACCCGTGTTCTCGTCGAAGGTGTAACGGACCGAGACGCCCTCGTTGTACATCGCGACGATGTCCGCCGAGGTCAGCGCCGACGGGTAGACCCGGACGTCGTCGATCAGGCCGTCGAAGGCCGCGTCGCCGTATCCGTTGCGGCCCAGCCAGTTGTTGGCCGTCGGACCGATCTCGGTCATCCCGATGGTCAGGTCGGTCCGGGTCGCGATCACCACGCCGTTGAGGTAGAGCGTGCCGATCGAGCCCTGGCGGGTGAAGGCCACGTGGTTCCACTGGCCCGCGACCACGTCCTGCGCGGGACTCGCGTAGACCCGCTCCTCGGGACCGGTCTTCGCCTTGAAGGTGACGGCGAGGCCGGTGCTCCCGTTGGCCTGGGTCTGCATCTGGATCTGGTAATAGCTCCCGGCGGAGCCGAGTCCGTCACCGATGTGGAACAGGCCGGTCCAGTTGTTCTTGACATCGGGACGCACCCAGAACCCGGTGGAGAAGTTCACCGCGCCCTGGAGCAGGTTGTCCGGCAGGTCGACCGCGTTGGCGGTGCTGCCACCGGGCAGGTTGACCGCCTTGCCGATCACGCCGTTGGCGGACCAGCCGGCCGTCCCGGTCAGGACGGCGGCCCCCACCGAGGAGACGGAGCCGGTGTTGGCGGCGGTGGTGCCCGTACCCTCCTCGAACTCGTAACGGACCGGGATGCCGGTGGCCGGCGGCGGCGCGTTGTCGCCGACGATGACCAGGTCGTCGACCATCAGGCCGACGGCGGTTCCCCGCAGCGTGAGTGTCTGGTTGGCGGTCGCCGCGGTGAAGGTGCCGACATACGTGCCGTAGGCAGCCGTCGAGGGCTGTGCCGTCGTGGCGGTGATGGTGGCGTTCAGGCTGCCGATCGCCACCGTGCCGGTCGCCGCGGCGGTCCCGGCTGCCCGGGCGTCGCGGGCGTAGCGCAGCGATAGCCGGTAGGTCGCGCCGGGGGTGAGATCGCTGACGGTACGCCTGATGTTGCCCGTGGCACCCAGCGCGAGCTGGTAACCGGTGAAGCCGAGGCCACCCTGGCCGGTCGCGTTGCCGCGCACCAGCTGGACCTGGCTGTCGACCGCCCACGGCACCATCCGGCTGTTGCCCGCGGCCACGTCGACGGTCGCGGGCGGGTTGTTGGTACGCCACTCGGCGGGCAGGCGCGGGTACTCGAATTGGTCGACGACCCTCGGGTTGAGCTGCGTCATGATGACCGCAGGATCGATCTTGATGAGCTTCGCGACCGACGGCGTACCGGCGGCGTCGAAGACGTGGAGCATGTATGACCCGGGCGGGGCGTAGTTGCCGTTGAGCGGCGAGGTGATGGTGACCGTGCCACCGGACTGGCTGAACGCCAGCTCCTGGAAGTTCTGGTCGTTGTTGAAACCGTGCGTCACGGAGCCGTTGCGGAGCAGCGTGACCCGGGAGACGGTGCCGGTCGCGGTGATCTGGAAGGAGCCGTTGTAGCCGATCTTCGCGGGCGCGGCGCTGATCACCGGACGCGGAGCGGCGTTGTTGCCGTCGAACAGGTAGTTCGGCGAGTAGTACTCCACGTCCGTGTAGTTGCGCGGACCGGGAGCGCCGCCGCCGACCATGACCCGGCCGTCGGGCAGGAGCAGGGCCGTGGAGTGGTAGAGCCGGGCGTGCTCCTGCGGGATGACGACCTCGGTCCAGTTGCCCGTGTTCGGGTCCCAGATCTCGGGGTTGGTGACATATCCGCCGTTGCCGTTGTTCTCCCGGGCACCGCCGGTGACCAGCACCCTGCCGTCGGGCAGGAGCGTCGAGGTCGCTGCGGGTGATGCTGGCCGGCACGCCCGCGACGAGCGGGTGACCGGTGGCCTTCACGAAGACGCGGCCCGGCCGGACGCCGGGGTTCTCCGGGTGCCCTTCGGAGGCGGCACCGACGAGGCGGGCGTAGAACGGGTTGACGTCGTGCTCGCTCTCCCCCACCGACCAGCCGGTGTAGTGCATGCCCATGAAGCCGCCGCCGCCGCGGATGTAGGTCTCGAGCGCGGCACGCTGGGCGGCGTTGAACAGGACACCACCGGTCTGGACGAAGACCACGGTGTCGCAGATGGCGAGGTTCGCGGTGTTGAACGCGGCCGGGTCGTCGGTCTCCTGGATGTCGACCGGCTGGCCGTACTGCGCGCCGAGCTGGGTGGCGAGGTCGCGCACGGCCTGCCGTCCCTGCACGTTGGAGGCGTGGAAGTTGGCCTTGTAGAAGAGCAGCACGCTGAGCCGGCCGTCGTTGTCCGGTGCGGCGTGGGCCACCGCGGCGGGCATCGATCCGGCGATCAGCAGCAACGCGACGAGCGCTGTGGCGGCCCGGCCGAACATGCCTCCAGACGAGCGACCGGCGCGGCCCTCGTTCGACGGCGCCGCCAGCCATGACCAGCCGACGGCTACTGCTGTTCCTGGTCTTCGTACCCGCGATGCTGCTCGGCTTCGCCCAGCCGGCCCACGCGCACGCGCACCTCGTCAGCACCGACCCGGCCGCGGGCGACGTGCTGCAGACCGCACCCGACCGGGTCCTGTTCACCTTCGATGAAGCCGTCCGCGGTGTCCCGGGCGGTGTCCAGGTCTTCGACTCGCGAGGAGCGCTGGACGAGGCGAGGCCGACCGCCACCGGCACCGAGCTCGAAGTCGTGCTGTCGGGAGAACTGGGCACCGGTACGACCGTGATCACCTGGCGGGTCGTCTCCGAGGACGGGCACCCCATCAGCGGCGCCCTCACCTTCTCCGTCGGCGCGCCCACCCCCGTCATGACCCCGCCTCCGAGTGACTCGAACAGCGTCCCGCAGGTCCCCTGGACGCTGACCCTGGCCCGGGTGCTGGGCTATCTCGGCCTGCTGCTCGCCGCCGGGCTGGTCGCGTTCGCCGCCCTGTTCCTGCCCGCCGATCCGGACATCGACCGTCCACGGCGCCGGTTGGCCACCGCCATGCGTGCCGCTGCGGCCGTCGCGGCCGGGGCGTGGCTGGCGGCGTTGCCCATCACCGCGGTCTATCTGCTCGGCGGTGGGCCGAGCCTGCTCAGCCAGGGCGCGACGTGGTCCTCCGTGCCGCCGACCGAGTACGCCGTCACTGCGGCCGTCGTCGGCGGATTGGTGCTGGCTGTGGTCCTGCTCGGCCCCGGACGGGTATCGCGGCACCGACGCATCGCGGCGGTGGCGGCCGCCGGGATCGCGGTCATGGCCCCGGCATTGGTCGGGCACACCCGGGCGGCGAGCCCCGAACTTCTCGCCATCGGTGCCGACGCGCTGCACCTCGTCGCGGGCAGTGTCTGGCTCGGCGGACTCGTCGGGCTGGCGCTGACGTTGCCGGCCCTCGCCGGTCACGGCACCGTGGCGGCCGAGGTGCTCGCCCGATTCTCCACCGCCGCCGCCGGTGTCCTCGCTGCTCTGGTCGCCACCGGATCGCTGCTCGTCTGGCGGATCCTCGGCTCGTGGGCTGCTCTCGTCGACACCGCCTATGGTCGGCTGGTCCTGGCCAAGGTCGGCATCGTGCTGGCTGCTCTCGCCATCGCGGCGTGGAACCGGTGGTCGCTCCTTCCCCGGCTTCAGCAGGCGGCTCACAAGGCCGGCCGGCAGACGCTTGCTCGACCGGTGGTTCGGGCGACCGCGATCGAGGGCTTGATCCTTGCTGTTGCGCTGCTCTGCACCGGCTTTCTCGTCGACACGAGTCCCGAGGGAGCGCCGCCTGCTGGTGCGGCGGCCGAGGCTGATCCTGGCACGCGCACGACGACGCTGGGCGACATCCGGGTGCAGGCTTCGCTGGCGCCGCTCGTGCGTGGGTCCAACACGCTGACGCTTCGGCTGAGTTCTGCGGCCGGGGAACCTGCTGAAGGTGTTGCGCCGCCGGTGGTGCGCCTGTCCTCCGACAGGGCGACGCTGGGGGCGGTGCCGCTAACGCAGGTGTCGGCGGGCTTTTATACGGCGCAGGTGACGCTTCCGGTGGCCGGGACGTGGCGGATGCAGGTGTCACTGCGGGTCAGCGAGTTCTCCAACCCGGTGGGCGAGCTGGAGTTCGTCGTCAAAGGATGACTTCGCCCGTCGGGAGGTCAAACCCGGCGGGCACGCCGCACTAACGTGCCCGCACGTCGACCCAGACATGGTCACAAACCAATCTTCAGTGCCCATTCGACCAGTGCGCTGCCAGCTATTGACTCATTACGCTGAGTTGCTCGGCGAGTACATCGTGCGCTCGCATTCCAGGGCGTCAATGGCGCCGACAGCAGGAGGGCAGGCGTGTACGCCGACAAGGTCTCCCTTTCCGGACTTCTCCACGGACCCAAACAGTTCGTGATCCCGCCATACCAACGCGCCTACGTGTGGTCCGAAAGGCAGGCCCGCCAACTGTGGGACGACATCCTTACCGAGGCCAAGCGCCTGGCGAACGGCGAGCGGGCGGGACACTTCCTCGGCTCACTCGTCCTGGCGCCCAGCCCGTCCTTGGCGCCGGGCGGCATACAGCAATGGCTGGTCGTGGACGGACAGCAGCGTCTCGGCACGCTGATGATCGCATTGTCAGCGATCCGAGACCATGTGATCCACTCGAACCCGCAATTGGCCGGGAGCATCAACGACAGCTTCCTGATCAGCGCAGATCACAAAGGTGACAAGCGCCCGAAGCTGCTTGCGACACTCGATGACCGCGCCGCTTTTGCGAGCGTGCTACTCAACCACGACCGCTCACACATACCGAACACAAACAAGATCATCCGAGTGTACGAGCTCTTCCGCTCATGGATCAAAGAAGTCGATGAGCAGCCCGAAGGGCAGGAACTCGTCTTCGAGACGCAGGCCATCCAGGACCATCTTCATCTCGTCCAGATCGTCGCCCACTCCGATGACAACGCCTACCGGATTTTCCAAACCCTCAACAGCACTGGTCTCAAGCTCACCGAGACCGATCTCATGCGCAACCACCTTTTCATGCGACTGCCACATCGCATCGACGATATTCACCGCGATGTCTGGACGCCGATGCAACAGGCGATCGGGGACGACGGAATCGAGACTCTCCTCTGGCTCGACCTGGTGCTACGGGGAAAGGACACCGCAGCACAGTCTGACGTCTTCCGCCTCCAGGTTGAGCGATTTGACGATCTCCTACACGAAGACCAGGTCGCGCAGGAGATAGTGGAACTCGCTCGCCGGTCGCGCTACCTTCGCCTCATCCTCGATCCAGGTCTCGAACCGGATGCGAACCTGCGGATGCGGCTGGCCCGCCTGAAGGAATGGAACGCAAAGACCACATATTCCACCACCATGTTCGTCCTCGAACTGCGTGACAGAGGAGAATTAAGCGTCGACGACGCAGCGAGCGCACTGCTTCTCGTGGAGAGTTTCTGCGTCCGTCGGGCGATCGCCGGAGTGCCGACGACGAACATGGGTCGGATCCTCAATGCGGTTCCGCGCGAGCTCGCCGGCAGCAAAGACCTGGTCGGAGATCTCCGTGATTACCTCTCGGCTTCCAAGAGGAACTGGCCCGATGACGCACGGCTGGTCGATGCGATTCAGACCCAACCGTTCTACCTCAACGTCAGAAGTTCGCAGAAGGCATTCGTCCTGCGCCGTTTGGAGGAGGCCTCACGGCCGAAAGAGGTCGTCGACTGGAACGGTCCGACCCGGATGACGATCGAGCATGTGTTGCCTCAGTCACTCACGTTGGATTGGCGCCAGAGCCTCGCCGTCGAATCCGAGACGTTCGGCATCGGTGTCGACGAACTGCACGGCCTCGTCGTGCACACCCTCGGTAATCTGACCCTGAGCGCATACAATCCCAAGCTCTCCAACTCTGCGTTCCCGGAGAAGCGGGAGATACTGCGCGTCAGCGCGCTCGCCATGAACCTCGAGATTGCCGCCAGCGACACCTGGGATGGGTGGAAGATCTCCCAAAGGGGTCAGCAGCTTCTGGCTATGGCCATAGCCATCTGGCCGGGGCCGACAGCGCGCCCCGGCCAAACCGCTGATCGCGATTGGAGTCCCCTCTATCAGGCGGTCGCCGCGATCCCGATCGGGAGGTGGACCACTTTCGGCGACCTTGCCAAGGTGATCGGCAGCCATCCCGTCTCGGTGAAAGCTCACCTGGCGTCCCGACTCGTGGAGAACTCGTGGCGTGTCCTGTTGAATGACGGAATACCGTCGCCGGATCTGGCCAACGCCGTGCAGGGTGGGCAGCGTCACCGATTGGAGCATGAGGGGATCAGGTTCGGTGCGAACGGCCAGGCCTCGTCAGATCAGAGGTTGAACGCAGCCGCTATCAAGGACCTGCTCAACCAGGCTTGACCGTCCGTCAGAAGCGGACTGCCGAAGTCGTCAGCCGTCCCGTGACGAATATCTTCACCATCGTCTCGATGATCGTCTTGGCCGAGCTGGTTGCCGGAACCTCCAGCTCCGAAGCAACCGCCTTGAGCTCCGCCGGCTTCAGCTTGAGACCGGTGAGGTACGCGCGGGCCGATTCCTCGTCGCTCGCGGCCGAGAGGGCGCTGCGGATCTCTGAAGCGGTGGGCGGGGCAGCCTTCGCCGACGGAACCTTCGTCACCTTGTACCCCTTAGGCACCAACGCGTACGTGGCTTCGCCGTCGGCGAGCTGCTGCAACTGCTCATCGCTCAGCTTCGTCAGCTTCGTGTAGTGGCTCGCCAGCGTCTTGGGGACGAAGCGGAACTCGCCGGTGCCGGTCACGAGAGACTGAGCCTGCTCCTCGGTGAGCTTCTTGATCTGAGATAGCACTGCGCTGAGTATCGCAGCGACATCCGTTACCGCACCTGCCATGGTCACGATCCTCCACTGTCCTTAATACGCTTCATAAGTTCGTTCGCTATCTGTGCCAAATCGGCCGATACGTCAGGATGGATTCTCGCCATCAACGCCACCGGAATACCCAGCTCGCCGGCATCGCCGTAAAGGGCATTGTTGTACCGCATCATCGAGTCGAACACTTCGAATTCCTGGCGGATCGTCGTGATCGCAGCCTGTTGAGCAGCGAAGAGCCGCTCCCTGGTGTACTGCACCATGGTGAAGATGACGCCGAGCGCCCGTGGGTTGATCGCCCCGACGGCGTCATTACTCGACGCCTGAACGTGCAGATTATGGTTCTCGATGAGCTTGCCGTAGCTGTTGGCCAAGAACCGTAAGCCGATCGTCGACAGGTAGTCGGCACGAGCGGGTACGACATAGTGCGTACTGGCCGCCATGGCGATGCGCGTGGGCAAGCTGTAGTTCGGCGGGCAGTCAATCAAGATCAGGTCGTAGTCGGCGAACGAGTCCTGCTGTAGCGCGACGGTAAGCCGTCGGTGAATTTCGACGTAGCGCTGCGCGAGCTGCTTGACACCATTTCCCTTGAGGAGAAGTGCAGCCAGGCGCACATCGGTCTGGATAAGATCGAAGTGCGAGGGTATGAGGTCGAGCTGACCGCCCTTGTCGGCAAGTAGTTTGTTCGCCTTTGGTGGCGTGCTGATGAGCTTGCTCAGATCAGCTCCCACGCCTGTTCGATCGAACGCATCAAACCAGGTCTTCAGGGTCTTCTCCCGAAGTTCCGTGTTCCATTCCTGCGGAGAATAGAAGGAGAAGGTCAGGCTGAGCTGCGGATCGAAGTCGATCAGAAGGATCTTTCTGCCTTGAGAAGCGAGCTCAGCCGCGACATTTGCCGACAGGGTCGTCTTTCCCACCCCGCCCTTGTAGTTGATGACAGACACAACCGCCGTCATGGTCCTCCCTGGACGTTCACGCTCGCATCGGCAAGCTTCACCATCGTGGACGTTAAACCACTGCCTCGGCGAAGGCACTCAGCCTAAAGTCGCTACATCGCACACGGGTGGCGCCATCATTGCCACCGATCGAGGTACCGTCGATCAGTGGCCGTGTGTCGTCAGCCGAGGCTATGCAGATCTCGCCGTGACGTAACAGGCAACAAATCGATCAGGCAACGCTCGTATGTCAACCGCATCCGTCAGCAGGCGGATCATCGTTCCCACTCACGGCCGGGCATGAATTCTGGACCCCTGTCGCGCCGCTGCGAGTATGCGATCTTGAGCTACTCCAGTGCCGCTTCACGCGAGGTCGCATCGCTACGAGACTTGGGTAGAACCCTGATATCGGTGCTGGTCACGGTGGCCTTTCTATCAGCCGCCGTGACCAGCACCATGAGTCGGCTGCTTGCCTCCGACTGGCTCCTGTTCACCAGGCCTGGTGGCGTAAGGCATGTTGAAGGACGTAGCGGCTTTCCACACTCAGCCCGCCGATCCGCACATGGCCGTCCTCAACCAGGTAGTCGCCCTCAAAGCCGTACTCGGCGAGGGCACCATCCAGTTCGGTCGAGGTGGGTTCCCGGTAGCCGCCAGCGCACCGCAATCGCTGGGCCGCCGGACAGATGTCACAGAGTGTCGGTATGCCGAACTGGTCGTTGTAATCGGCGGTCCGGTGGGCGAAGGAGACCCCGCAGGAGGTCTTGCGAAACAGCGGCGTGCTGATGCCCGACCTCCGCCAGGCTGCGACGACCCTATCGTCCAGCACAGCCGGGTCGCCCAAGCTGTCGAGCTGGTGTCCGGTGAAGACGATGGCGTCGGCGAACCGGGCAGCATTGAAGACGAGGCTCATCTGCTCATCCGAGTCGTTCCAGCCGGGCACGATCGGCCGCCAGTCCAGCACGACACCGGTCCGGCGTTCCCCGTCTGCGGCGGCCCGCTGGAGCGAGGCGAGGACGGCGGCGGGTTCCACCCGAGTGTCGGCGAGGCCCGAGTAGCGGAAGAGCAGCGTGACCCTCAGATGTCGCATCGCTCCTAGCTCCGCCAGGTCCTCGGCGGTGACCTCGCCGCCGGTGGTGATCTGGACGTGGTTGGTCCAGCCTCGCCGGTCGAGGTCGCGGACGACGTGGAGGAGATGCTGCGCCACTCCGGGCTGGAACGGCTCGACCTTGTCGAGAAGCCGGATCGGCGTCGCGTGAGGTCGGAACGCCTGATGGCTGATGAGCTGGTCAACGGCCTCGCCGGTGGCACAACGCACGTGCGGAGTGCCAGCACCGTCGATCGGCCACTCGACCATGTGATCGAGGCTCAGCCCCATTTCTCCGTAGCGGAGGATCGGCGCCGTGCGCGGATCGAGATCAACTGCCACCTCGGGCGGCAGGGTTGGTAGGTCCTGTTGCGGGTCCTCGGTCTGCATGGGCCCAGCGAACGCGATAATAGTGATGCTCAGGAATGTCCCACCGGTGAATTCGCGGGGCACCCTCAGGGCAAGCGGCGCTCCGCCATCGCCGATGCCGCCAGGAATGCCGCCTCCCAGGGGAAAGCGGTCTGTGCCTCCGGCCCGGTCCCCGGCGCATGCGGCTCCCATCCCGCACTCCGCCCGGACATGACGTGCACGCCCTCACCCCGCAAGGAGGCCACCGCGCGTGCGAACGGTTCGCGGCTCGCGAACGCTGAGTTGGCGAAGGGCACCACCACGGTGGGTACGCCACGACCGATCATCTCCGCCGCCAGCGTCAGTGCATAAGTGTCCGCGATTCCAAGCGACAGCTTGGCGACGGTGTTGGCCGTCGTGGGAGCGATGATGAGCGCGTCCACGGGCGGGAGTGCCCGACCGCCCTGCTGCGGCTCGGACCAGCGGAAATCACTGCGGACTCGGCTACCGGTGAGGCGCTCCAGCGCAGTCGTGTCGATGAAGTGCAGGGCTGCTGCTGTCGCCGCCACTGCGGTTGTCCACGAGTGCCGATGCGCGACTGCGATCAGCCGATCCAGGTCGGCCGCCGGCCCGGCACCGCAGGCGATGATGAGCAGGTGACCGCTGGTCACAGTGCCATCCCCGCCGCAGCGGCGAAAGCATCCACCTCGGCACGGATATGACCGCGAGTCCGGGCGGCGAGGTCTGTGACCGTCCGGCGTACGGCGGGCCGGGAACGGATCTCTTCGGGGGCGATGCGGTCGGCAGTGTGCAGCGCCGAAAGCGCCTGCTCATAACGACCCCACTGCGTGTAAGCCTGTGCCACGTTCGTGAAGAGGCTGACCTTGCGCTCGGCGAGCGTGACCCGGTCCAGCTCGACCTGACGCGCGAGCGCGATCGCCGTACCGGCGTCTCCTAAGCTCAACGCCACCTCCACCCGGTGGAGCAGGACGTTGGTCGGGCCGAACCCGGTCCACCTGTCGTTGCCGTCATGACCGAATCGGGCTGCTGCTCGGGAGGCCTCCCCCAGCAACGTGTGGGCGGTGTCGCGATCTTCGTTTCTCGCCGCGCCGACTGCTCCCATCAGGGCCAGCGCACCGTAGGTGGCCGCAGCGTCACGCGTACCGAGGCCGCTGGACCGATCGAGTGCCTGCGCCGCACTCTCCACGACCTCGATGGCCCGGAGCGAGTGCTTGTTGCTCATCAACGCATGCGCCATGACCCGAGCGCTGCCCGCCACCGCGATCGGATCACCGCTGGCCCGGGCGTACCGCACGCTGCGCTCGGCTGCGAGCAGCGCCAAGGGCGGGTCACCTCGTTTCAGCAGTACACTGCCGGTCACGTGATAGGCCTCCGCAGCCAGGACCCGAACCTCGCGAAGGTCGTCTGCACCGGCCCTGGCCTCGGCGCTGGAGACTGCGGCCAGAAGCGGAGTCAGCAGGCTGACGACTCGCTCGTAGTGGCATGCCTGATAGCTGACCTTCGCGCTCGCGACCGCCTGTCGCAGCTCGGCCACGGTCCACGGCGTGGCGTCGTCCACCTCGTGCGTCGGCACCATCGCGTCGAGCAGGCTGATCACCGACGGTGCCGCCATGGCCTGCGCCATCGCCGTCACCGCAAACGGGAGGAGGTTCCTGCGTCGCACGTCGCCTTCCAGGTCGAAGGTGCATAGCCCGGTGCGTTCAGTATCTACCAACTTCGGGTCGGCGATGACCGTCGCCTTTGTGCCGCTGGTGTCCGCTGCCAGCAGACGCTCGAAGCGCTCGGCTACCTCCGCCGATGCGCGGCTGAGGACGGTGTCCATCGCGGCCTGCATGTCCGGTCGGAGGGTGACCTGCGTACCTCGGGTGCTCCACTTGACCACCGTCCGGCGAGCGGCGCCGACGTGCTCGGAGAAGTCGGTCACGCTCATGCGATGGGCCTTGCGCAGAGCGTTGGCTTCGCGGCCTGTCCAGGTCGGAACCGTGATCATCCGTCATGTCCTTCCGGGTCATGACCATGATGCCGGTCAGCAGATGTCCACGTCATCAGGAGTGCACCGGAAGTGCACCACCGGCCGCAGCAGCATGGTCACTCCCCGCGCTTCATTACGGGGATGGCTATGCAATTGACGTCTGGTGGGGCGGGCGGGGCTCGAACCCGCGACCGAGGGATTATGAGGCCAGCTTTCGCGGTCCAACATAGCCTCTACCAGCACCTATAGACACACGGAAGATCCCCAAGGCCGCCCCTGACCGCCCCCGTCATCACCATTTCGCGTCACAACTCGTGTCACGGCGTGTCGTCTGTTCCAACCACGAGCATTGCCGGAGCGAGGACCGCCTGGAGTATGCACAGGCGGTCCACACTCAGAAGCCGTTAGAGCTGCGGGGTTTGCGGCTCCTGTCGACATCGGGCGCACAGCGGACGCGACGCTAGACCAATGCATGACATACCGTGCGGCGCTCGATTTGCAGGGCGGTGCTTGAGGCTCGGGCCAAGGCCCGGGACACACGAGAGCGCCACACGTCGTCAGCGAGCGACCGATAGCGGCAGGACGCGTAAGCAAGCCGACAAGCTGAACCTGGCGTTGCGGGAGGCGGTCGCTCCGCTGCCCGGAGCTCCGCTTCAACATCAGGGTGCGGTGACCCATCGCCTCAGTAGAGTTCGCAATATGGAGATCTCTAACTCTGATGGCGAGACCTACCCGATCGTCGCAGGATTCCTGCACCGACAGGAGCAAGGCCTACGCCTTCGTGTCTGGTGCCTGTACTGCTGTGTCTGGCACACGCACGGTGCCGATCCAGTGGGCAGCGAAGAACACCGGCACGCCCACTGCTTCGCTCCCGACTCGGAGTACCGCCAAAACGGTGGATACATCGTCCAGGTGTCAGGTCGATCATTTACGTCCGTTCGCAGCAAGGTAAAGGCAGCGACACCTTCCCAACAGGAGGCGATCCGGGACGGACGCCTGTCTGAAGCGATCTGGAAGTTGCGAGCGCAGGTCCCACCAGCAGCATAGGAATCGGTACATGGTGGCATGTTCCAACCGCTGGAATAGGTTCCCACCTCTCCAGCCTGGGCAAACCGGCTGAGAGCCACCAGGAGCCAAGATCCAGGCCAGCCGTACCTTCGCACCTCAGGCGAGCTAAGCCGGCCAACACGATGATCTTGCTTAGATAGCTCTCTATTCGTTGGCGTGGAGAGCGTTCAGAGCCCGGGACAGAATTGACAGAATTGACAAAATTCCTGCAGGACCGGGATTTTGTCAATTCTGTCAATTCTGTCCCGGGCATCAGGCGGTCTTCTGATCGGCTGATCGCAGTGCCGTCACGGTCGCAGCGGGCCGGTACAGCTCGGGATTGACTAGATAGGTAGCTGACGGTGGGCCGTCGGCACCGGTACGCGGCGCCTGCCCGGCGGGCCGGATGTACCAGTGCAACTCCAGCGACGACAGCACCGGATCGAGATTGCAGCGGCGGGCTCTGCACCAACTCCGACGCGGCAGGTCCCGCTTCGCGAAGGTCGTTGTCAATGTGCACGAAAGCCCACGTGCGGCTTCCAGCATGATCGCGTGCCGACTACCTCCTGAACCTAGCCACCTGTAAGCCGGCCGCTCCGCTCCACCCGGCCGGCGGTCACCAACGCCAAGCGCGGCGTGTCGGTTCATCCCGGACAATGAAGGCGTGGAAAATCCAGAAAGGATTGCGGCCGTACAGAACATCGATCAGCTGAAGCAGCTCCGGATCGACGGCCAGAACATCATCGGCGGGGGCGTTAACGCCCCAGATGCACTACGGCACCGCTACCTTCAGTGGCATGACTCGGTAGAGCGCCTGGTGGCCCATGTCTCTACGGACTCTGCTGAGGTGGTGAATCTTCACACACCACGGCATCGGTCTCTCGTTGCCGGCGCCGTCACGGTCGACCAGATGTATCGCGAGGTATCGGCCGAGGTGAACTTCGTGATCCGAGCGATCGATGATGCCTCGCAGAGGCTGCTAACCCCAGAGCCGTCAGCCATGCAGGAACGTGAGTTCATCGGCGATTCCGGCACGACCTACAGATACGACACGATGTCTTCACTTGGTGAAGGCGGTTACGGGAAGGTCTTCTCTGGATATGACTCCAGCGGCAATCCCATCGCAGTCAAGGTTGTCCATCTCAGTAGCCGGACCGGCGATCGGCGTCTCGCCCAGCGCGAGCTTGAGATCTCACGGCAGCTCAAGAAGCAGCCAAATGATCACCTTGTCCACCTTCTTGACGCAGCCGACACCGACGATGCACTGCTGCTGGTAATGCCGAAGGCTGAATCTAGTCTGGCCGAACGTATCGGAGCAGGTCCTATTCCTGACGACGAGGTTCGTGACATCCTCGTTCAGTTAGCACGCGGAATGGTATCGCTCTCCAAAGTGGGGGTCATACACCGAGATATCAAGCCTCGGAACGTCCTCCTGATCGCTGGCCAATGGTGCCTCTCGGATTTTGGAATCTCTCGGAACACACTGCAATCTACTGCGACTTATACGTGGCACGGAACGGGAACCCTTGAGTACCGCGCACCAGAGCTTTGGCGCGGTGATTCGGAAACAGTTGCTACCGACCTCTACGCACTGGGATGTGTCGCATTTGAAATGATCACCGGCAGCCCTCCTTTCCCGGGGCCTGACTTCCGGGAACAGCATTTCATGAAAGCACCAGTTCTTCCCTATTCATGCGACTCCGGCCTGGTCTCGATCGTGCTAAGCCTCTTGGCTAAAGACGCTGCTGGGCGTCCCGAAGATCCAAGGCAGCTTCAAGAGCAGCTTCAGGTTAAAGGTCTATCGGCGGGGCAACATGCCCTGCGTGATCTCTTAGCACGGATGGATCGAAAAGACTTCGAGATCGAAAGCCAGAACGCCGCAACCCGCGAACATTTTGAGCGTCAGCGACAGGCGAAAGTCCGACTCATGGCTTTCTGGCAAATACTTGTCGGAAAATTCGTGGATCTCGTCCCAGGCGCAACAGCTGAAAATGACTCAGACCAATGTCTTCTGGTTTTCCGAGGCAATCGCGTAACACTAGAGATAAAGACTACGAACTCGCCGAGCCCTGGACGCTCCGTCGCCCACGACCTGCTGCTATTCGGAACGCTTACCGCAATTCCTCGGTCTTCGCAGAGGACTGTCCTCGAAATCTGTAACGTGCAGCTCGTTTGGCAAGACAGCCAGCCGCGAATGCAGCTAGTTAGGTTCATTGTCGACGAACGAGCGGTACCAGAGAACGACAGCGCGCGAACAGCGGCCCCTAAAGGCGTTGAGTGGTCGTTGTTTCACGACATGTGGATGGCGCGCGGAGGAAACTTCAGCTCGAACGACCTAGCTATTGTCGAAGAGGCCAACGAAGATGCTGTTATCAGCATGATCACTGCGGCACTAAATCCATTCTTCGAGACGAAGGCCCCACCCGAGAACGCCGATCACGACGCCGAGCGCTAGTGAAAACGCCATATAGGAGTCCCCCACCGCCTACATAAATGTCCAACCGCCAACAGGTGCCGCATCGCCCACAGGCAGTTAAAACGTCCTGAGAGCCACAGAGCCAAGATCTCGTTTACCCGCAGGCCCTTCTCTATACCCAGCTGGGGAAAATGATCATCTGGACATCTGAGGGGATTCGGCAGCGCAAGGATTCATCCGTGTCCTATCAGCCTTAGGCCGTGGACCCGGGACAGAATTGACAAATTCCGCTGCGACAGGGATTTTTATCAATTCTGTCCCGGCATCAGGCCGTCTTCTGGTCTCCTGTTCGCAGGGCCGTCACGGTGGCAGCGGGCCGGTAAAGCTCGGGATTGACGAGATAGGTAGCCGAGGCTGGGCGACCGGCGCCGGTACGCGGTGCCTGCTCGGCGGGCCGGATGTAACCGTGCAGCTCCAGCAGCGACAGCACCGGATCGAGATCCGCAGCGGTGGGGCTCTGTACCCGCACCGACCGCAGCAGGTCCCGCTTGGTGAACGCAGTGGTCAGTGTGCGCGAAAGCCAGGCCAGCACGTGCCGGGCGTATTGGGTGGTGCGGTCGGCGCCCATGTCGTCGAACGCGGCCAGGGCGTGCGCGGTGAAGTAGGCGCCGATGCGCGCGGCCCGGTCGATGGTGTCGGCGCTGATCGGCTGCGCCCATCCGTCGCGCAGGTGCTCAGCAAGGTGGATCAGCCCGGCGATGCGCACGACAGCACCGACGTACTTGCTGCCCCAGTCCACGATGTGCGCCCAGGCTCCCGTGGGTGCCAGCAGCGGCTCTACCTCCCGTTCGAGGTTCAGCACAAGCTCGTTCGCCTCCTGGGTGAGCGTGAGCACGGCCGGATCGGTCCACTCGGCGAGGCTGGCGACCAGCGCGGCGAGGTTCGTCGCGTAGACCTCGGCGACATCAGCCGGCACCGGGTCGGCACCGATCTTCCGGTGTCCGACCGTGTTCTCCGGTATTGCGAACAGGATGCGGGCGAGCAGGCCCTTTCCGCGGAATCCTGGCATCCCCGCGATGTCGCGCAACACATCTGGCTGCACGGCCAGGCCGAGGGTCAGAGCCGGCTTGTCGATATGCTCTGCTGGGCGGCCCTGCCGATCGACCCTCAGCATGTCCCCTGCGTGGCCCTTCAGGAAGACTTCGAGGTTCGGCGTACCGGAGTAGCGGCCTGCGAGCGTGGCGAAGATGCCGCCTTCCGGCGAGAGCACTGCCAGCCGGCCGCCCTGCTCGGCGAGCAGCGATGCGGCCTTCTCGCTGGTCACGTCGTCGGCGATCAGCCGTGGTACCGGGGGAACGTTGATCGCCTCGGCCTGCATCGCCGCAGCAGCCGCATCCGCGATCATCGAGTCGCGTACCGATGGATCGGAGGCGTTCGCGGCGACGTTGGCGGCCCGCTCTGCTGCCTTGCCTGCGACCTTCGCCAGCAGCTCAGTCTCGATGATGACCGGCCGCATGCGCTCCGCCAGGGCACGCTCTGCGCACAGCAACGGGGAGATCATGCACGCGAACACAGCGCTCTTGCGCGACCCGGGCGGCAGCACCGACACCAGGAACAGGTTCACCGGTTCCCGCCACGATCCGCGTACCTCCACCTCGGCCCGGCCGCCTGCGGCGGTTGAGAGAGCGGCCAGAGCGATCGACCCGGCAAGGTCGATCGGCGTCTGCGTGAACTCAGCGACCGCCGCAACCTGGTCAGCGACCCAACCGGGCAGCATCTCGGCCGGGAACACCGGCAGATGCCGCCGCTCCCCCAGCGGAACCAGCGCCGGCCAACCCGAACCGGTGTCGAGCTCGGCCAGCTCGGCGAGCACGCTGCCCGGGTCGCCGGTCGTCGCGGCCTGGGTGAGCTTGTGCCCGAGGGTGACGACCCGGCGCCGCTTGGCGTGGTCGGCGACGGTCCGTGCGTAGTGGCCGGCGTTGGCGACGCTCGGCACGGCCTGGATGAGCGTGTGCAGGTACGAGGCACCGCCCAAGCGCTCCAGTTCACCAGCGGTCGCGAGGTTCGCGGCCACGGTGAGCGGATCGACCGGCACACCTTCGGCGCGCATCCGGGTCAGGTGCTCCCACAGGCCAGCGTGTGCGGGCCGGTAGAAGTCGTTCGGGGTCAGCGTCTCCGCCAAGCTGTCGAGCTGGTCAGGTGCGAGCAGCACGGCACCGATGACGGCCTGTTCGGCTGCGATGTCGTGCGTTGCGGGGGTGCTCACTGGACTCCCTTTCGATGGCTGAGCTGTTCGAGTGCGATGCAGACGGTGGCGACTGCCACGCGGGCCTGCTGCTGGGCGTGCGTGGGGTTGCTGGGGTCGAGGTCCAGGACGACGCGGACTTCGACCCGGTCGCGGCTGGCGTCGGCTCGACGGAACCGGGTGGCGACGATCCGGCCGGCGCCGGTCTGCCACACCTCGGGCACGCTGGCGTGTTCGCCAGTGCCACCCAGACGCCCCGTGGTGCAGTGGTGCCCCTCGGCGCACCAGTCCGGATGGCCAGCACTTCGCCTGCCAGCCCGGGCGGGAACGGTCATCGCGTACCTCTGGTGTGCTGGTCAAACAGCCGAGCGGCCCGTTCGGGCGTGTCTTGGTCGCGCCACGCGAACGGCGGCAACGTCTGCGCGAGCTCGAAGACGGCGATAGCTGCGCCGTTGACCCGGCAGGGGTAGACCCGCGCGCCGATGAGGCTGGCCAGCATGACGGCGCCATGCAGCACACACCCGGTGGAGGCGTCGCCCGCAGCTGCGCGGATCGTCACGGCATCGGCTGGGCCGATGCATGGCCGGCTGTCTTCGCAATGCTGCGCGTCGCACGTCATGGCCAGAGTCCGGGCAGTCATCGCGTACCGCCTCGGGTGCTGTCGCGGCGCAGGCGACGGGCGTGGTTGGCCAGACGCCAGCCGAGCCGCAGCCGTAGCCCGGTGGTGCGGCAGCGGTGGCAGGGCCTACTTCGGCCGAGCATCGCGCGTGTGTGGCCGGCACCGTGGCAGCGGCGGCAACGCCGGTAGGGCGCCACCGAGCAGAGAGCGGCGTAACCGAGTGTGACGATCACGGCGAGGATGAGCAGGGGCATAGCTAGGGTCGCGAGCCTGGTCACGGTTGGCCTCCAGAGCCGTTTTCGGGGTGCGGAAGGCTGGCGCTGCTAGGTTGCTAGCGCGCTGGCCAGGTTTGGGTTTGTGGTCCTAGGGGAGGTCCTAGGTCTAGGGGCTCCGGCTCCTAGACCTAGGACCGATCCGCTGTCGTGTTCAGACGGTTATGCCGTTTTCGAGGTCAGGGCTTCCCGCCCCGGAAACGGTCACGCTGGGTGATGGCGTTGACGATGTCGGCCCGAGTGAGGCCCTGTCGGTTCTGGCCCTGCCGGAACACCTGCCCGGAGGTGATGCCGTACCGGCCGAGGGTTTTGGTGACCTGCTCCCCCGTCCAGCCCGCGTAAGCGTCGGGCCGGTGGTCGGCGAGCCGTTCGGCGACGGTCACGCACCACACCTTGGGCTCGCTGGCCGGGATCACGGCGAGCACGTCGTCGAGGACCCGGTGCTCGTCGGCCTTGCGGGCCGCCTGCTCCTGGGTCGGGTCCTGGGCGTACCCGGTGAGGGTGCCCGCAGCTTCGCGGGCGGCCCTTGCCCTGGCCACGACCACCTCAGCTGCGGGGCCGTCCATGTAGAAGGTGCGGGTGATCTGCGGATCGTCAGCTTCACCGGCGAGGTAGCCGATGCCCCTGTCCGACCTGGCGAACATCGTCGCCTTGATCCCTGAGCTGTGCGCGCCCGTGCCGAGCACCATGTCGTTGGGCTGGTGCCCGACCACCTTCAGGCAGAACCGCAGCACCGCGTTCGAGCTGATGCCCGTGGGCAGGCTCTTCGCGTCGACTCGCTGTGTGGCGAACAGTGCGCTGATCCCGCAGGCCGGGCCTCGCCGCACCAGGTCTTCGCAGATCTGCTCGATCTCGTCGCCGTAGACCGGGTGCTCGAACCAGCGCTGGCACTCGTCCACTGCGACGACGATCGGGTGTAGCCGGTAGGCCGGCATCGACGCCAGCTCTGGCGTGACCTTGTTCTCCGGGCACAGCTCCCGAGGCAGCTCACGGATCACCCGCGTACGCCGCCGCAGCTCGCCCTGAAGTTCCCGCAGGTCTTCCAGGGCGTAGAGGATGTCTTCGTCCTCGTCGCCCGCTCGGTACCGGTGCGAGACCGGGGCCAGGGCGGAGAAGTCGCCGGTTCCCTTCAGGTCGTAGGGATGCAGCTGCGCGCGAGGGTCGAGCGCAGCTGCGAGCAGGATCAGCCGCAGCGAGAACGTCTTGCCCATGCGCGGGATGGCACCGATGACCATCGACGCGAACATGAGCGTGATCGTCACGACCCGCCCGCGCGGGTCGGTCCCGAACGCGAACGGCTCGAACAGGTCCACCTTCCCCGCCTTGGCCAGCGGCCAGACGGGCGGCTTCGCCGCCGACATCTCCTGATCGCCGACCCACAGCACCAGGCGGCCCGGATGCACACCGGGCACCGCCTCGGGCCAGACACAGCCCAGTGGCCGGCCGAGCGCGGAGGCCAGCTCGGTGCGCTTCTCGATCACCGCCGAGGCAGTGGCACCAGCGGGCAGGTCAACGGTGGCGCGCCAGCCGTTGCCGTCCCGAGCGATAGGCGCCGGGAACCCGATGGCGTTCGGGTCCTTCGCCAGCCGAGCCGTGATCGACGAAAGGCCGAGCACGGACAGGGCGTAGACGACCCGATCCGACTCCAGGCGCGGCACGCGGGCCGAGATGACGGCCCGCCCCATCAGCGGCTTGTCGAGTGGCCGGCCAACCATGCCCAGCACGCCGACCACTGCCGTGCCGATGGCGACCAGGGCGAGCGTGCGGGTGCCCGGTTCGAGCGTCAGCCACCCGGTCAGCCCGCCGCAAATGACGAAGACCGAACCGCCAAGGAACAGCGCCGTGCGCAGCCGCACCCGGCTGTCGCGCTGCATCGACAGCTTCAGGTAGTCCTGCGGATCGTCCCGGTGCACCGCCGACAGCCGCAGCGCGTGGCCCTCCAGGTCGAGCACCCAGCGCACCAGGCCGACCCCGGCACGCCAGCCGCCACGCGGTGAGTACGCGGCCAGCTTGCCCGCGTAGACCGGCACCCGCACCAGGTGGAACCCGGCAACGTGAACGCCGTAGCCGGCCGCCCACTTCATCGTGTCGGCGAAGGTCGCTCGCGACCGCAGCCAAGGCGGTAGCACCGGCTCACGGCGTGCCGGCCGATCCGCCCACGCACCAGCAGGCAGGTTCGGTCCGTCCACCGACACCAGCGGCTCCGGCTCGTCCAGGAGTTCGGCAAGACCGGCATCCCAGTCACGCGGGTTGTCCTCGTTGGTCGTCATCGGGTCACCTCCACCAGTTCAGCCGTGCCGACATTCGTCGATGCTGTGTCCGCGTCCACGGCGGTCGCCGTGTCCGCTCGGTTCGCCGACAGCACCCGGCGTACGGTGCGGTCGGTCGTCTTCGCCGCACGCGCGATGTCCTTCTGGGTACCGGTCGGGTTCTCCGCCAGCGCAACCGCCACGCGAGCGGCTGCATCCGGCTTCGCCGTACGGGTACGCGGAGCGCGAGCAGGAATCGTGCGCTGGGGTTTGTCCGCTTCTCCGTCCGTCGCTGGCTGCGCCATCGCAGCGGTCACGGAAGGCTGGCCACCATTGATGCGATCGGGGTCGATGTCCGCTGCCAGCAGGCCAGTCAATCGTCCGTAGTCCACCGATGCGGCGAGCCGCGCGGCAACCTCTTCCAGGTCGTAGGAGACCATCGCGATGTCCGCACTGACCGAGTCGAGAGAAGCGGACAGCTTGCGCCGCAACGCTGCGGCAATCGCCCTGTGCCGATCCGTCGTGGCCTTCTCCGAGAGCGCGGCCCCGATCGAGTCGTGCACACCGAGCGCCGTGTTCGCCGTGGCGAGCGTCCGAGCGCGCCAGACCGTACGCGGCATCCGCAGCCACAGCCCCAGGCCGTAGACGGGCGGCTGCCCGGTCAGCTTGCCCGCTGCACGCAGCGAGTCACGGCGTCGAGCGTTGGTGTGCAGCACCCACACCGCGTACCCGGCGAGGCTGGCACCCGTGTAGAGCGCACAGGTACCTACCGAACCTTCGTGGCCGTAGAAGTTCATCGCCGCGACGCCGAGCGCCACCGCGACCGACAGCAGCCGGGCCGCCACCGCCTGCTCCCCATGCTGGGTACGCCGCCAGTCGGCGAACGCGAACAGCACCGCCGCCAGCAACTCCACCGCGAGGGCGACCGCCAGGGCCACGGGCCGGTTGACCCCGACCCACGTCATCAGCCCGTCCGACTGGCCGTAGAGCGCGATGCCGGCCATCCCGACGTAGAACACGCCGAGCAGGTGAAGCGGCCCGGTCGAACGCATCTGCGTACCGTTCATCGGGCACCTCCCGACCAGCGAGTGCCGAGCGCGAACCCGGTCACCCCAGCACCGATCACCCGGTCGGCCGGGCCGTTGCTGGTGTTCTCGTCGTCGACCCGCTCATAGAGCCAGCCGCCGGCCTTCAGGTCCACCTCGGCCGGGCCGGTCAGCGCTAGCTGAGCAGCTGGCACGCCGAGCGCTGTCGCGATCATCGCCAGCACATCGGCTGACACTGTTACCGAATCCGGGATGAAGAGAGTGGTCACAGCCACCACCGCCGAGGGCGACGGACCATCACGAACTCTTCGCCGTCATCGGTGTCGCCCATCACCGCGGCTTCATCGTCCGCAGACTTCCCGATGGCCTGACCAACAGCGACCAGCCCGAACGCGATCGCAGCGCCGATCAGCCCTGCG
This sequence comes from Allocatelliglobosispora scoriae, assembly GCF_014204945.1. Classification (NCBI taxonomy): domain Bacteria; kingdom Bacillati; phylum Actinomycetota; class Actinomycetes; order Micromonosporales; family Micromonosporaceae; genus Allocatelliglobosispora; species Allocatelliglobosispora scoriae. The sequence goes on from NZ_JACHMN010000002.1 coordinate 2,101,512, forward strand.
CGCACCGGCTGGCCCGCCAGGACTGCGCCGATCCCGCAGAGGACCAGGGCGCAAGTCGAAACCATGCCGGTCACGGTCACGTTCTCAGCCTCCGCGTCGTCGCGGATCGTCACGTATAGCAGCGCCGAGCCCCACATCAACGGGGCCGCCGGCTTTCCGAACCGCGCGACAAGCTCGGCATACGCGGCCTGGCGGTCCACACCCGGCTCGTGCGAGCCGACCAGGCGGATAACGTCTCGCATCGGCGTGCTCATCGCGTCACCGCCGACACGAAATCGGCAGCGTCCACCACAGTCATCGACGACCAGGCCGCATCGACCATCGCGTCGATCGCCTTGACCGGCACGCAGACCCGCCCCCGTACACGGACGGCAGGGAACTCGCCAGCCTTGATCGCCCGGTAGACGGTCATCTCGGAAAGGCCCAGCATTTCGGCGGTTTCGGCGACGCTGTAGAAGCGCCGTTCCGAAGGAGTCTTGCCCCCGCTGACCGAAGCAGCGAGAGCGCTAGCCTTGTTGTGCATCGTTCCTCCACAGGCTCGGTGTCCAGGCCTGGGCGAGTTGCACCTCGCTCAGGCCCCTTCATTAGCCCGGTAACCATCGCTGTTTACCGGGGTTAACTTGAGTCACTAGAGCATCATGGGCACCACTGGGTTGTCAAGCCCCATAAACAGATTTGTTTATCCGGGCGAACCACCTGGGATTTCGCTACCCCGCTACACCAACTACGCTTGCGCTAGCCCTCTTAACAGACGGAGTAGCGACATGCCGAAGGCAGGCACCGACACGCGAGCCAAGCTGCTCGCGCGGGCTCAGAGCATCAATGCAGAGATCGACGAGCACCAGGTCGCCATCGCTGAGCTTTCCCAGGAACGACGAGACTGCCTCGAATCGCTGATCGAGGACGGCATGACACAGTCACAGCTCGCCGACCACCTTGGCATGTCTCGCGGTCGGGTCTCGCAGCTGCTCTCGGCCGGCGCCCGACCCGAGCGAGCCTTCTTCGGCACCGGAAAGGTCACGGTCGCCATCGGCGGTAAGAACGAGACAGGCCGCAAGGACGGCAAGCCGCTGGTCGTGGCCTCTGGTGAGGCCTTCGGAGCCTTCGAGCATCTGGCCACGCTGGTACGCATGCTCGGACTCGACGCCGAATCGGAGATCGTGCCGCCGCCCGGGATGGTTCAGCTGAACCGCGCCAACCTCGTCGTGCTGACGAGCCCACGGCTGCTTCCCTTCGTCGGCCAGGTCCTCGACGCCGATCCGCACCTCGGGTTCTCCCACGACGAACGCGGCTGGTTCCTCGTCGACAAGACGACGGGAACCGAGCACCGTTCACCCAGCGACGAAGGCGAGAGCGGCGACTACGCCTACGTTGGCCGGCTACCTCGACCAGACGGCAAGGGAACGTTCCTCTACCTCGCTGGCATCCACGCACCCGGCACCGTCGGCGCGGTCCACTACATCGAGAACCACCTGCCGGAGCTCTACCGCGAGGTGAAGACTCGCCGCTGGTCAGCCCTGGTCAGCTGCCAGTTCAACCCCGACACCCGGCGCATCACCAGCAGCCAGCTCGTCTCTCCGATCTACCGGCACGAACATGCCTAACTTCAACAACCTCCAGTACGCCAGCGAACCCGGCAGCCCGACATCACCGTCCGAGGACTGGGCGCAGGCAACCGCTGACCTCATCGTGGTGCTCGACGGGGCTACCGCCCGTACCGAAACCGGCTGCTCACACGGCATATCCTGGTATGCCGAACACCTGGGCAAATCGCTGCTGTTGGCAGCTGCGGACACCACTCTGTCCTTGGTGGGGGTGGCCAAGTCCGCGATCTCCCGCGTAGCTTGCCTGCACCCCGAATGCGACCTCACTCATCCTGGTACGCCATCCGCTGGTATCGCGATGCTCCGACCCGACGGCAGATACTTCGTGCTCGGCGACGTGGCCATCGTCGCCGAGTCGACGGACGGTATTGCGGTCATAGTGGACGAACGAGTGAGCCAGACCGGCGTCGCCGAGCGTGCCGAGGTAGACCACTACCTCATCGGCACGCCGGAAAAAGCCGCTGCGCTACTGCCCATGAAGCGGGCGGAGCTGGCGGCCCGCAACATCCCTGGCGGCTACTGGATCGCAGCGGCGGACCCAGCCGCCGCCGACCACGCGCTCGTCGGTCATCTCGGTCTCGACGACGGCGCCCCAGTCGCAGTGCTTACCGACGGGGCCGCGCGTGCCGAGGTATTCGGACTACTCGACTGGGCGGGCCTGCTTGATCTCGCCGTGGCTGCCGGACCACTCGAACTCATACAACGAGTGCGCGCCGCAGAAAACAGCGATCCGCTGGGCGCTAAGTGGCCTCGCAACAAGGCCAGCGATGATGCAACGATGGTTACAGCGTCCGTGGCCAGCTAGCGTACCTGCTTCGCCAGCCCACGGATGCTCGTTACATCATTGACAGCTGATATCCAGATACACCTTCACACTGTTCAGCCTTGTGGGAGATGCTTGATGGCATGACCAGGACTTAGCGATCAAACTCCGTTAGACATATGAGGCGAAGCGCGACAACGTAAAGCTACGCCGATAATTATGCTTAGCCTAGTTTTCGCAGTGACCACATAGACAGACCCAGGCACTAAGGACGGTGAGAACGATCCTAGAACAGATTACCCTCAGAAATTTTAAGTCGTTTCGCAACGCCACCTTCGATCTCGAACCATTTTCTGTTATCTATGGCGCCAATGGAGCGGGGAAATCCAATTTCAACGACGCATTGAGATTCCTCCGAGCGATCGGCCGAGGTCAGTCAATTCGTGACGCAATCGAGGGCCACTTCGTTTCGAACTATGGTACAGCACAGGGCGACATCACCGAGGGCGTTCGCGGCGGCGCTGCTAACATTACAAACTTCAGCACTCGTTCCAAAATATTTAGCATTAACCTTTTAGCCACCATAGAAGGTATCCGATACCGCTATCACATTTCAGTAGACGCACAAGAATATCGAATTGCGGCAGAATGGCTGCTCGCAAGCAATCACCCTGGCAACTATGTGTACGATACGCACCCTGACATTGAGACATGGGAGGACATCGAACCAATCGATGGCCCAATAGTCCATGCACACGTATTTAAGAACTCCCCCGGACGAAACCCTCGAAGGGTATTCTCCTCGGGTGAATCAATCTTAAGTCAATTTGATGGCCGCAAGGCTGAATTTGTCTACAATGAAGAACCTGCCGCTTTGTTACGAGCCGAACTTGAGTCTATCCAGCCATTGGAACTACGCCCAGAGGTGCTAAGAAACTACTCACCACTGGGCAGATCTGACATCGGCGAGCACGGCGAGTACTTTGCGTCCGGCGTATGGGCATTAATACGAGCAGCATCTGGACACGCACTCGATAACATCGAATCGCAAGATGCAAGAATGCGTCTCGGCGCCATACAGTCCTGGCTCAATGAGCTTAGCCCTCGCGCAGTGAAAAGTATTTCGACCATCGCAGCGCCTACCGGTGAGGTCATCTTCGCCGTCAATGAGGCCCCTCACAGCAGACGACAAGTTTCTGCCCGAAGCCTTTCAGACGGAACACTTAGATTTGCCGCCTTAGCATTCGCACTTCTAGGTACTCCAGATCGGCACACATACGTCGTAGAGGAGATAGAAAACGGCATCAGTACCGCACGCCTCGGACTTATGCTTCAAATGTTCTCAACCGCCACCAGAGAGGACAGAAGCAAGCAAGTTATCGCCACTACGCACAGCCCAACTATCCTCGACCTTGCCGAACCAAAACTGGTTAAGGGAATGCTTTTCATTTACTGGGACGAATCTGAGAAATCCTCGAAGGTAAAACCAGTATCTGCTCTCACACCTGATGAGATCGGAGATGAACAGAGCCTAGGTGACCTCCTTACTAACGGCTATTTTCAAATGGCAGCTGATGCCGAGTGAGCTTCAAGGCTGCCATCCTCATGGAAGATCATTTGAATGACCAATACATACTGAAGCCGTTAATCGAAAGCATGCTGGCTTCTATTGGTAAGCCGAACAGCAAGGTTACCGTCGTTACTAGTCCAAGAATTCAAGGGATTGATCAACTAAAAAGGAACCTCTGCGGCATCGTCAATACATTCGCCGCCAAAGTGGACTTGATGGTGATTGCATTCGATCAGGACGGACAGGACGGCGCAAACGGCGGGAAGAGCAGGAACACGCAAGTAGAAGATTGGCTTTCTCAATGCGCCAACAGCAAGGTGCAACTACTGTGCGCAATTCAAGAGGTCGAGGTTTGGTGCCTTTGGGGTAATCGAAAGGATCTGGGTGTTCCTTGGAGCACTGTCAGATCAGAGCGCGATCCAAAGGAGCGATTTTTCGATAGCCTCACCACTCGCGAAGACCGCCTGAGGCCAGACAAGGGTCGCAGCCGGCTGATTACAGCATCACTCTCAGGGGGCTTTGATTCCATCGCGCAAGGATGCTCCGAACTCGCCGATCTCAGACAGCGAGTGAAGCAGATGATCGACGCGAAATAGGCTGAAACACTAAGGCAATCGTCGCCCGGCGTTGACGGCTGTTGATGACAATGCTCTGGCTGTCCAGCTCGCCCTGACGCGCTCACATGAACCCGATCGGAAGGCATCAGAGCATGTAATACCTTCGCGCCAGAGGCTGCTGCCGAGAGGCCATAACCAAATCAAGCATCGATGCACCTATTGCCCAGCAGGGCGAGGGCGAGGAGGCATGCGGGCCGCCAGCGTCGCAGCTGCACGCTGGTCAGCCTCCGATCTCCATGCGGCATAGACCCGCAATGTTGTGGCTCCTCCGCCGCCATGCCCAAGGCGGCCCGCAACAGTACGGATATCGACGCCGGCTGTGACTAGTTCGGTCGCCGAGTAGTGCCGAAGGCTGTGCAGCACTGATGAGATGCTCAGCCGGCTAGCCATACGCCCGAACCGCTGCGTTGCCGTATCCGGCACCAACGGCACATCCCCAACCGGGCCAGTCGAGAACACGAACGCGTTAGCCGGCAGCTCGTAGTCGAGCGCCTGGGCGCGCTCGACGCACCTACCGTGGTGCTCCTCCAGCACCGCGACAGTCTCGGAGTCGAGCACGATGCGCCGCTGCTGGTGCGTCTTGGTGTCTTTCTCCTTCAGCTCCCCGTCGTCGTCAACGAACAGCGACCGCCGCAGCACAACCACGCTGTTATCAAGGTCGAAGTCATCCCACCGCAACGCGCACAGCTCGGCCCGGCGCGCGCCGAGGTTCATCGCGCACCACACGAACGTGCCCCAGTCCGGGTCCTTCCACGCCTCGTTGACGAGCCGGGCCGCCTCCGCAGCCGTAGGCGGGTGCGGGTCAGGGTGCGGCAGCGGCGGCTTGTCAGCGGCATCAGCCGGGTTGATGGCCAGCCAATTCCACTTCACCCCGCGCGCCAGGGCGCCGCTGAGAATCCAGTGAATCTGCCGCACCGTCGAGTCAGCCAGCCCACGGCACTTGTGCGGCCCACATCGCCCATCGCACTCATGGACGGCAGCGGTCCGATGCTGAACGAACCGCTGACCGCCACAACGGTCCCGGCACTTGCGCAGCATCGCGTAGAACGACTCCAGCAGTTCCGTGTCGACCTTCGCCACGGGCAGCTTCCCCAAGACCGGCCGCACGTGCTTGTCGAGCTTGATGACGTAGCCCCGGCGCGTCTGAACGTCGACGTCCAGCACTTCGAGCCAGCGATCGAACAGCTGGTTCATCGTCGCCTTGGTACGCGGATTGCGCTTCTCATCCACCTGCGACAGCAGCCGAGTACGAGCCTTCTCGGCGTCACGGGCAGCCGTAGGGCCGGGCGGGATGACCTCCACAAGGTCGTGGCGCTTGCCCGTCAGCGGGTCGATGCCGGCGTGCACCCGCACGCGCATCGCTCCGCTGGGGAGGGTGTCGATGGCACCTCGTTGCCGCTTGAGCTTGCTGTTGCCCTGCGTCATGGAGGGAAGTGTAAACGGGTTCGTGTCATGAACCGTGTCACGCAAGATCGAGAAAGCCTTGATCTGAAAGCAAAACCGCTGGTGGGGCGGGCGGGGCTCGAACCCGCGACCGAGGGATTATGAGTCCCCTGCTCTGACCAGCTGAGCTACCGCCCCGGCATCAACACGTGCGACCAGCCTAGCGGCTAACGCAACCGTGATCTACCGAGGCACAGCCCCCGCCGTGTCGCCCACGACCTGCCGAGGCGAAACCCACACCGCCACCACCCGCCGCGACCACCGCCGACACCGGATCTTGACCGAATACCCCACGTCGAACCGCGAGTTCAGCGCCGCCGGCAGCGCCCAGGCCGTCGTCCGGTCCCCCGTCCCGTCATCCACCGCCAGGTAATAGGTCACCGGCACCGAAGGCGAGTCGTCCCCGCCAGACGAAACATGCCAGCTCTCGATCCACAGAACCTGCCCCTCCACAACCACCGGAAAAGCAAGATCAAGAACCCAACGCACCAGTGAGTACGCAGCCCAGAAGAGCAGTCCGACCCCGAACAGGAATCCGCCCCACCCCACAAGATCGGCAACACTCCGATAGTCGGCGACGGACTCGAACGAGGCGACATCCTCGACAACGGGCCGCCACACCCGAGCAGCCAGGTACCCCGCGAACCCGATCATCGCCACCCGCAGCAGCAGCTTAGGTGCCGTGACGCCGTAGCGGCCGCCGCCCGGATAGCGCACTCGCACCCGGTGCCACGTCCCGCCGAACGACGACCAGACCAGCTTCCGGTTCCCCATCCCGAGGTCGACGACGGCACTCGCGACCCGGCTCACCCCGAGCGCCGCTCCATAGCCGATGTACCGGTTCCACACGGCCACGGCAGCGGGCGGCAGCTCCCCGAAGGCCTTGTCGGCGCGGAGCTGATCGCGTACCCCCAGCCATCGCGCCGCGACCAGACGACCGGCGGGAGTGTCCCGCTCACCGACGTCGCGCAGCGCGAACGCGCCGAGGAAGAGCAGGCTCATCCCTCCGGCGACGAGGATCGTGCCGAAGTCGTCCTCGGTGTCGGTGTCCCGCAGGACGTTGTGCGCGACGGCATAGGCGATCCCCGCCGCCGCGAGCGTTGCCGCGGCGAAGAGCACTCCGATCACCACCCGGCCGAAGCGGCGCCGGGACAGGCCCCGAGCCCGCGTGTCGGCGATGATCTCCTTGCGGAGATGCTTCCACCAGGTCTCGGCCTTGCCCTTGTCGCGGAAGGTCAGCGCGGTCATCGGCAGCACCCCGCCGACCGCGACCCGGACGACGTGGTCGAGCACCCGACGCTCATAAGAGGTCAGAGTCGACACGTCCGCTTCACTCCCGGCACTCCTCGTGCCGGCACCGGGACGCAGGTGGATCGTCGTCTGCATCGGATCGTTCGCGGGCTGGCGGAATTCGAAGAAGCCTCGCGCACCGAGGTCGAGCAGGGTTGCCTCGATCGGGTCCTCGGTGAACTTCCACCCGCCGCAGAGGAGTCCGACGACGGCGGGCGGCTCGGGGCCGAGCTCCTGGGCCGCGGGCGCGGCCCGGATCGGAAGCGGCCGCGTGACCAGGAGCATCAGCGCGTAGACGGCGAAGAACCCGGCGACGGAGATCGCGACGACGCCGAGTTCCAGGACCCACGGCCGCATGGCTAGAACCGGACCTGGACGGGTCCGCGCTCGCCGTCGCCGGTCTCGAAGAACTCCTTGGCCCGGAAGCCCAGCATTCCGGCGATCATGTTGGTGGGGAAGGTCTGCGTGAGGTTGTTGAAGGTCTGCACCGCGCTGTTGTAGAACTGCCGCGCGTAGGAGATCTTGTCCTCGGTGTTCGCCAGTTCGGCCTGGAGCGCGCTGAAGTTCTGGCTCGCCTTGAGGTCGGGGTAGGCCTCGGCGAGCGCGAAGAGGCGGCCGAGGGTCTGGGTGAGCGCGTTCTCGGCGGTGGCGCGCGCGGCGGGGTCGGCACTGGCGGCGGCGACCGCGGCGTTGCGCGACTGCACGACCGCTTCGAGGGTGCCCTTCTCGTGTGCGGCGTAGCCCTTCGCGGTCTCGACGAGGTTGGGGATCAGGTCGTAGCGGCGCTTGAGCTGCACGTCGATCTGAGCCCACGAGGCCTGCACCTGATTGCGGTTACGGACCAGCTTGTTATAGGTCACGACCAGCCAGATCAACAGCACGATGACGAGCAGGCAGAAGCAGCCGCCGATCAGGCTGAGGACGGAGCCGAAGGTGAGACTGCTCATGGAGATCCTCCAGGAAGGACGCCGGTAGACGTGACGATCCTTCACGCCCGACCTGATCATGCGTACCAGGGGTGGCCCTGGCTTCTATGCGTCCGTGATCCGACAACCCGATAGGGATCTTCTGCGACCCATGTGGAGCCACGGAATCACAAAGATGGATGACCGACACGGCCTGTTCAACTGATTGCGTGGCTGCGGTCCGTGGTGATTGGGTGACACCCAAACAGCCCCAGGCGATCATCAACGGGGGTTTGAGACTTGGTCAGCCATTCCGGCGGAGGCGGCACTCGCGGCGATGACCGGCGCGAGGGTCGGGTGGGCGGCGGGCCAATGAGGACACGACACACCAATGCCCACAATCTAAAGGATCGTCCGTGGACTATTTCGTTTACGCGGTAGCACTGCTGCTCGTCGTGGCGGTCGCTCTCTTCATCAAGAGCGTCTTCTTCGACAAGCGCCCGCAGAAGCTCGGCCTCGCGTTCGCCGTGCTCTCGGTGCCACTGTTCATGATCTACTACGCCGACAGGTGGCCCTGGGGCAACCTGCCGATGCGCAAGCTGGTGAGCTGGCTGGACAACTTCGAGGGCGCCGACTCGTCCTTCAAGTCCGACATCTCCCCCGCCTTCGTCATCGCCGTGGTGCTGCTGATCCACCTGGTGGTGCTGCAGCGCGTCGCGGCCGGCCGTCGCCTGGAGCGACTGCAGGACCCGATCGCCACCTTCTTCGCGAGCACCTTCTTCGCGTCGTCGGCCGGCGGCGTCCTCGTCTCGACCTTCCACTGGGGCTGGACCGGCGCGGTCATCGTCGCCGTCGTCTACACCCTCGTCTACCTGGGCGCGCTCGCGCTGCTCGCGGCGATCATCGAGGTCCTGGTCGAGCTCGTCAAGCTCGCCGTGGTCTGGCTGAAGCGCCGCGCGTTCGCCATCGCGACCGCCATCACCCGTGGTTCGAGCTTCGTCTCGTCGCTCTCCGGCCGCCTGGGCCTGACCTCGCTCGCGGACAAGATCCGGGCCGAGAAGGACGAGCAGGAGCTCACCTTCACCAACGAGTCCGACATGCAGGACAAGGAGCTCTACGCGGCCTTCCTGCGCGACCGGGCCAGCCAGCGGCGCATGGCCGGCCGCTCCGAGGAGGAGGTCGCGGCGGAGCTCGCCGAGCTCTCCGCCCCCGAGGCGGAGGCGCCCGTCGTGGTGAAGCCTCCGCGGCAGTCGCGGAAGAAGGCAGCGGAGCCCGTGGCCGAGCAGCCCGTCGTCGAGCCGGTCTCGACCGACGCCTAGCCCACCGAACGCGAAAGCGCCCGGCCCCTGCGGGGGCCGGGCGCTTTCGGTATGGCTCCCTGACTTGGACTCGAACCAAGAACCTGCCGGTTAACAGCCGGCTGCTCTGCCAATTGAGCTATCAGGGATCGATTCCGGCGGGGATATCTCCCTGCCGGGCGCGACTGGACAAGACTACACAACGCGCGGGGTTCCGTGCGAGGGGGTTACCCCATGACTCGCCCCACAAATATTCGGGATAAAAGCCCTCCGCGTGGAAGATCAGGCCGAAAGGCGTCAGGATGTGGGTCATGAGCGGAAAACTGTGGTTCGTGAGTGGCCTGGCCATCGGCTATGTGCTGGGGACGAGGGCCGGGCGTGAGAAGTACGACGAGCTGGTCGCCAACGCACGCCAGCTCTGGCAGCACCCGACGGTGCAGGAGGCGGCGGGGGTCGTCCAGGCGCAGAGTCAGCGCCTGGTCAGCGAGGGTCGCCGCCGGTTGGAGCAGCAGGCCTGACGGCGGATTCACCCTGTCGGGGGGCGGGAATCTGCCCCTCGGCACTGACCGCGCCGCCGACGCCGAGCCGGCGCAGCTCGGCCCGGGCGAACTCCATCTCGGCCACGACCGAGTCGATCACGTCGTCGTGCGAAGCGCCCTCGTGGAACGCTCGCACGCCCCACGTCGCCGTCTCGACCTCCAGCTGATCCGTGCGGGCGGTGAGGCCGCCCAGAAGCTCCGCCAGCGCCGCCCGCACGACGGGGAGGGTGGAGGTCAGAGGTGGCGGCGGCTGCGTGTGCAGGGGCACGTGGAGGTGCACTCGCCATGGCCCGGGAAGGTCGTCGGTGACCGCGTCCTCCAGGTCGTCGGTGCCGGCGCCCGATGGCGTGCGAGCGGGGTGTGGGAAGCGGGTCCCGGCGAAGCCTCGCAGAGCCTCGATCGCGGTGTGCGGGTCGTCGGCGACGAGCGCGCTGGAGAGCTGGACCTTCACGATCGGCAGCCGGGCGGTCGTCAGCGTCTCGATGGCGGCCTCGGGCGACTCCCAGACGCAGGCGAGGTGGGCCAGGTCGATGCAGATGCCGAGGAACGCCGGGTCGATGTCGGCCAGATAATCCACGGCCTGGGTGGTGGTCTCGATCAGGCAGCCCGGCTCGGGCTCGAAACCCACCCGGACCAGTCGGCCCGTCTGCCAGGTGATCTCCGCCAGGCCGTCCGCCAGATCTTCCATCAGCCGGTACGCCCGGTCGGCGCGCTTGCCGTCCCACGGCTCCCGCCAGGCGATCGGGACGGTGGAGACCGAGCCCCTCTCGGCATCCGGTGGCATCAGATCGCAGAGCACCCGCGCCAGGTCCAGGGTGTATTCGAGGCGCTCCGGGCTGGTCCAGTCGGGCCGGTAGAGGGCTCGTTTCGCCGGGGCGAGCCGACCGGCCGGCTCCTCGGGCACGGGTCGCTGCTCGGTGGGCGCCCGATAGGGGAAGCCGTTGAGCGTGACGACCTCGAGCCCTCGGGCGGTGAGCTCGGCGCCGAGTCGTTGCCGGAGCCGGGCCGAGGCCGCGAGCATCCCGGCGACGGGCGCGGAGAGCCACAGGCCGAGTCCGAGCCGGTCGACTCCCAGCCGCTCGCGCACGATGACGGCGTCGCCGTCGAGTTGAGCGAGGATGCCCGGGAGGTCCGCCGCTGGGCGCACGTTGGTGCCATAGGCCAAGTGCACGGTCTGGCCGTCCCGATGGTGCAGCCTCATGAGCCACCTCCACCAGCTCCGATGAGGTCACACCGTCGCCAAGTTGTCCACATGAGACACCTTGTCGGTGAGCTCATCTCAGCCTGCCATGCCAGGGCTGCGAAAGCAGCATCCCGTTCGGCTGAGGTCGGATGCGCGACAGAGGCTTGACTACTTCAGCAGGACCTTCTCCAGTCGCCGCCCGGTGAAGAAGAGACCGATCGCCATCATTCCCGCCAGGTAGGCGGCGTGCCCGAGCGTCGCCCACCCGATCGTGCCGAGGGTGATCGCGCGAACCATCTCGACCGCGTGCCACAGCGGCGTGATCCGGATGAGCACCTCGAAGACGGTCGGGTAGTTGGAGATGGGTGCGAAGGTGCCCGAGAAGAGGAAGAGCGCGAACTGGGAGGTCATCAGGATGTCGAAGTCCTGCCAGCCGCGCAGCATCGAGCTGATCGCCATGCCGAGGGCGCCGAAGGCGAAGCCGACGAGGATCGTCGCGGGGAAGGCGAGCAGCGCGCCGCCGATCGAGGCGAGCCCCATCGCGACCATGATCATGAGGAAGACGGCGGTATAGAGCGAACCCCGCATGATCGCCCAGGTCAGCTCGCCGAGCGCGATCTCGAAGGGACGCACCGGGGTCGCGAGGATCGCGTCGAAGGTGCGCACGTATTTCATCTTGAAGAAGAAGTTGAAGGTCGTCTCCGCCATCGCCCCCGACATCGCCGAGGTGGCGAGCATCGCCGGGGCGACGAACATGGCGTAGCTGACGACCGAGCCGTCGCGCAGGGTCAGGTCGCCGACGAGCGCGCCCACCCCGATGCCGATCGAGAGCAGGTAGAGCAGCGGCTCGAAGAAGCCGGAGACGAGGACGAGCCAGTAGGACGGGCCGGAACGCAGGGCACCGATGTTGCGGTTGATGACCGCGCCGATCCGGCTGGGCGAGACGAGCCCGGCACGGACGGCGGTCCCGGTGATGAGGGTGGTGACCATGGTCGTCAGTTCTCCAGCTTCCGGCGGAACGCGCGGGTCGCCAGCAGGTAGCCGACGACGAGCCAGGCCAGCAAGTAGGCGACGTGCAGCGCGACGGGCCAGGTCGGCGCGACGCCGAGGGTGGCGGACCGGCAGAGCTCCACCCCGTGCCACAGCGGCGACGCGTAGGCGACCGGCCGCACCAGCAACGGGAGCTGATCGACGGGGAAGAAGACCCCGGCGAAGAGCGTGGACGGGATGACGCCGAAGCGGAACAGCAGCGCGAAGTAGTTGTCGTTGTCGATCGTGGCGGAGAACGCGGTCACCGGGGCGGCGACCGCGGCACCGAGCAGCCCGCAGACGAGCGGGGTGACGACGGTCCACCACGAGTGAAGGGCACCGAACAACCCCGCGACCAGCAGGAACGCGAGGCACGCGACCAGGACCCGGAAGACGATGTAGAGCAGGCCGCCGCCGACCATGTCGCGGACGCCGACCGGGGTGGCCCGCATCGCGTGGAAGCCGCGGGTCCAGCGGAAGTCGCCGAGGATCGGGAAGGTCGACTCCCCCACCGCCATCTGGAACGCCGTCGAGGCGAGCACGCCCGGCGCGATGAAGGAGAGGTAGTCCATTCCGTCGAGGCCGCCGTTGGCATTGACGTAGCCGCCGACCCCGACACCGATGCTGAGCACGAAGAGGACGGGCAGCACGAAGGCGGAGAAGGCGGACGCCCAGAAGAGGCGCCGATAGCTGGTGAGCTGCCGCTCGAGGACGGCGATGGTGGGGTGTGCCACGGCCTAGTCCACCAGCGTCCGGCCGGTGAGGTGCAGGAACACGTCCTCCAGTGTGGAGCGGCGGACCAGCACGCTGGTCGGGGCCAGCTCGCGCAGGTGCACCTCTCCCACGGCGGCGTCGCCGTCGGATGCGTAGAGCAGGATGCGGTCGGGCAGCACGTCGGCCCGCTCGCCGATCCCGGCCAGCTTGCCTGCGTACTCCTCCAGCGGGCCGTCGCCGAAGCGCAGCTCGACGACCTCGCGGGTGGAGTACTTCTCGATCAGGGAGCGGGGCGAGCCCTCAGCCACGATCTTGCCCGCGTCCATCACGACGAGCCGGTCGCAGAGCTGCTCCGCCTCATCCATGTAGTGGGTGGTGAGCACCAGGGTGACGCCGCGCTGCTTGAGCCGGAAGAGCCGCTCCCAGAGCAGGTGCCGGGCCTGCGGGTCGAGGCCGGTGGTGGGCTCGTCGAGCAGGACCAGGTCCGGCTCGTTGACCATGGACCGGGCGATGGTGAGCCGCCGCTTCATGCCGCCCGACAGCGGCTCGACCTTGCTGTTGGCCCGGTCGGTGAGCTGCACGAACTCCAGCAGCTCGTCGGCGCGGCGGCGGCCCTCGGTGCGGCTGATGCCGAAGTAGCGCGCATAGGTCGTGAGGTTTTCCCGGACCGTGAGGTCGGGGTCGAGGTTGTCGAGCTGCGGGCACACCCCGAGCCGCGCCCGGATCCGGGTGCCGTCGCGCACCGGGTCCATCCCGAGGATGCTCAGCTCGCCCTCGGTGGGCCGCGAAACGCAGCTGATCATGCGCATGGTGGAACTCTTGCCCGCGCCGTTGGGCCCGAGGAAGCCGAATGCCTCGCCCGGTGCCACGTCGAGGTCGATGCCGTCGACGGCGGTGAAATCGCCGAAGCGTTTCACTAGGCCACGGGCGCGAATCAGGGGCTGCTCTGTCACATGCGCGACCCTAGACCTAACGTCCGACAGTCGAGCAACCGGATTTCACTCCGCAGGCAGGTGCAGCATCCAGACCGTGCCGTCCAGGCCGGGGATCCGGCGCCGGACCAGCCGGGACCCGTCGTCCTGCAGCTCCGAGCTGAGAATCGTGGCCGTGACGCGTTGCCGGATCGCGTCTGGTACGCCACCCGGCCGCTCCAGCACCACGCGCTGCGAGGCCAGATCGCGCAGCACGGTCACGTGCTCCCGCTCCTCGACGACCTCGGTCGGCGTGACGATCATCGCCCGGCCGTCCCAGACCGCCTTGCTGATCTCGTGCCAGCCGATCCGGCGCCCGGCGAGCCACAGGCCCCGGTTGGTGGCGACGGCTGCGCCGCCGTCGGTCACCGGCGCCCACGCGAGCACGCGCTCCTCGGGGGCGAGCTTCGGCCGCAGCTCGGCGGGGATCCTGTCCCGCCCGAATAGCTTGATCACCAAGCACCACCCACTGCCGTCTCCTTCAGCGCCCGTGCGGTCGCCTCCAGCGAGACGAGCTCGCTGAAGAGCGCGAAGTAGTCGTCCTTCTGCGAGACCGGGTTGACCCGCTGCAGCTTGGACTTGAGCGTCGCGACCCGCCGGTTGACCGCGGCGAGCTGCAGCCGGGCGACCGTGACGTTGACGTAGTGCGGGTCGGGTTCGCCGTCGTAGCGGACCTGCTCCACGGCGAGCTGCATCACCATCGACTGCGCGGCGAGATCGTTGCACTCGGTCCGGATCGCGTCGATCCAGACCGGTCCGGCGGCACCCCGCGCCGCACCGCCGACCGCCGCGATCGCCTCACGGACGGCGATGTGGACCGGATCGGTGTAGCACTCGACCTCGGTGTTGTCGAAGAGCGGACCGGCGAGCGCGGGTGCCTGGATCGCGAGCTTCAGCGCCTCGCGCTCGACCAGCAGCATCGGGTCGTCGGGGCGGGTGGCGGGCTGGGGGCGCTGCCCCTCGGCGGGGCCGCCCTTCGTGGCGTCGGTGACGGCCCGCTGGACCACCTCGACCTCCATGCCGAGGCGTCCGGCGAGCAACCGGCCGTACTCCGGGCGCAGGGAGCGGTCCTTGATCTGCGCGACCAGCGGTGCGGTGGCCCGCAATCCGCCGATCCTGCCCTCCGGACTGTCCAGGTCGAATTTGGCGAGCGTCGTGCGCAGGGCGAAGGCGACCAGCCGCTCGCGGGAGGCGACGAGATCGCGTACCGCCAGATCGCCCTTGGCGAGGCGCAGCTCGCAGGGGTCCATCCCGTCCGGGCCCACGGCGATGAACGTCTGGGCCACGAAGCGCTGGTCGTCCGCGAAGGCCCGCAGCGCGGCCTTCTGCCCGGCGGCATCGCCGTCGAAGGTGAAGATGATCTCGCCGGAGAAGGTGTCGGTGTCCATCAGCATCCGCCGCAGGACCGAGATGTGGTCGGAGCCGAAGGCGGTGCCGCAGGTCGCGACAGCGGTGGGTACGCCGGCGAGGTGGCACGCCATCACGTCGGTGTAGCCCTCGACGATCACTGCCTGCCCCCGCTTGCCGATCTCGCGACGAGCCTGGTCGATCCCGTAGAGCACGTGCGACTTCTTGTAGAGCGGGCTCTCCGGCGTGTTGAGGTATTTCGGCCCGTCGTCGTCCTCGAAGAGTTTGCGGGCGCCGAAGCCGATCACGTCGCCCGACGAGTCCTTGATCGGCCAGAGCAGCCGCCGCCGGAAGCGGTCGATCATGCTGCCGGAGCGGGCCGGTTTGGCGAGGCCGCCGGTCTCGATCTCCTGTGCGGTGAATCCGCGCTGCCGGAGGTGCTTGGTGAGCTGGTCCCAGGCGTCGGGGGCGAAGCCGCAGCCGTAGCGCTCGGCGGCCTCCCGGTCGAAGCCGCGCTGGGCGAGGAACTCCCGCGCCATCCGCGCACCCGGCGTCAGCAGCTGCTCGGCATAAAACTCGGCGGCGGCGGCGTGCGCGGCGATGAGGCGCTGGCGCAGACCCTGGTTCTGCTGGATCGGGGCGGAGCCGCCCTCGATGTAGCGCAGCTGGATGCCGACCTTGGACGCGAGCTTCTCGACCGCCTCGCTGAAGCGCAGGTGGTCGATCTCCATGATGAAGGTGATCGCGTCGCCACCCTTGCCGCAACCATGGCAGAAATAGACATTCCGCCCGGCAGCCACGGTGAACGACGGGGTCTTCTCATCATGAAACGGGCATAGGCCCTTGAGGTTGGAGCCGCCGCCCGGACGCAGCGTGACGTGCTCGGAGACGACATCGGCGACGTTGGCCCGCTCACGCACGAGCGCCACGTCCTCGTCCCTGATCC
The DNA here is from genome assembly GCF_014204945.1 of Allocatelliglobosispora scoriae. Taxonomy (NCBI): domain Bacteria; kingdom Bacillati; phylum Actinomycetota; class Actinomycetes; order Micromonosporales; family Micromonosporaceae; genus Allocatelliglobosispora; species Allocatelliglobosispora scoriae. The sequence continues at coordinate 2,117,731 of NZ_JACHMN010000002.1, forward strand.
GACCCGCCGCCATGGGATACATCCTGCCCCGTCGCGATGATCATCGCCAGCTCAACCCTGCCGGGTGTGACTTCATGATCACCTAGACCTGGCCCGGAGCCGATACCCTCTGCGACGTGTCCTCTCCAGACTGTGTGCCGGACGACCTGACGATCGCGCTCGCCGAATACCAGCAGCTCGCCGACGCCGGTCGCAAGGTGACCGAGCAGTCCGGTGCCCGGTTCAACTTCTTCCTCGTCGTCGCCACTGCCGTCGCGGCGGTCTCGGCGGGCATGGTCTCCGGCGGTGGCATGACGGATGCCAAGCTCGGCGCGATCGGCACACTCGGCGTACTCACGCTGATCATGGGTTTGGCGATCTTCGTGCGGCTCGTCGAGTTCTCCAAGCGCGGGATGCGCTACGGTGCGGCACACGAGGCGCTGCGAACCTATCTCGCGCGGCGATCACCGCAGCTCGCACCCTATATGATCATGCCGATCATCGGTGATCACGCCGTGCTGCGGACCCGGCCGGGCTGGCGGCGCGACGCGATCAGCCTCGCCGGGACGGTCGGCCTGCTCAACAGCATGCTCCTCGCGCTCGCCGGTGGGCTGCTCGCCGGCGGCACGATCACCGGCTGGGTGCCGGTCGCGGTCACGATCGCCCTTTTCACCGCCTCCTATGTCCTGCACCTGCGGTATGTCCGGCGCGCGATGCGGACCTGCGCCCGCGAGATCGCCGACCTGATCCGCGAGCGCGGACTCGATGAGCCCGCCGCGCCTGCCGCTGCCGCCGTCGCCGCTTCGGAGATCACGTCTGGTTCGAGGAATCAGACGTGATCAACGACCAAGGTCGCGTCTGATTCCCCGAACCAGACGTGATCTTCCACCAGGCGACGCGGCCCGGGCGCTGCTAGCGGACCAGGCGCTTGTGCCAGGAGACCGCGCCCAGGTCCGTCAGGGACGCGACCTGGTCGATCACCACCCGCAACCTCGCCGCGTCGTCGGCGGCTTCCTTCCACAGCGACGCGAAGACCGGGTCGAGTGCCGCCGGTCCCCGCTGCACCAGCACCGAGACGAGGTCGGTGAGGATGACGCGCTGGCGGGCCGGCTCGTCGCCTCGGCGGTTCATCACGTAGCGCCACGCGATGCCCTTGAGCAGCGCGCACCGCACCCGGTCGGCGAAGGGCACGATCAGGTCCGCGTCGTAACGCGACAGCGTGTCGTCGCCGAACCGCTCCCGGGTCGCCGCGACCGCACCGTTGACGAACCGTCCGGTCAGGACAGACGTGACGCCCTTCAGCGCGGCCTGGGCCCGGTGCGAGCCGTCGTAGTCGCGCAACCGCAGCAGCACCGGATCGGCGAGCAGCTCCCGCAGTGCCTCGCCGAGCGTCGCGGTGGACTCGCCCGAGTAGAGCGCTGCGACATCGGCGCAGACCGCCGCCTGCTCATCGGGGTCGCGCAGCTTCTCGAAGAGGATGAGCCCGCAGAAGACGCCGTCCTCCACGTCGTGCACCGAGTAGGCCACGTCGTCGGACCAGTCCATCACCTGCGCTTCGAGGCATTGGCGCTGGTCGGGGGCACCCTCGCGGAGGAAGGCGAAGACGGGGGCGTCGTCGGCGTACACGCCGAATTTGCGTTTGCCCTCGACCCGGAACCACGGGTATTTGCAGATGGCGTCGAGCGAAGCACGGGTCAGGTTGAGACCGGCGCCCTCGACCTTGGCCTCCAGCCGGGAGATGACCCGCAGCGTCTGCGCGTTGCCCTCGAAGCCGCCGCACCGGCGCGAGACCGCGTTGAGCGCGTCCTCGCCGTTGTGGCCGAAGGGCGGGTGGCCCAGGTCGTGGGCGAGCCCGGCGACATCGACGACATCGGGGTCGCAGCCGAGCCGGGCGCCGAGCTCCCGGGCGATCTGCGCGACCTCCAGGGAGTGCGTCAGCCTGGTCCGCAGGAAGTCGTCGCGGCCGTCAGCGGTGTGCACCTGCGTCTTCGCGGCGAGGCGGCGGAACCCGGCCGAGTGCAGCACCCGGGCGCGGTCGCGTTCGTAGGGGCTCCGCGCGCCGCCGGTGTCCTTGGCCGGCTCGCTGACGAACCGGGCCGCGCCGTCCGCATTCACCTGTTTGACTCTAGTCAATGATCGGGTCGGGCGCCTTGAGCACGCAGAACTCGTTGCCCTCCGGATCGGCGAGCACCACCCACGGCACGGTCCCCTGACCGATGTCGACGTGCCGGGCACCCATGTTGACGAGGCGCTCGATCTCGGCATCCTGGTCGTCGGGGCTGAGGTCGAAGTGCAGCCGGTTCTTGCCGGCCTTGCCCTCGTGCGCGGGGGTGAAGTAGAGGCAGGGCATGCCCAGATCGGCACCGATCATGATCTCGCCGTTGCCCTCGTGCAGGATCGGATAGCTCAGCACCTCGGCCCACCATCGGCCGAGCCTCGCCGGATCCGCCGCATCGACGACCACTCCGTACCACCGCAGCCCCAAGACACACCTCCGCCGCAATCCCGCATGGCTGGTCCGACCCAGGCTACTTGTTTCCGACGGGTTGCACAGCCTATCGAGTGTCCGATCCGCCATCGGGCAACGCGGCACGCCCCGCCTCCAAGCGCGCCACCGGTACGCGGAACGGCGAACAGGACACGTAGTCCAAGCCGGCCTCATGGAAGAAGTGGACCGAGTCCGGGTCGCCACCGTGCTCGCCGCAGACACCGATCTTCAGATCCGGCCTGGTGGCGCGGCCCTCGTCGACGGCGATCCGGACGAGTCGGCCGATGCCGTCGCGGTCCAGGGACTCGAAGGGCGAGACGCCGAAGATGCCGAGCTCCAGGTACCGCGTGAAGAACGCACCCTCCACATCGTCGCGGGAGAAGCCCCAGCCCATCTGGGTCAGGTCGTTGGTGCCGAACGAGAAGAACTGGGCGCTCTCGGCGATCTGTCCGGCCGTCAGGGCGGCCCGGGGTACCTCGATCATGGTGCCGATGAGGGTCGGCACGTCGACGCCCGTCTCGGCGGCGACATCGCGGAGGACCTGGAGGGCTTCGTGGCGGACCGCCTCGAGTTCTTGAACCGCTCCGACCAGCGGGACCATGATCTCCGGATGCGGGTCACCGCCCTCGCGTGCCACGGCCGCGGCCGCCTCGGCGATCGCGCGGACCTGCATCGCGAAGAGGCCGGGGATGACGAGGCCGAGGCGGACACCGCGCAGGCCGAGCATCGGGTTCTGCTCGTGCATGCGCTTGACCGCGGCGAGCATCGCCACGTCGTGCGGGTGCGGCGTTCCGGTCGCCTCCGCGACCGCCACCTGCACCGCGAGCTCCTCCAGCGGCGGCAGGAACTCGTGCAGCGGCGGGTCGATCAGCCGGATCGTCACCGGCAGCCCCGACATCGCGCGCAGGATCGTGACGAAGTCGGCGCGCTGCAACGGCAGGAGCGCGGCGAGCGCCGCTTCCCGCTCGGGTGCGGTCGAGGCGAGGATCAGGGACTCGACGAGCCCGCGCCGGTCGCCGAGGAACATGTGCTCGGTGCGGCACAGGCCGATGCCCTGCGCGCCGAAGCGCCGGGCCCGGGCCGCGTCGTCACCGGTGTCGGCGTTGGCCCGGACCGCGAGCCGCCGCTGCGCGTCGGCGTGGGTGAGCAGCCGGTCCACGGCGAGGACCAGCGGTTCGCCACTGCGGTGGCCCTCGAAATACTCCACCACCGGGCTCGCCTGCACCGGCACCTCGCCGACGTAGACGCGGCCGGTCGTGCCGTCGATCGAGATGACGTCACCCTCGACCACGGTCGTGCCGTCCACAGTGAACTGTCCCTTGGAGACGACGATGTCGTCGGCGCCGCAGACGCAGGTCTTGCCCATGCCCCGGGCGACGACGGCGGCGTGGCTCGTCTTGCCGCCCCGGTTGGTGAGGATGCCCTGCGCGGCGATCATGCCGGGCAGGTCGTCGGGGTTGGTCTCGCGGCGGACCAGGATCACCTTCTCGCCCTCGGCGGCCCACTGCACGGCCCGCGCCGAATCGAAGACGGCGCGACCGACGGCGGCACCCGGCGACGCCGCGATGCCCCTGGTCAGCGGCCGGATCTGGGTCGCGGCGAAGGCCGGGAACATCAGGTGCGCGAGTTGCCCGCCGGTCACCCGGCGCAGTGCCTCGTCGAGGTCGATGACGCCCTCGTCGACAAGCTGGGTGGCGATGATGAAGGCGGCTGCGGCGGTGCGCTTGCCGACGCGGGTCTGCAGCATCCACAGCTTGCCGCGCTCGATCGTGAACTCGATGTCGCAGAGGTCGCGGTAGTGCTGCTCCAGCACGTTCATGATGCGAACCAGCTCGGCGAAGCTCGCCGGGTCGAGCTGCTCCAGATCGGCGAGCGCGACGGTGTTGCGGATGCCCGCGACGACATCCTCGCCCTGCGCGTTGGCGAGGTAGTCGCCGTAGACGCCACGCGCGCCGGTCGCCGGGTCGCGGGTGAAGGCCACCCCGGTGCCGGAATCGGAACCGGTGTTGCCGAAGACCATCGCGACCACGTTGACGGCCGTGCCGAGATCGGCCGGGATGCGCTCCTGCCGGCGGTAGAGCACCGCGCGGTCCGCGTTCCAGGAGTCGAAGACCGCGAGGATCGCCAGCTCCAGCTGGTCGCGCGGCTCCTGCGGGAAGTCCCGCCCGGTGTGATCTTTGAAGATTCGCTTGTACGCCGAGACCAGCTCCCGCAGATCGTCCACGTCCAGGTCGAGGTCGTCGGTCGTGCCGCGGTGCAGTTTCGCCGAGTCGATCGCGTGCTCGAAGGACTCCCCCGGCACCCCGCAGACCGTCTTGCCGAACATCTGGATCAGGCGGCGATAGGAGTCCCACACGAACCGCTCGTTGCCGGACCGCTTGGCGAGCCCGTGCACGCTGACATCGGTGAGCCCGACGTTGAGCACGGTCTCCATCATGCCGGGCATCGAGAATTTGGCGCCGGAGCGTACCGACACGAGCAGCGGATCGTCGGCGTCGCCGAGGGTCTTGCCCATCGTCGCTTCCAGCTGGCGGAGATGCGTGTCGATCTCCTGCGCGAGCTCGGCGGGCTGCCGCTTGTCGGCGAGGTAGGCCCGGCAGGCCTCGGTGGTGATCGTGAACCCGGGCGGCACGGGCAGCCCCAGCCTGGTCATCTCGGCGAGATTCGCACCCTTGCCGCCGAGGAGATCCTTGAGATCCCGATTGCCCTCGGCGAAGTCGTAGACATATTTGGTGGTCATTGCTGGCCTCCCATGGCGCCTTAACGCTCCCTTAGGCCGGACGTTATATCCGATGGGTCCGGGCGGGAAACGCTTGGTGATACATGGCACAGCTGTCACCTTTGTCGCGTTCATACTAGTTCATGGACACGCTCCCACGAGCACAAACAAGCCGATATGTTGCCGCCGGAGCAGGCCCCCCAAGATCGCCGCAACTCTTCAAGAGTTGGTCCTAAAACCCCGTTAGGACCAACTCTTGAAGAGTTGCGGCGATCTTGGGGCGGCCGCGGACCGTGAGGACGACGTGTCTCACGGAACGATCTCCGTCTGGCGTGGGGATCGATGATCGTGGAGACTCTGTGGCATGGATTTCAGCGAGGCCGAGCTCACCGCCAACCCGCACGAGGTGCTCACGCGGCTGCGTGAGGCCGGACCGGTGCACCGGTTCGATCTCATGCCGGGCACGGACGGCTGGCTGATCACCGGCTATGACGACGCGCGCCGTGCGCTCACCGATCCCCGCCTCTCCAAGACCGCGATGATCAACGGTCGGCTCGGCGGCGGCGTCTTCCCCGCCGAGATCCAGCGGGCGATCAGCCTGCACATGCTCAACGCCGACCCGCCCGATCACACCCGGCTGCGCCGCCTCGTCTCGGCCGCCTTCACCGCCCGCCGGATGGAGGGGCTGCGGCCGAGGGTCCAGGAGATCACCGACGCGCTCATCGCCGACCTCGCCGGCCGGGAGACCGCCGACATCATCGACGACTTCGCCTTCCCGCTGCCGTTCACGGTGATCTGCGAGCTCATCGGCGTACCGCAGGTCGACCGGGACAACTTCCGGGCCTGGTCCAACACCCTCGTCGGCGGTGCGACCGATCCCGAGCAGGCGTTCCACGCCATCACGTCGATGACCTCATATGTCCGCGGCCTCGTCGAGCTCAAGCGCAGCGAGCCCGACGACGCGCTGCTCAGCGCCATGATCGACGTGACCGACAGCGGTGACCGGCTCAGCGAGGACGAGCTCACCTCGCTCGTCTTCCTGCTCCTCGTCGCCGGGCACGAGACGACGGTCAACCTGATCGGCAACGCGATGTTCCTGCTGCTCTCCCGGCCCGACGACGCGGCGGCGCTGCGGGCGGACGAGTCGCTGCTGCCGGCGGCGGTCGAGGAGTTCCTCCGCTATGAGAGCCCGGTGAAGACGACGACCTACCGGATGACGACCGAGCCGGTCACCGTCGGCGACGTGACGATCCCGGCCGACGCGATCGTCATCGTCTCGCTGCTCTCGGCCAACCACGACAGCGGGACCTTCGCCGACGCCGAGGTCTTCGACCCGGCCCGCGTCGACGCCCAGCAGCACATCGCGTTCGGCTACGGCATCCACTACTGCCTCGGCGCTCCGCTGGCCCGGCTGGAGGGGCAGATCGCGGTCGGCTCGCTGCTGCGGGCGTTCCCAGCGCTGGCTCCGGCCGAGCCGCTCGACGAGCTGACGTGGCGCCCGGGCATCCTGCTGCGCGGGCTCAACCACCTGCCGGTGAGACTGTCATAGCCTGGTCGTAGCGTTGTCGGTGTGAACGATCTGATCATCGGCACCGATGGACTCGCCCGCTGTCGCTGGGGTGGCAGCACCCCCGATTACGCCTTCTATCACGACAACGAGTGGGGTCGGCCGCTGCACGGCGACGACGCCCTCTTCGAGCGGGTCAGCCTGGAGGCGTTCCAGTCGGGGCTCTCCTGGATCACGATCCTGCGCAAGCGGGAGTCGTTCCGGGCCGCCTTCAGCGGCTTCGACATCAAGCGGGTCGCCGAGTTCGGCGACGACGACGTGACCCGCTTGCTCGGCGACGCGGGCATCGTGCGCAACAGGTCCAAGATCGAGGCGACGATCGCCAACGCTCGGGCCGCGCTCGATCTGCCCGACGGCCTGTCGGAGCTGCTGTGGTCCTTCGCGCCGAAGCCCCGGAAGGCGCCGAAGGATTTCAGCGGGGTGCCCGCGACCACGCCCGAGTCGATCGCGATGGCCAAGGCGCTCAAGAAGCGCGGTTTCCGCTTCGTGGGCCCCACCACGGCCTATGCGTTGATGCAGGCCACCGGCATGGTCAACGATCACCTGGCGGGCTGCCACGCACGAGGGGACTGACGTCGGCCGCCCGTCCCGCTAGGGTTGGCAGCGGTAAAGGATCACATGCGGAAGGTTTCGTCGATGACGCACGCAGAGATCACATCCGATGAGCAGCTACGGGAGCTGCTCGGCCCGGCGATGCCCCGAGCCGTCACCAAGGAGCGCTTCAGCCTCCACGACCTGGACCGGCAATGGCTGGCCGCGTCCCCGTTCGTGCTGATCGCGACGTCCGCGGCCGACGGCACCTGCGACGTGTCGCCCAAGGGCGACCCGCCCGGCTTCACCGTGGTCCTCGACGACACGACGCTCGCGATTCCGGAGCGGTCGGGCAACCGGCGGGCCGACGGCTATCACAACATTCTGAGCAACCCGCACGTCGGGCTGATCTACTTCATTCCCGGGCGCAACGAGACACTGCGGATCAACGGTCGAGCCAGGCTCGTCAGCGACGCGCCGTTCTTCGACGAGATGATCGTCAAGGGCCACCGGCCGCAGCTCGCGGTGATCGTCGAGATCGAGCAGATCTTCTTCCACTGCGGCAAGGCGTTCCTGCGCTCGGACCTGTGGCAGCCGGACTCATGGCACCCGGAGGTGCTGCCGTCGCACGCGAAGATCTCCCAGACGTTGCAGCCGTCGGGGATGACCCTTGAGGAGCTGGAGAAGTATTACGGTCCCGACTACCTCAAGGGCCTCTACCCGGCGACGACCTGATCAGACCGGCGGGCGCACCTCACGGCGGAGGATCTTGCCGGTCGCGGTCTTGGGCAGCGCCTCCACGATCCACACCTGGCGGGGATATTTATAGGCCGCCAGCCGCTCCTTGACGAAGGCGATGAGCTCCTCCGCCGTCGCGGTGGCACCCGGTTTGAGGGCCACCGCGGCGGCGATCTCCTCGCCCCACTCCGCGTGGGCCACACCGACGACTGCCGCTTCGGCGACGGCCGGGTGCTCGTAGAGCACCTCCTCGACCTCCCGCGGGTAGACGTTGTATCCGCCCCGGATGATCAGGTCCTTCTTGCGGTCGACGATGTAGAAGTAGCCGTCGTCGTCCTGCTTGGCGAGGTCGCCGCTGCGGAACCAGCCGTCCGGGATCGCTTCCGCGGTCGCCTCGGCATTGCCCCAGTAGCCCTTCATGATGTTGTGGCCGCGGATCGCGATCTCGCCGACCTCACCGACCGCGACATCGCCGCCGTCGGGCCCGACGAGCTTCATCTCGACTCCCTCGATCGGGGTGCCGATCGAACCGGCCTTGCGCTCCCGGTCAGGGTGGTTGAAGGAGGCGACCGGCGAGGTCTCCGAGAGGCCGTAGCCCTCCAGGATGATCGCGTCGAACGCCGCCTCGAAGGCGTGCAGCACCTCCACCGGCAGGGCCGAGCCGCCTGACGCGCAGCAGCGCAGCGAGCTCAGGTCGAACCCCGCCCGGTCCGGGTGGTTGAGAAGTGCGGCATACATGGTGGGTACGCCTTCGAAAAGCGTCACCCGATCCCGCTGGATCACCTCGAGCGCCTTGCCCGCATCGAACCTCGGCACCAGGGTCAGGCAGGCGCCGACATGGACCGCCGCGTTGAGCGCGCAGGTCTGCCCGAAGGAGTGGAACAGCGGCAGGCAGCCCATGACGATGTCGTCCGGCCCGAGTTGCAGCAGCGTACGCGTGGTCACCTCGGCGTTGACCGCGAGATTGGCATGCGTCAGCTCGGCACCCTTGGGCTTCCCCGTCGTGCCCGACGTGTAGAGGATGACCGCAGTCTCCTCATCGGACCGCTCGACCACCTCGGGAGCCGCGGTCTGCGCGCCGAGCAGCGCACCCCAGCCGGAGTCGGTGACGATGACCTGCGTGCCGGCGGCCTCGCCACCCTTGACGGCGTCCTCGGCGAAGTCGGGCCAGACGAAGAGCAGCTTCGCGCCGGAGTCGTGGAGGTAATACTCCACCTCACGCGCCTTGAGCAGCGGGTTCATCGGGACGACGACGGCACCGGCCCGCAGGATTCCGTAATAGATCGCCGGGAAGTGCGGCACGTTGGGCAGCATCAGGCCGACGCGGTCGCCGGGTGCGATGCCGTTGGCGGTGAGGAGCCCGGCGACCAGGGACGACTGGGCGTCGAGCGCGGCGTAGGTCGTGATGTGATCGTCAAGCTTGATCGCGGGCCGCTCGGGGAAACGGGCGGCGGAAGCGGCGAGATTGCCCGCGAGATTGGACATCATGCACCTGCTTACTTATCAGTAATGTGTGCCGCGATGGTAGCCGCGGGCCGGTCCGTCATCAAGATCGTATAGTGATTCGTCTCCGCGATCAGCTCAGTCCGCAGCTGTGGGGCCTGCTGCGCCCAGTGGTCGACGAGCGGCTGCGGCAGCATCCCCGGCTCCTGGCCGAACATGCCCTTCGGCGCGTGCAGCAGCACCGTCGGCACCCGCAGATCGATCAGGTCCGCGCCGAAGCTCGCGGCACCGACCAGCAGATCCCGGCCGTCCTCGGCGACGGCCGCCGGGTTGGCCTTGGAGTGGATCGCGCCGGGCTCCCCCGCCGCGTCGTAGCGGGCGTAGGCCTCGATGTCGTCGTTCCACTCCGTGCCGAGGGCCGGGTGGGCGCGGAAGAAGTCGACATAGACCTCCTCCGACGCGTAGGTCTCGCTCAGCCGTGCCAGCGCCGGGCCCAGGGTCAGCTTGAGCAGCTGGTCCAGGTCGGCGCCCTCCGGCACCGGCAGCGGCAGGCCGCCGTCGACGAGAACCATCTTGCTGAAGAGATCGGGGCGGGCGACGGCGGCCCGCAGCGCGGCGTAGGCACCCATCGACTGGCCGGTCAGCACGATCGGCTCGGCCGCCGCGCCGAACTGCTCGGCGGCGGCGCAGATGTCGGCCGCGTGCCGGGTCATCCCGAAGGGTCCGGCCAGCCCGTTGCTGCCGCCGCGACCGCGCAGGTCGAGCGAGATCAGACTCCACTCGTCGGGCAGGTGCCGGGCCACGGTCCGGTAGGACATCGCCGAGGCGGTGATCCCGTGCGCGGCGAGGGCGATCCGCGGTCCGCTGCCGAAGCGCAGCGCCCGCAACGGCCCCGCCGGTACGTCGATATCCAGGTACTCCATGCTCATCCAACCTCTCAAGATCGCCGCAACTCTTCAAGAGCTGGTCCTCGAACGGGCCTCCTCAGGACCAGCTCTTGAAGAGTTGCGGCTGTTAGCGGGCGCCGACGATGTTGTGGGCGTAGGTGATGAAGGCTTCGGCCACCTGCTCGCGGGTGTAGGGCTGATCGGGTCCGAACCAGCTCGCCACGCGTACCCCCATGCTGCCGATGGCGATGCCGGCGAGCGTGACGTCGGCGACCGAGAAGGCGCCGCTCGCGACGCCGTCGATCAGGACCTCGTAGAGCAGCTGGCGAGAGCGCTCGCGCAGCGTGAGGGCGGGTGCGGCGCTCTCGGGCGAGAGCGCGTGCAGCTCGCTGTTGGCGACGAGCGCGAGCAGCGGGTAGTCGGTGTGGCTGTAGACCTGGGCCCGGACCAGGGCCGCGAGCCGCTCGGCCGGGCTCGGACCGGCGTCGGCGAGCGCCTGCTCCAGCTCGCGGAAGAGGCCGTCGTGTCCGATGTAGACCAGCTCGGCGAGGATGTGCTCCTTCGACGGGTAGTGCGCGTAGAGCGTCGCCGAGTTGATGCCGACCTCGGCGGCGATCTGCCGGATCGAGGTGCCGTGGAAGCCCAGGTCGGCATAGAGCTTGAGACCGGCGTGCAGGATCCGTCCCCGGGTGCCCGGCGGGGCGACGCCCTCGGGCAGCTCCACCGCGACAGCGGTGAGGCGGCGCGGTTCCCAGGTCGGGTTTGTCGTGGTCACGAGGCTCCTACCAATCGATTGGTTGACACGATAGCGCCTCAGGCGGATAGTGACCAGCACCACCCATCCAATCAACCGATTGGATGGGCTCTCACAGTCGAGAGGAGGAGTGGGCATGTCTGTCTCGTCCCCAGACCGTCCCGCTCGAACCCGGTTCCGCCGGGCCGTCACCGCCCTCACCATCGCCCTCATCGCGGCCCTGCTCCCGGCCGTGCCCGCCCGCGCCGCCGGTGGGAGCTACTTCGCCGGCGTCTATGTGAGTCTCACCGGCACGCGCGACTACCACGGTTACGTGCCGTCGAGCTATCGCGCGGGGACTCCCATGCCGCTGCTCGTCGCCCTGCACGGCTGCACGGAGAACGATGTCGGCTTCGACCTGCTCTCCGGTTGGAGCGCGCTGGCGGAGCGGCGCGGCTTCATCGTCGTCTTCCCCGACCAGGCCACCATCGTCAACCCGGCCCAGTGCTGGAACTGGCCGCTCGGCACCAATCAGCACCGGGGCTGGGGCGAGCCGTCGATCATCGCGGGGATCACGAGCCGGATGCGCTCGCAGTTCACCGTCGACTCCCGGCGGATCTTCACGACCGGGGTCTCCGCCGGTGGCGTGATGGCGAACATCATGGCCGTCACCTACCCCGATGTCTTCGCCGCCGCGAGCATCATGGCCGGCTGTGAGTACGAGTGCGATCTGCTGCGGCTGCGCACACCCGACCAGGCCGGACGGGATGCCTATCGGGAGATGGGCAGCCGGGCCCGCCCCGTGCCGGTCATCATCTTCCAGGGCACCGCCGACCTCATCGTGCCGCCGGTGACCGCCGACCGGATCGCCGGGCAGTGGGCGCAGGCCGACGACCTGGCGGCAGACGGCGGGATCGACGACGGTGACGTGGACGCGACCGCCGACGAGGTGATCGCCGGACAGGTGCCGGGCGGGCGCAGCTTCACGCGTTCGGTCTACCGGAGCACGTCCGGCTCGGTCCTCATCGAGAAATACCTGATCGACGGGGCCGGGCACGCCTATCCGGGCGGGTGCTCGTGCAGCCTCTTCGGAGATCCCTCCGGTCCCGACGCCAGCGGCCTCACCTGGGACTTCTTCCTCGCCCACCCGAAGGTCTGACAACGAAGAGCCGCAGCCCTTCACGAGGTGGTCCCAAGGAGGCGCCACCTCGTGAAGAGTTGCGGCTGGAGGCTGCGGCCTAGAGTGTTCGGCGTGGAGATACCGATCGCGCCGAAGCGGGCTAGCGTACGCGTGGTGTGCCTGGACGCCGCCGATCGAGTCCTGCTGCTGCAGTGGCGCGATCCGCACAGCGGCAGGTTGCTCTGGGAGCCACCCGGTGGTGGCGTCGAACCCGGCGAGGCGCCGGTCGACGCGGCCCGCCGGGAGCTGCTGGAGGAGACCGGCCTGGTCACGGTGATCGAGGACCGGCCGGTTCTGGTCGACCGGGACGTGATCTGGAAGAGCCGTCGCCATCTCGTCACCGAGCCGTTCTTCCTGGCCCGCATCGATGCCGACGCGCCGGTGCTCAGCCGAGCCGGCCTGGAGGTCGAGGAGCAGGTCAATCTCGGCGGCTACGCCTGGGTCGCCATCGACGAGTTCGCCGGCCTCCCCGATGCGCTCGAACCCCCGCACCTCGCCGAGGTCGTCGCCGAACTCCGCACCTAGTCACGTTGTGCAGCAAAGCGTGGCCATTTCGCTGCGCGAGGCCACGCTTTGCTGCAAAACGTGCCAGGGAGCGCGCAGCCGCGCGGGGAGTGCGCGGCATGGCCGGACGGCCGCGTGGCAGGAGTCCTTGGCCGGTGTGCGGGTCAGGGGGCGGCGGTGAGGACCTCGGTGGCGGCCCGGACGCCGGAGGAGATGGCGCCGTCGATGTAGCCGCACCAGCGTTCGGCGGTCTCCGTTCCGGCGAAGTGCAGACGGCCGACCGGCGCCCGCAGTGCCGCCCCGACCTGCGTCCACGCTCCCGGCGGCAGATGCGCGCCGTAGCAGCCGCGGGTCCACTCCTCTGCGTTCCAGTCGCGCTCCAGATAGGCCACCGGCTCCATCGCGCGCGGCCCGACGAACCGGGTCAGCGACCGCAGCACCGCCTCCCGCCGCTCGGCCTCGGGCAGCGCGCCGAGCCGCAGCGACTCCGGCCCGTCGAGGAAGGCGAGGATGATGCCCGGTCCGCCGTCGGGCGGCGACGCGTCGAAGGCGACCTTGACCGGCCCGGTGTCGCTCGCCGCCTCCGCCGAGAGCCCGTCGGCCCGCCAGAACGGCTCCGCATAGACGGCATGGCACTTGATGATGCCGCCGTGCGGCGTACGCTGCGTCAATTGGTCCCGCTCAGCGGGCAGAGCCGGGGTGTACACCACCCGCCCGGCGAGTGCCGGCGGCACCGCCACGATGACCCGTCCCGCGTTGAAGCTCCGGGTCTCCGTGGTGACCGTGACCCCGTCGTCATGCTGGTCGATGGAGCGGACCGGCTGGTTGAGCTCGATCCGGCCGCTCAGCGACGCGGCGAGCCGCTCGGCGAGCCGGCCCATGCCGCCCAGCACCCGGTCCTGCTGGGCGCCGCCGTCGGTGCTGATCAGGGTCTCCAGGCTCGTCCCGCTCGCCGCGTAGAAGAGCGCGTGCAGCAGCGACAGGTTGGCCGGGAGCGTGGCGAAGACCGCCTCGGTGGCGGTGCGGAAGAAGTCGCGCCCGCGCGCCGTCCAGCAGGTCTTGCGCAGCCACGTCTCGAAGGTCTGCCCGTCGAGCCACTCGGCGCGCGGTGTGCGCCACGGCTGGGCGAGGTCGACCGTGGCGGCGAGCCGGTCGAAGCGGGCCTGGGCCTGGCCGATGTCGAGCAGCGTGATCGGGTCCAGCTTCGGCACCCGGCCGGTGTAGCGGCGCGCCTTGCCCCGGAAGACCACGAGCGCGGAGCCACCACCCGTGGACTGCGGAAACGTGACGAGGCCGAACCGGGAGAGCTCGGCATAGACCAGCTCCTGACCAGCGCCGACCCACTGTCCACCCTGGTCGACGACGACCCCGTCGAACCCCGGTACGGGCATGGTGAGGGTGCGGCCGCCGACGCGGTCGCGGGCTTCGAGCACCAGCACCCGCTGCCCGGCGGAGACGAGCCGGTCCGCGGCGACGAGCCCGGCGACGCCGGCACCAACGACGATCACGTCAGCGTCCACGAACCGGGATCGTAGTCCCCCTTGACACCAACTCTTCAAGAGTTGCGGCGATCTTGGGGTGGTCCGGGACGGGCGTGGCGGTGGCGAGGAGGCCGCGTAGCAGTGGCGGGGATGTGCCGTGGCGGCTTTCTGCCACGGTCAGCCGTTTGTTTAACGGCAATGGGCCGGTAGGACCATCACATGACTTCCCCCCTCCGGCGCCGCGGCGCTGCGGTGCTCGTCGCCGTGGCCACGTCGTTCCTGTTGACCGGACCGGTCGCGCAGGGCACAGCCGCCAACGCACATCCCGCACCGAGCGCCCCGTCAGGAGGCGCCACCACCGTCACCCTCCTCACCGGCGACGTCGTCACGGTCACCGCACTCGCCGGTGGCAAGTCCGCCGTCGAGGTGACCCGCCCCCGGGACGCCGTCGGCGGCTACCGCACCGAGTCGGTCGGCAAGCACATCTTCGTGCTGCCGGACGAGGCGCTGCCGTTCCTCGCCGCGGGCACCGTCGACCGCAGGCTCTTCGACGTCACCACGCTGCTGGAGTCGGGCTACGACGACGCGCACAGCGGCGGCATCCCGCTGATCGTCGCGGGCGCACCGAAGACCCGCACGCTCATCCCGAGCACGGCGGCGGTCCGGTCGCTGCCGAGCATCGACGCTACGGCGATCAAGGCCGACAAGGCCGGTGCCCGGTCGGTGTGGCAGCACCTGACCGGCTCGCTCGCGAACCCGAAGCTGCGCAGCGCGGGCTACACGAAGATCTGGCTCGACGGCAAGGCCAAGGCGAGCATGGTCGAGAGCAACGCGCAGATCGGCACCCCCGCCGCGTGGAGCGCCGGGCTGGACGGGCACGGGGTCAAGGTCGCGGTGCTCGACACCGGCGTCGACCAGAACCACCCCGACCTCGCGGGCCGCATCAGCCAGGCGGTCAGCTTCGTCCCCGGCGAGGACGCCGGTGACCGCAACGGGCACGGTACGCACACCGCCTCCACCATCGGCGGCAGCGGGGCTGCCTCCGGCGGCGCCGAGAAGGGTGTCGCACCCAAGTCCGACCTGCTCGTCGGCAAGGTGCTCAGCGACGAGGGCTTCGGCCAGGACTCGTGGATCATCGACGGCATGGAGTGGGCGGCCGACCAGGGCGCCAAGGTGATCAGCATGAGCCTCGGCTCGACCGAGGCCTCCGACGGCACCGACCCGATGGCGGCGGCCGTCAACGAGATCACCGAGCGGACCGGCGCCCTGTTCGTCATCGCGGCCGGCAACACCGGCACCGAGGCCGGGATCGGCTCCCCCGGTGCGGCCGACTCGGCGCTCACGATCGGTGCGGTCGACGCCGACGACGCGCTGACCTGGTTCTCCAGCAAGGGCCCGCGCTACAAGGACTACTCGCTCAAGCCCGACCTCACGGCTCCCGGCAACGAGATCCTCGCGGCGAAGGCCGGCGGCAACGCCGAGAGCGGCTGGTACGAGTCGATGAGCGGCACGTCGATGGCGACGCCGCACGTGGCGGGCGTGGCGGCGATCCTGGCCCAGCAGCACCCGGACTGGAAATGGGCGCAGCTCAAGGACGCCCTGATGAGCACCTCGAAGAAGCTCGACGGACTCACCGCCTACCAGGTGGGCGCCGGCCGGGTCGACGTGCAGAACGTGATCACCGAGAAGATCACCGCGACGGGCTCGGCGTATTTCGGGTTCTTCGGCTGGGCGCAGGACCGCAGCACGCCGGTCACCAAGACGATCACCTATGCCAACGCGGGTGACTCGGCCGTCACCCTGCACCTCGCGGGTGCGCTGGCGGTCGCCGGCGGGCCCTATGACGTGGCGGGCGGTGCCGGGGGCCCCGGTCCGCGTACCAATCCGGAGGTTTTGGGGTTGTCGGCCCAGACGGTGACCGTGCCCGCGCACGGGACCGCGACCGTCGACGCGACCGCGGATCCTTCGCTCGGCGCGGCCGGTACGCGCTACCTCGGCGAGGTCGTCGCGACCGACGCCACGGGTGCGGTGCACGCCCGCACGCAGGTCGGGTTCTACATCGAGGACGAGCGCTACACGCTCGACATCAAGGTCCTCGACCGGTCGGGTAAGCCGCTCGGCGGCTTCCTGGAGCTGCAGAAGTTCGGCCCGGGCTCGCCGTGGCTGGAGATGGTCGACGAGACCACCGGTACGGCGACGCTGCGGCTGCGCGGCGGCGTCTACAGCGCGCTGATGCTCGCCGACGTCGCCGGGATCGACCCCGACGCGCTCGGTGCGGCGGTCCTCGGCGACCCCGAGATCGTGCTCGACCGCGACCGCTCGATCGTCCTCGACGGCCGCAAGGCGGTCCAGGCGACGGCGACCGTGCCCGGCGGTCAGCGCACCGAGGACCAGGTCCTGCGCACCGACTGGTACCGCTGGGACGGCACCAACGAGCCGGTCCTGGAGCGCTGGCAGGTGAGCCCGCACTACGACAGCATGTTCGTCCTGCCGACGAAGAAGGTCACCCGCGGCGAGTTCGAGGTGACGACCCGCTGGCGCAAGACGGCCCCGCTGCTCGCCGTGCGCAACGGCAACCGCGACATCGCCGTCTTCGGTCAGGGCGGTTCGCAGCTCTACAGCGGCAAGGGCAAGGTCGACGGGGTCCTCGTCGGCAACGGCACCCCCGCCGATTACGCGGGCAAGCAGCTCAAGGGCAAGGTCGCGATCGCGAAGCGCTCCGATGACATCGCGGCGCCGCAGCGGGCACAGGCCGCCGCCGACGCGGGTGCCGTCCTGCTCCTCGTCATCAACGACGAGCCCGGACGGCTCCTGGAGTGGGTCGGCGGCGACGACGACTACAGCAGGATCCCGGTCGCCTCGATGACCGCCCGCGACGGCGCCGCGCTGATCGCGTCGGCACGCAACGGCAAGATCCAGATCACCGCCGACGGTACGCCGAACTCGCCCTTCCTCTACGACCTGCTCGACCCGCACACCGACCAGGTGCCGGGCAAGCTGGCCTACAAGCCGCGCACCGACCAGCTCGCCCGCGTGGAGATGGTCTTCCACGGCGACGCGACCGGACCGGGCAGCGACTTCCGCTACGACCTGCGCTCCAACGTTCCCTTCGGCGTCGGTTACCGGTTCCGCAACACGCTGCCCGGCACCCGCACCGACTGGGTCTCCGCCGTCTCGAAGACCGAGTGGCACGAGGTCACCACGATCGAGGCGGTCCTGCCCTTCCACGACCCGGTGGTCGAGGAGCGCTCCGGCCTGATCACCTACCGGGGCGGCCAGCGGGTCAGCACCGACTGGTTCAGCCCGGTCGTCCGGCCCCGGCTGGGCCTGGGCGCCTGGCAGCCGGTCCGCTACGCCGGCTACATGGCGGTCAACATCACGCCGTGGACCGACGGCGGCGCCGGTCACGCCGGGTTCCTCACCACCGATCAGGAGCAGCTCCGGCTGCGCATCCGCAAGGGCGACACGGTCCTGGAGGACACCACCTGGCAGGCCGGTTACGCCGACACCGACCCGGAGAAGGCGACCTACACGATCGATCTGGAAGCGGCCCGCGACCCGTCGATCTGGAAGCTCTCGCCCAAGACCCACACCACCTGGGTGTTCCAGTCACAGGCACCCGCCCAGGAATTCGGCGATGACCTGCTGCCCCTCGTGCAGCTCGACTACGACGTCGAGACCAACCTCGCCGGGGCGGCCTGGCCGGGCCTGCAGGTCATCGGCGTCAAGGCGAGCCACATGCCGGGCGTCGTCGGCGCCGGCAAGATCGGTCAGACGACCGTCGCGGTCTCCTTCGACGACGGCAAGACCTGGAAGAACGTGCCGTTCATCGGCGGTAAGGCGCTCTTCTTCACCCCGCCCGGCGCGACGTTCGTCTCGCTGCGCGCCACCGCGAAGGACTCGGCGGGCAACTCGGTGAGCCAGGAGGTGATCCGGGCGTACGCACTGCGCTCGATCCACTCCTAGGGCTTGCCCGGCAGATCATGGACGGGCTGCCTCGGCCATGATCTGCCGGACGGGCCTGCGGTAGCGCGCCTGTTTTCCCCTCCGGGCGCGTCCGCGCGGCGAAGCGGGTCCACCCAGCCCCCGGGTAGGCCCGCTTCGCTGTCTCGTGCTGTCCCGGTCGTTGTATCGTCTGGCGCGTGACCAGCTTGACCAGCGCGATCAGGTGCGACGGGGCGGAGCCGTGCTGACCTCGCTCGGCATCGGTCCCGACGAGGAGCAGGTCTATCGCGCGCTGGTCCTGCGCCCCTCCGCCACCGTCGCCGACCTCGCCGCCGCGACCTACCTCGCCGAGGCCGACGTCGCCGCAGCCCTGCGCCTGCTGCGGGAGCGCGGGCTCGCCTCCGCCGACGGCACCGAACACCTCGCGGCCCCGCCCGCCGTGGCCCTCGGCCAGCTCGTCCGCGACCGCCGCGACGAGCTGCGCCAGGCCGAGCTCGACCTGATCCTGCTCGCCGAGGCGCACCGGCTCGCCGGGGACGGCCGACGGGCCAGCGACGTCGTCGAGGTGATCACCGGTGTCGACGGCGTCCGGCATCGGTTCTTCCAGATCCACCAGGCGGCCCGGCACGAGTTCCGGGCCTTCGTCCGCCCCAATCCGGCCGTCGTCGAAGCCGCCGACCACGCCGAGGAGGAGCACGCACTGCACCGGGGAGTCCGCTACCGCGTGGTGCTCGACCGGGCTGTGCTGAGCGGGCCGGGGATGGCGCAGCGGGCCACCGACACGATCGCGGCGGGCGAGGAGATCCGGATCGCGGACTCCCTGCCGCTGAAGATGCTGATAGCCGACAACGATCTGGCCCTGCTGCCCCTGGCGCCCGACTCCGGCGGGGCGGCCGCGATCCTCGTGCACGCCAGCGGCCTGCTGGAGGCGCTCGTCGCGCTCTTCGAAGGGGTCTGGGAACGCGCCTATCCCCTGCGGACCTCCCCGACCGGCGACGATGTGATCGGCCGTCCCGCCGAGGTCGAGGAGCTCGACACCCGCATCCTCGCGCTGCTGCTCGCCGGGCTCACCGACCAGGCCGTCGCAGGTCAGCTCGATGTCTCGCTGCGGACCGTCCAGCGCCGCGTGCACGCGCTGATGGAGATCGCGGGCGTACAGACCAGGATCCAGCTCGGTTGGGCCGCGGCCCGGCGCGATTGGGCCTGACAGCCAGCCTTCCGGTCGGTTTCAGGGGTTCATCCTCGATGAGTAAGCTCCGGGACGGCGATGCGAAGAGCGCCCGCCAATCGGCCGCTACTGCACACAAGGTGACGAGCAACCCCGCCGGCGATCAATGGGCGGACGCTCTTAGGGAGGCGTGATGGGCACCTGGGGATATGGCCCCTTCGACAACGACACGGCTGCCGACTGGATGGCCGATCTCGAGGAGGCCGGACGGCGTGAGCGGATCACCATGGTCCGCGAGGTCCTCAAGGCCACCGTCGCCGAGGAGGAGTTCCTCGACGGCGCGCTGGCGGCCGAGGCGATCGCCGCCGCGACCGTGGTCGCGGCGCTGCTCCCCGGCGGTGAGGAGCTCGAATCCGGCTTCGACGAGGACATCTTCGGCGAGCCCGACGACAACGGCCCGCACGTCCCCGAGGACCTGCCCGGCCTCGCCCAGGCGGCGCTCGACCGGGCGCTCGGCGGCGACTCGGAGTGGGTCAAGATGTGGCTGGACAGCGGCGAGATCGACAACGCGCTGGCCGAGCTCGACCCGATCCGCGAGATCCTCGGCAGCTAGACCACTCGATGACGACCACCTGGACGATGCCGAGGTTCCAGGCCGCCGTCGCGGCAGCCTGGGGCCCGGACACGTGCGACCCGAGCGACCTCACCGACTGGCACGAGGACAACCCGTCCCGGGGCCAGTGCGGCCCGACCGCGCTGGTGCTGCACGATGTCTTCGGCGGTGAGCTGGTCCTCGGCGAGGTGCATGTCGACGGTGTGCAGCACGGTTTCCACTGGTGGAACCGGCTGCCCGACGGCACCGAGGTCGACCTGACCCGCCAGCAGTTCCAGCCGCACGAGGTCGTCACCACGGTGCGGACGAAGCTCCGCCCGGCCGGGGCGCCCGGCCGCTGCCAGGGGCAGTATGAACTGCTCCGCCGCCGGGTGCTGGAGCCGCCGCCGATCGCTGTGGCCGATCCCGTGCGGATCGCCCTGGTGCTGCTCACCGACGCGGGCGGTGCACTTCTGCTCCAGCACCGCAGTGCCGACGCGCTCGCCGAGCCCGATCAGTGGAGCCTCCCCGGCGGCCACATCGAGCCCGGCGAGACGCCGCAGCAGGCGGCCCGGCGCGAGCTCTTCGAGGAGACCGGGCTGCGCGTCCCCGGTGAGCTGCGCCCCTTCTGGAGCGGGGTGCGGCCGGACGCCGTCGATGCGGCGGTCACCGCCGAGTTCCACGTCTTCACCGCGGAGACGCCGCTGCCCTGGCCGACGATCACCGTCGGCGAGGGCCAGGCGGCCGAGTTCGTCGCCCCGGAGCGGGTGGTGGAGTTCAACCTGAGCCCGACGGCGGCGTTCGTGCTCTGGCACGCGCTGCGCTGAGTCCCGCGCTGGTTTCGTGGCGGGTCCGGGGCCCGGCTTTCGTGGCGGGCCCGGCTTTCGCGGCGCTGGCTTTCGCGGCGCTGGCTTTCGCGGCGCTGGCCTTCGCGGCGCCAAGATCATTGCAACTCTTCAAGAGTTGTTGCGGTGGAGTCATTCCATCGTTCACGGATGATCGTTGAGATATCGATGGAAGTGATATCTCCAATCATCCGAAGGAGCGATGCCCCGTGCTCGCACACCCCCGCCATCGGCTCATCGCGGCAGCGGCCACCGTCGCGCTCGCCGCTGCCGCGCTGGTCGCGACCGCGCCGACCGCGCACGCCGCACCGCTGACCAAGAAGGTTCTCGTCGTCGGCATGGACGGCCTCAACTGGGCCAAGGTCGTCGATGCCACCGCACCCACTCTCGACAGCCTCGCCGCCGGCGGCACCCTCGGCGAGAGCCTGCTCTACTGCTCGCCCGTCGCCGCCTCCTCCAGCGGTCCGGGCTGGTCGACCATCGCGACCGGCGTGTGGCCCGACAAGCACGGCGTCAAGGACAACACCTTCGCCGGTAAGCAGTACGCCACCTACCCCGACTTCCTGACGCGGCTGGAGCAGACCGACCCGTCCCTGTCGACACTCTCCATCCTGGACTGGGCGGTGCTGCACACGCAGGGCACCTTCGGCCCGGCGATCGACACCCGGATCACCTATGACGGCGACGCCAACGGCTATGTCGGCGAGGATGCCAAGGTGACCACGGACGCGGTGCAGCAGCTGCGTTACAGCGACCCCGACGCCACCTTCGTCTACCTCGGTAACACCGATGTCGTCGCGCACGCAAGCGGCACCGGCACCGCCTACCGCACCGCGATCGAGAAGCAGGACGCCCAGCTCGCGCAGATGCTCGCCGCCATCTCGGCCCGCCCGACCTACGCGACCGAGGACTGGCTGATCGTCGTCACCACCGATCACGGGCACAACAACCCCGGTGGCGGGCACGGTGGCTGCGGTGTGGACGCGGAACGGCGTACGTGGGTGCTCGCCAAGGGCACCGGCCACACCGCCGGTCTGCGGCCCATCGACACGAAGCTCGCCGATGTCGCCGGGACGGTCTTCGCCCACCTCGGTTACCCGATCCCCGCCGCGCTCGACTCCAAGCCGCTCAACGTCCGCGCGACCGACCCCTTCGACTCGCTCAACTCCACGCTGCAGGCTCGCGTGCACGAGACCGGCATCCCGGCCACGGTGAAGGGCTGGACGCCGACCGGACCGGCCGGCTGGTCGGTGAACCGCGCCGCGATGCCCACCGGCGGTGTCGACGAGTGGCGCGGCTGGTCCTTCACGAACGAGGAGTTCTGGTCGCGTACGCAGTCCGGCCAGAACCGCGAGAACGGCCTGCGCCTGCGCGGCGTCTTCGCCGTGGCCGACTCCGACGAGTTCGCCGACCGGTCCGGCGGTGCCTCGTTCGACTCGACGCTGATCTCACCGGCCTTCGCCGTGACCGGCGGGACGACGCGGACGCTGCGCTACGTGACGCATTACCTGCAGGAGGGCTCGCAGACCGGGGACGTGCTCGTCTCCTACAACGGTGGTGCCGACGTGCTGGTGAAGCGCTACAGCGCGGACGCCCGGGCCAAGGTGGAGGCGCTGTCGATCACGGTGCCGGCCGGGGCGACATCGGTGGTGGTGAAGTTCCGCTACTACAACGCCAGCAACAACTGGTACTGGGCGATCGACGACCTCAAGCTCGCCTAGCTCACCGATACACACCCATGATCGCGCTGTTTCCCGGAAACAACCCCCTCGACGAGGTCGGGAGGGGCCAAGTTCCGGGAAACAACGCGATCATCCTTCCACGCCAGGACAGGGCGACAGCGGGGCGCGCTTTTTAGCACCAACTCTTGAAGAGTTGCGCCGATCTTGGGCGCCCCGCGCGCGGGGAGCGCGGGGAACGCAGCGGGCTCTCGCGCGGGAGTAGGGGAACGCATAGGCTCGCGCCATGTCCTACCGCACGGTAACCATGGATGACGGCGTACGCCTCGCCGTACGCGAATCGGGCCCCGCCGACGCCCCGATCATCGTCTGCGTGCACGGTTACCCCGACGACGGCACGGTCTGGGACGGCGTCGAGCAGCTCCTCAACGCCGACCACCGCGTCGTGGTCTACGACGTACGCGGAGCAGGGCGATCGGACCGTCCACACTCCAGGGACGCCTACCTCCTGGACCGGCTCGCCACGGATCTCGCCGCGATCATCGAGGAGGTCAGTCCCGCAGCGCCGGTGCACCTGCTCGCCCACGACTGGGGGTCGCTGCAGGCCTGGCACGCCCTCACCCGAAAGATGATCACGGTCCGGAGCTATACCTCGATCTCCGGCCCGAGCCTGCACCAGGCCGGGAGGTGGATGCGGTCCCATCTCCGGACCCGGGCCGGTCTCCGGCAGGCGTTCAGCTCGACCTATATCGGATTCTTCCGGCTCCCCCTGCTTCCTGAGGCCGCCACTCGCATCGGCGCCCTCGGCGGGCTGATCCGGCGGGACACCTCACGCCTGGGCAAGCCCGCGAGCAGGGAGGACATCAGATGGGGCCTGGAGTTGTACCGGGCCAACATGGGCACGAAGAAACCGGCACGCAGCGGGCCGCGACCGGATCGCACGGTCGGCGTACCCGTCATGGTTCTGGCGCCCTCCGCGACCGCTACGTGACGGTGGACCTGCAGGCCGACATCGCTGATTGGGTGCCGGACCTGCGGGTCCACCGTCTCGACGCGGGTCACTGGGTGCCGATCAGCCACCCGGAAGTGGTCGCCCGGCACGTCCGCGAATTCATCGCGCAGGCAGCTCAGCCCTTGGGCTGATTGCCCTTGTAGATGCGCTGCACCTTGGACTGCCCGACGGACATCTGGGTGCGCGAGGTCGCCTTCACCCGGGCGGCCATGGCCTGCTCGCGGGCCTCTTGCGCGATCCGTTCGGTCGCGTGGCCGTCGGTGTCGGACGGGTCGTCGACGTGGAGGTCCGGGGTCTCGCCCTTGGCGGCGTGGTCGGTGGGCGCGTGAAGCTTGATCTTGTTACTCATTGCCTGCCCCTCTGGAATGGCACCGACCATGCGGCCGGTGCCGATCTTTGCTGGCTCCACCACGCTAACCGCGATCAGGTCGAACCGCAGCGGAACGGGCCCAGCCGACGAGCCGATCGGCATAGTCGATCATCTCTATCCGCAGCTCCTCGGGGCGCAGAATCGTGAAAGAAAAACCCAGACCGGCCAGCAGCGGCGCCATGCCGTCGAGCCGCTCGGCCCGGCAGCGCAGCAGCACGCCCGTCCCGGCCGAGCTGAGTTCCGCCACCGATGGAGGTACGCGAGCCCGCGCGCTCGCCAGATCCGTCGCGAGCAGCACCTCCACCTCCCATGCGTAGGGCACCCGGGACAGCGACCGCACGACGTGGCCGACGGGATCGAACCCGTCGGGCACCGCGAAGACCTCCGCCAGCGCGGCGACCCGGACCACCCGATCGATCCGGAACGTGCGGATCTCCCCCGACCGGTGATCGTGGCCGACCGTGTACCAGTGCCCCGCATGAAACACCAGGCCATAGGGGTCGAGGTCACGCTCGGAGTCCTCGCCGCGCCAGGACCGGTAGGCGAGCCGGACGCGGTGCCGGGTCCGGGCCGCGGCACCGAGGCCGAGCAGCGTGTCCGTCGCCGGCCGGGCCGGATCGTCGCGGCGCCGCTGGGTGAAGCCGAGGTTGTCGAGGACCCCGGCGAGCCGGTCGGCGAGGGCGGTCGGCAGCACCCGCTGGATCTTCGCGAGCGCGGACGAGGTCGCCGGTGCCGCGGTGGTCAGCCCCATCTGGTCGGCGGCGGCGAGGCCCAGCGCGACCGCGACCGCCTCGTCGTCGGTGAGCATCAGCGGCGGCAGCTTGTAGCCGGGGGCGAGCCGGTAGCCGCCGTGTCTCCCCCGCGACGCCACCACGGGGACGCCCAGCTCGGCGAGGGTGGCGGCGTAGCGGCGGACGGTGCGCTCGTCGACACCGAGGTCGGCGGCGAGCTGCACACCGGTGCGCACGTGATGCATCTGCAGGAGCTCCAGCATCGCCAGCACCCGCGAGGCAGGATGTGACACGGACCACTCCTCTGCGATATCCGGACTGATTCAGCCCGGATTCGATCCTACGGTCGATCAGGACACGAAGACCAGATGAGGGAGTCACGATCATGAGCAGCATCGTTCTTATCCCCGGGGCCTGGCTCGGCGGCTGGGCCTGGGAGCGGGTCACCGACGAGCTCCGGAACCAGGGGCACGACGTCTGGCCGGTCACCTTGAGCGGCGTCGCCGAGCGGGCCGCCGAGGCCGGTCCCGAGACCGACCTGGAGCAGCACGTCAGCGAGGTCGTCGGGCTGATCGAGGGCGAGGACCTGCGCGATGTGCTGCTGGTCGGGCACAGCTACGGCGGCATGGTCGTCTCCACCGCGGCCGGGCGGATCGCGGACCGGATCGGCCGGGTGGTCTACGTCGACAGCGGGCCACTGCCGGAGGGGGTGTCGCAGTTCGACACCAACGGTCCGCAGGAGCAGGTCGCGATCCGGGAGCAGGTGGGCGCCGGGTATGTCGTACCCCCGCCGCCCTTTGATCCGGCCGCGGAGCCGCAGACGCTCGCGGGCCTGAGCGACGCGGACCTCGCGACCCTGCGGGAGCGCGCGACGCCGCACCCGTTCGCGTCGCTCACGCAGGGCGTCAGCTACACCCCGGAGTATGCGAAGCTTCCGGCGACGCTGTTCGCGTGCACGATTCCGGGCGACGCGGCGCGGCAGATGATCGAGGACGGGCACCCCTACTTCGCGATGCTCGCGGGCGCCGACGTGATCGAGCTGCCGACGGGCCACTGGCCGATGTTCAGCGAGCCGCAGCGGCTGGCCGAGATCCTGGCCACGCTCACCTGATCGGTAAGGTCACCCCATGACCAGTGCGGAAGCCTTCGTTCGTGAGCACACCTTCTTGACGACAGTGCCGTTCTTGCCGGAGATGAAGATGTACCTCACGGACGAGGCGATCCCGCTCTGGGAGAAGACCGAGGAGGTCACGGGCGGTCCCGGCCTCGCGCCGCCGTTCTGGGCCTTCCCGTGGGCGGGCGGTCAGGCACTCGCGCGGCACATCCTGGACAACCCCGCGCTGGTCGCGGGCCGCCGGGTCCTCGATCTCGCCTCGGGATCCGGGCTCGTCGCGGTCGCGGCAGCGCGGTCCGGTGCGAGCCACGTCATCGCCAACGAGATCGACGGGTACGCCGACGCGGCCATCGCGCTCAACGCCGAGGTCAACGGCGTGCAGATCGAGCGACGGCTGGAGGACCTGCTGGACCGTCCGGCGTCGGACTTCGACGCCGAGGTGGTGCTCGCGGGGGACGTCTTCTACAACCGGGAGATGACCCGGCGCATGCTCGCGTTCCTGCAGCGGTGCAAGGAGGCCGGTGCGATCGCGCTCGCGGGCGACCCGGGCCGGGCCTACCTGCCCCGGGACCACTTCGACCTGGTCGCGGAGTATGACGTGCCGGTCATCCGCGACCTCGAGGACACCGACATCAAGCGCACCACCGTCTGGCGCCTCCGCTAGGCGCGCCCAGTCACGCTGCTCCCTGTCACGCTTTGCAGCAAAGCGTGGCCTCCGCTCGCGGAATGGCCACGCTTTGCTGCAAACGTGCGAGCGACGGTCAGAACGTGGCCGGATCCAGCTTGTAGACGACGACCTGCTCGTTGCTGAAGACGAGCTCGGCGAAGTCGGCGAGCTTCGGCGAGACGGTGCCCTCCCCGACATCGGCGACGAGCCAGCGCACCTCGTACTCGTCGTAGAGGCGGCGCAGGTTCGGGGCGGTCGGGTCGGTGAAGGCGCCGTCGTTGAGCTTGAGCAGGTCCTGGTCGTGGTAAGGCTGCCGCCACGCCACGATGTCGTTGACCCCGGCCAGGCGCAGGGCGTTGGGCGAGACGCCGTAGCCCTCCAGCAGCACCCTCCGACCGCCGTAGCCGGCGAGCCAGAAGCTGCGCGCGTCGCAGTGCTCCAGGTGGTCGAGGCAGTGGCTGTTGGTGGCGAGCGTGTCGAAGAGCGGCGTGTTCGCCTCGATCCACCGGGCCGCCCGGGCCTGGTTGGGCCAGCGCGGGTTGTTCCACGGCGAGGGCTGGACCGGGGCCGCGATCAGCGTCGACGGCACGGACATCGCCATCACCGCCACGGCGCCGAGGAGGACGGCGGTCTTCGTCGGGATCCGCAGCCGCCACGCGAAGAGCGCGACCACCGCGATCGTGACCCCCAGGGCGAGCCAGCCGTAGAGCAGCGGTGATGTGCGGGTCGTGACGAACTTGACGATCGTCATCGAGCCGAGGAACGCACCGC
This sequence comes from Allocatelliglobosispora scoriae, assembly GCF_014204945.1. NCBI lineage: Bacteria > Bacillati > Actinomycetota > Actinomycetes > Micromonosporales > Micromonosporaceae > Allocatelliglobosispora > Allocatelliglobosispora scoriae. The sequence continues at coordinate 2,144,875 of NZ_JACHMN010000002.1, forward strand.
AGGTCAGGACCGTGAAGGTGAGCACGGCCCGGCGGCGCTCAGCCAGCGAGTCGAGCGCGAGCACCAGGCCCCACGCGGCGAGGATGCCGGCGAACGGGATCGCCGAGTGCCAGAAGAAGAGCTGGCTGCGGCCCGGGTGGAAGATGATCCACGCGGCGCCGAAGCCGACGATCGAGATCGCGCCGAGGAACTGGGCGGCCGCGTCGTTGCGCAGGCGGCGGCCGACGAGCGCGAGGGCGGCGACGAAGAGCAGCAGATAGCCCTTCATCAAGCACGTCACGATCAGCGCCGGGAGGCTGGAGGACCGCTTCCACGCGATCGCCTGGACGAGCGACGGCTTCAGGGTCGAGCCGCCGGGGCTGGCGAAGACGAGGACCGAGATGCCGAAGACCACGACCATCGCGACCACCGCGACGATCTGCCACACGCTGGGCCGGTTGCGGAGCACGAAGCGGTAGGCGAGCACCAGCAGGAACGCCGGCAGCAGCAGGAGCAGGTTGGACGGCTTGGAGCCGACCGCGGCCACGGCGGTGGCGAGGAAGAGCACCCAGCGGGCCGCCGAGAAGGACTCCCCCCGGACGAGCTCCACCAGGAAGGCGGCGAAGAGGCAGGAGATGCCGATCGCGTACATGCCGGTGGGGCTGTCGGGGAAGACCACGTGCAGCTTGAACATGCGGTACCAGTACTCGGCGCCGGCGGTCGTCGAGACGACGAGGATGCCGGCGATCGCGCCGACGAGCGGCCGCTTGGTGATCTTGATGCCGAGAGCGACGACGGTCGAGACGAGCGTGAAGATGATCGCGAAGAGGCCGGTCCGCACCACGATCGTGGCGAGATCGACACCACTGATCAGGCTCGCAGCGCCGAAGTGGGCGTCGGCGAACCAGTGGTAGTGCAGCACGCCCTCGGCGGTCGCCTCCGGGGTCATCAGCGGCACGGAGCGCGTCGCCTCATAGGCCACGCCGAGGTGCCAGGGCAGGTCGACGAAGTAGCCGGGCCCGTTGGGCGGAAGCTGGCTGTAGGGGTAGTAGGTCACCGCGACGTAGGCACAGGCGAGCAGCGCCCCGATCGCCGTACCCCACGAGGCGACCAGGCTGGTCCGCCCGCTGTCCACGGGACGCCGCCACATCGGGCGCAGACCCGGTACGAGCGCGAAGAGCGCCACGATCAGCAGCGGCCAGGCCCAGAGGAACCGGTTGATCCCGACGACCGTGAAGATCGCCCAGCCCAGCAGCTCGACCATGAACCCGACGACGGAGCCCCACGCCAGATCCGACAGCAGCGATTCCGAGAAGCCGAGCATCCGCCGATAGATCAGCGTGCCCGGCAGCACCACGGCGAGCGCGAAGTACGCCGTGTAGACGACGATCGGCACGAAAGGCGTACCCGTCGCCACCAGCATCGCCCAGGCGCCGAGCACCCCGACCACGACAGGCGCGTAGGGGGCGACGCCCCGACCCGTCCTCGATTCATCGATCAATGTCGCCCCGGTTTCTGACACCGGAACCCCCTGTCAACATGAGCACGACTCGGCTCGGCCGCCGAGTGATGTTATACGGCGGTGGACTCGCCCGGCGCCACCGGCCTGGGCAGCCAAAAGTCTTTTGTCCGGTTCACCGGGGACGTTCCGCCACCCCGGTCCACCCGTTCTCGCGGGGTAAGCGGCTAAAGGTCCGACGGATCGGTGTTCGCTCCGCACAGGATGACCGCGACCCGCTCGTCCGGCTCCGGCCGGTAGACACCGCTGGTCAGCGCGGCCAGCGCAGCCGCGGCGCCGTGCTCGACCACGATCCGCCGCTCCTGCCAGAGCCGCCGACGGGCCTCGATGATCTCCTCGTCCGCGACGAGCACGCTCTGCACCCCGGTCCGCACCGCCACCGCGTAGGCGATGTCGCCGATCCGGCGCGCCCCGAGCGAATCGGCGGCGATCCCGGAGACCGCCACGTCGACCGGCCCGCCCCGATCCAAGGCCGTGTGCAGGGTCGGAATCGTCACCGGCTCGACGGCGACCACCCGAGCGACACCCTCGACCGCTGCCGCCACCCCGGCCATCAGGCCACCGCCGCCGACCGCGACGACGATCGTGTCGACTCCGGCACCCCGCCCGGCAACCTGCAGCAGCAGCTCGGTGGCGGTCGTGCCCGCCCCGGCGACGATCTCGGGCTGGTCGTAGGCGTGGCAGTAGACGGCACCGGTGTCGGCGGCGAACTTCACCGCGGCCTCGTAGGCGACGGCGTACTCGCTGCCGTGCTGCACCACCGTGGCGCCCATCGCCCGCAGCTTCGCGACCTTCACCGCGGGCGCCGTCTCGGGCACGAAGACCGTCGCCGCCACCCCGATCGCCCGCGCGGCGTAGGCGTTGGCGAGGCCCGCGTTGCCGCCCGAGGCGACCACGATGCCGCCGGTCGCCGTCAGCTCGCCGCTCTCCCGCGCGCCCAGCACGCGGTTGACGGCGCCACGCGCCTTGAAACTGCCCGTGTGCTGCAGGTATTCGAGCTTCAGCCAGCTGGTCGGCCGGTCACCCTCGATCAGTGGGGTACGCCGGACGCGGCCGGCGATCCGCACCGTGGCGGCGTCGACGTCATCACGTGTGATCACCGGCTCACCGTACTAGGCAGACCCGGCCCGGCCGTCGCAGCGACATAGCATCGATCCATGACCGAGGTACTGCGCTACTCCGCCTTCGCGACCGACCCCGATGCCGGGAACCCCGCCGGGATCGTCCTCGACGCCGAGGCGCTCACCGCCGACGAGATGCTGGCGATCGCCGCCGAGGTGGGCTACTCGGAGACGGCGTTCCTGAGCCCGCTGCCAGGGGACGATCGCCGCTACGCGGTGCGCTACTTCAGCCCGCAGGTGGAGGTGCCGTTCTGCGGGCACGCGACGATCGCGTCCGCAGTCGCCGTCGCCGAGCGGTTCGGTCCGGGGACCCTGCACTTCGAGACGAAGGCCGGGCTGATCGTGATCGAGACCAGCCTCGACGGGGACGGCCAGCCCACGGCCACCCTGACCAGCGTGCCGACCTCGGTGTCGCCGATCGCCGGTGCCGACCTCGACGCCCTGCTCGACGCACTCGGCTGGGCACCGGACGACCTCGACCCGGCGCTGCCGCCGATGGTCGGTTACGCCGGTGCGTTCCACCCCGTGCTGGCGGCCGGCACCCGGGAACGGCTCGCCGCGCTGGACTACGACTTCGACGCCCTGCGCGACCTCATGCTCAGCCGGGACTGGACCACGATCGCGCTGGTGTGGCGGGAGTCGGCGACCACCTTCCACGTACGGAACCCGTTCCCGGTCGGCGGAGTCGTCGAGGACCCGGCGACCGGGGCCGCCGCGGCGGCGTTCGGCGGTTATCTGCGCAGCCTGGAGCTGGTGGATCCGCCGGTGACGCTGACGCTGCACCAGGGCGAGGACCTGGGCCGCCCCGGCCTGCTCACGGTCGGCATCCCCGCGGACGCCGACACCGTCCGCGTCACCGGCAACGCCGTAGCCATGCCCGCCTGACACCCGCGCACACCGCGCACACCGCGCACACCGCGCACCCCGCGCACCCCGCGCACCCCGCGCACCCCGCGCACCCCGCGCACCCCGCGCACCCCGCGCACCCCGCGCACCCACGCACCCACGCACCCACGCACCCACGCACCCACGCACCCACGCACCCACGCACCCACGCACCCACGGCATGATCGCGTTACTTCCCACATTTATCGCGAATCTTGACCACGCGAGGGGCCTATTTCCGGGAAGCAGCACGATCATGCGGCGCGGGGGCGACGGATAGCACCAACTCTTGAAGAGTTGCGGCGATCTTGGTGGGCGAGGACGGGCTTGGTGGGCGGGCTTGGGCTCAGGGGAGCAGGAGGAGCTTGCCGGTGGTGCGGCGGCCCGCCAGGTCGGTGTGGGCTCGGGCCGCCTCGGCGAGCGGGTAGCGCTCGGTGATGCTCACCGCGAGCGTCTTGTCCGCCACCCAGCCGAGCACATCGGACGACCGGCGCAGCAGTTCCTCACGCTCGACGATGAAGTGGCCCAACGTCGGCCGGATCAGCGAAATGGAGCCCGACGCCATCAACCGCATCGGGTCGAAGGGCGGCACGGGACCGCTCGCTCCGCCGAAGAGGGCCAGCGTGCCGCGCAGGTGCAGGCTGGCGAGGCTGGCGTCGAAGGTCTGCGCACCCACACCGTCATAAACGGCGGCGACTCCCCGGCCACCGGTGAGGCGGCGCACCTCGGCGGCGAGATCGTCGACCTCGGTGTAGCGGATCACCTCGGCGGCACCGGCGGCGCGAGCCAGCTCCTCCTTGGCGGCGGTGGAGGTGGTGCCGATGACCCGCCCGCCGAGGTGGGTGATGAGCTGGGTCAGCAGCAACCCCATGCCACCGGCGGCGGCGTGGACGAGGATGGCGTCGCCGGGCCGCACCGGGTAGACATCGTGCGTCAGAGCGTGTGCCGTCATGCCCTGGAGCAGCACACCTGCTGCCGTCTCGTCGTCGACGCCGTCGGGCAGCGGGACGAGGAGCTTGGCGGGGACGACGGCGCGTTCTGCGTACCCCCCGGGGTGGCTGACCCAGCCGACGCGGTCACCCACCGCGAGGCCGGTGACCCCCGGACCGAGGTCGGCGACGCGGCCCGCGGCCTCGACGCCGGGGATGTAGGGCAGCGCGACCGGGTAGCGGCCCTCGCGGTGATAGATGTCGATGAAGTTGACCCCGGCCGCGGTGATCTCGACGGCGACCTCACCGGGCCCCGGCTGCGGTGCGTCGACCTCGGTGGCGACGAGTACCTCCGGTCCGCCCGGCTCGGTGATCTGGATTGCGCGCATCGGTCTGCTCTCCTCCTGTGCTGGATCGTCCTGCTCGACAGTGCCAACGATGGTGGGGCGCCAACGCTTCCGGGTGTGGCACAGAGCATCGCCACCGCAGCCGGACGCCCGCTCAGCTCGCGCTGGCGAGTGCGAGCGGCAGCACCGCCGCCGCTCCGGCGAGCCGCAGCTCGCGGGCGGCGAGCGCCATCGTCCACCCCGAGTCGACGAGATCGTCGACGAGCAGCACGGGACCGCCGAGGCCCGCGAGGGCATCGGCCACTTCGGACCCCACGACGAAGGAACCGTGCAGCGAGCGCACCCGCTGGGCACTGTTGACGCTGGCCGGAGCCGCGTCACCGGTCTGGTCGATCGTGCCGAGCAGCGGCAGCCGACCGACCCGGGAGACGTGCTCCGCGACGCTCGTGACGAGGCGGGATCGGCGGCGCGAGGCGAGCATCACGACACCGCGCGGCCGCTCGGGCCACGGGTCGTCGCCGTGTGCCCAGGCCTTGAGCACCTCGATCACCGCGGCGAGCACCTCGGGCGTCGCGACTGTATCGGGTGTCCCCTCGGCGAGCAGCTCCCGCAGCCGGGCTCCCCAGCCGAGGTCGGTGAGCCGCCCGACGGCTCGGCCCGGCCACGCCTGCTCGTCTGCCGGAATCCGTCCGCTGAGCGGCACCCCCACTGCGGCGAGACCGGTCGGCCACAGCTTGCGCGGCTCGATCTGCAGGCCGGGACGGCCGAGGAAGGAGTATGCGGCGTCGAGCGCCGCCGCCGAGACCTCGGCGCTGAGTCCCGACCCGGTGCAGCGGTCGCAGCGTCCGCACGGCGCAGCCGCCGGGTCGTCGAGGCAGCGGCGGAGGAACTCCATCCGGCAGCCGGTGAGCTTGGCGTAGTCGCGCATCGACTGCTGCTCGGCCGAACGGGCGGCGACGATGCGCTGGTGGCGCTCGGTGTCATAGCGCCAGGGCTCGCCGGTCGAGGTCCAGCCGCCACGGACCTTGCGGACCGCGCCGTCGACGTCGAGGACCTTGAGCATCAGCTCCAGCCGGGCCCGGCGCAGCTCGACCTGGACCTCCAGGGCCGGGGTCGAGAGTGGACGATCGGAGGTCGCGAGCGCGTCGAGGACCCGCCGCACCTGCTCCTCCGGCGGGAAGGCGAGTGAGGCGAAGTATTTCCAGATCGCCTCGTCCTCGGAGCCGGGCAGGAGCACCACCTCGGCGCTCGCCACGGCCCGGCCGGCCCGGCCGACCTGCTGGTAATAGGCGATCGGCGAGGCGGGCGCGCCGAGGTGCACGACGAAGCCGAGGTCGGGCTTGTCGAAGCCCATGCCCAGCGCGGAGGTGGCGACGAGGGCCTTGAGCTTGTTGTCGAGCAGGTCGCGCTCGGCGACCCGCCGATCGGCGTCCTCGGACTGTCCGGTGTAGACGGCAACCGGGTAGCCCCGCGCCCCGAGGAACTCGGCGGTCTCGTGGGCGGCGGCGATGGTGAGGGTGTAGATGATGCCGGATCCGGGCAGCTCGTCGAGGCGGTCGGCGAGCCAGCCGAGCCGGTGCGCGGCCGATGGCAGCGAGATCACGCCGAGGCGCAGCGACTCGCGGTCGAGCGGGCCGCGCAGCACCAGCGCCTCGCCGAGCTGCTCGGCGACGTCGGCGGTGACCCGCTCGTTGGCGGTGGCGGTCGTCGCGAGGACCGGGGTGCCCGGCGTGAGCTCGGCGAGCATCGTCCGCAGGCGGCGATAGTCGGGCCGGAAATCGTGCCCCCAGTCGGAGACGCAGTGCGCCTCGTCGACGACGAGCAGCCCGGTGGTCGCGGCGAGCTTGGGCAGGACCGAGTCGCGGAAGTCGGGGTTGTTGAGCCGCTCGGGGCTGATCAGCAGCACGTCGACCGAGCCGTCGGCGATCTCGGCGGTGATCTCGTCCCACTCGTCGAGGTTGGCCGAGTTGATCGTGCGGGCCTGCACTCCGGCGCGGGCCGCCGCCTCGACCTGGTTGCGCATCAGCGCCAGCAGCGGCGAGACGATAACGGTCGGCCCGTGACCACGCGCTCGCAGCAGCGCCGTGGCGACGAAGTAGACCGCGGACTTGCCCCAGCCCGTGCGCTGGACGCAGAGCACCCGCCGCCCCTCGATGAGTGCCTCGATCGCGCGCCACTGGTCCTCGCGAAGCCTGGCGTCGTCTCCGGCGAGGCGCCGAAGCACCGCCTCGGCCTGGTCCCTGACTGCTGTGTCGACCGCCATGCGCCCAGTTCTATCACCCCACCCCGACACCCGCCGGGAGCTGACCGTCGGGGCGGTACCGCGGGAGATGGTTCTCACACGATTCCGCGAAGATGCTCACCTACCCTGGCCTGCACCTTCGGCTACCGCTGGACATATATCGATCTGCGACTACGCTCGGGGAGATGTCGCAGCCCGGGCCGATCCTGTGGGGTTTTCTGGCGATATTCACTGCCCTCGGGATCCTGGCTCTGATCCGGATGATCCGGGTCCAGCGGCGGCGGCAGTCCAGCTTCGACGACCGTCCGGTGATCCGCGACGAGGACGACGTGGTGATCGACCCGGACGGGCTGGAGGCGATCGCCGCCAACGCAGTCGTCGCTGCTCAGCGAGCCGCGATCGTCGCCGCCGAGGCGCTCGCGGAGCATGCCGAGGCCGAGGCGCTGCGCGACGCCGTCTGGCAGGAGCACGGCATCGCCGCCCGGGCGCTCGAGACCGCCACCACGGCGACCGGCTCCTTCCCCGTCATCAGCTCCGTCTCCGGCACCGATCAGAAGGAGATATCGCGGGCGGCTCGGGCGGCGTACCGTCGGGGGGAGATCTCCGTCGATGAGCTGCAGGCCGTCTGGCAGCGCGTGGGCGGCTGGGACCCGGTCTGGGCGCAGCGCGCGCACGAGCTGGCGAAGCTGCGCGCCGACGGCGCCGAGACCTGGCGGCGCTACGAGCTCGCCGCCCTCGCGGAGCGCGCGGCCCGGATGCGGGCGGACGTCGCCGTGATCGCGGCCCGCGCCCTCGCCGACGAGGCAGCCGAGGCGGCCCGCGAGGCCGAACTCTCCCATCGCCCCTGAGCGAAAAGGCATAAAATCGGGGGGAATGAGGGAGGCGATCGTATGACGGTGACCGGACGGGTCCTGGGTACGCTGCCGGCTTCTGATCTGGCACGCGCCAAGGACTTCTACGCACGCAATCTCGGCCTCAAACCGGTCAAGGAGACCGATGCGGGCCTCGTCTTCGAGTGCGGCGACAACAGCCGCATCCTGCTGTTCCCGTCGACCGGGCGGGCCAGCGGCGACCACACGCAGGCGGTCTTCGAGGTCGCCGACGTGTCCGGCGAGGTGGCGACGATGAAGGCGAACGGCATCACCTTCGAGGAGTTCGACCTGCCGGGCATGAGGACCGAGGACGGGGTCGTGACGATGGAGGGCGTCGAGTCGGCGTTCTTCCACGACTCGGAGGGCAACCTGATCTGCATCAGCCAGCACGTCGACGTCTGAGCGCAGGCGCGGTGCGGGCCGGCGCTGCGCGGTGATCACGTCTGGTTCAGGGAATCCGACGTGATCACCGCAGTAGGCATTGACTTACATCATTTCAATTGCCACCATCGCCCCAATCGGTAAGCATCACGTCCCACTCCGGGACTGCCGACGATCGGCGCTTATAGCCGACGCCTCACCCCACTCCTTGAAGGATCCTTAACCAGTCCCCATCAGGACACATTCATTGAGATGACCATCGCGGACTCCTACGATGCCATTCATGATCAGCCCCATGGCTAACGCGATGAGTCTCCGTGGCTCAATACTTTGATCTAGTCATTCGCTGTCCCGCCTGCATCGCAGACGGCAAGGATGGCAAAGTCCCTGCTCCGTGGTATCACCACTCCTGCGGCGGCGGCCTGCAGATCGGTGATGATGCGAACTACCGTTGCAAACGATGCAACGTGTCAAGTCACGTGCAAAACTGGCGGTACGCGTGCGAGGCGCACGAATCAGATTTCCGCCCGACCAGTTCGGCGCACCTGGCGAATGCCGTTTCCACCGCAGGACAGATAACCAGCATCGCCGGCCGGCAATGGTTATTGACATTCCTGCAGAACCTAGGCGACTGGTGACGATCGGGTATGTCGGTCGTCTATCACCGGCTCTATTTCAGCTGCCCGGCCTGCGCCGCCAGCGGGCAGCGGGCCGGGCCTCCCACCTACTGGTACCACTCCGACTGCGACGGCCCCCTGGACATCGGGAGCGACGCGACGGTCCGGTGCTCCCGATGCTATTTCGCCAGCCATATCCGGCACTGGCGGTACTCCTGCGCCAATCACCAGGGTGACTACCGCAGCACCACCTCGTCCCACTTCGCGAGCTCCATGAGCATGTCCGCGGCCCTCCTCGCCGCAGGGGGTCGCTCGTGGCTCATCAGCATCCTCGGCAACCTCTCAGATTGGTAGGCGCGTGACCGATATGTTCGAACAGGCCCCCGCCGGCGTGGTTCGCCTGACGGCCGCCGTCGATGAGCCACGACACCGCGGCATGCACCTGGCCGCGGTCTGCACCGCCGTCGCCGAGCAGCTCGGCGTCGCCACGGTGATCGCGACCAAGCCGGTCCATGCCCGCCTGGTCAATCCGCGGACGGGGGAGCAGGGCTTCGCCCGGCTGCACATCTCGGACGAGGTCAAGCCGACGACCATCGCGGCGCAGGGCTACATCCTGCGCAATGCCGGGGCGGTCGAGGGCGACGACCTCGACATCGAGCTCTGGGATCCGATCACACAGGCCGCCCCGGCGACGTCGATCACCCTGCACCGGGTCGACAGCGGGCTGAGTTTCGGCGACGGACGGGAGCAGGCGCACAACACCCGGCAGCGGCTCACCGATTCGGCGCTGTCGCTCACCGTGGGGCACGGTTTCTCGCTGCCGCTCGGCGGTGGTGAGGCCACCTTCGAGGTGACCGCCGCCGAGCCCGCCGCGGCAGCGGTGCGCTGCACGAGCGAGACCGAGGTCGTCATCGCCCTCCCGGACTCCGATCACCTGACCGGCTCCACCAACCGGCCGGTGCCGCAACGCGCCGTCTTCGACGACATCGGCGGCCTGGACGGTCCGCTCCAGCAGATCGCGGAGCTCGTCGTCTGGCCGGCCAAGTACCCGGAGCTGTTCGAGCGGCTCGGCATCCGGACGGCGCGAGGGATCATCCTGCACGGCCCTCCCGGCAACGGGAAGACCCTGCTGGCCCGCTCGGTGGCGCGGCTGCTCGGCGCGAGCTTCTTCGCCGTCAACGGGCCCGAGGTCCTGTCGAAGTTCTACGGGGAGAGCGAGCAGCGGCTGCGCAAGGTCTTCGAGGACGCCGCACGCGAACAGCCGAGCGTGATCTTCCTCGACGAACTCGACTCCCTGGCCCCCTCCCGGGACAACGTCTCCGGGGACCTGGAAGTACGCCTGGTGAGCCAGCTCCTCACCCTCATGGACGGCCTCACCGATCGCGGGCAGGTGGTCGTGATCGGTGCGACCAACCGGCCCTCCGCCATCGATCCGGCGCTGCGCCGGCCGGGGCGGTTCGACCGCGAGGTCGAGATCGGACCGCCCGACCACGACGGCCGCCACGCCATCCTGCTGGTGCACACGAGGGAGATCCCGCTCGCGGACGACGTCGACCTCATGGCGATCGCGGAGATGACCGTCGGCTACGTCGGCGCGGACCTGGCGAGCCTCTGCCAGGAAGCGGCGATGGCCTCGGCCCGCCGCACCCTCGACGACCATCGGCGGCAGGCCGCGGTCGGGGACGCACTGCCGGTCGCCGCGGTCAGCGTCTGCCAGGCGGACTTCGTCGAAGGGCTCCGCCACGTGCAGCCGTCCGCGTTCCGCGAGCAGCGTCAGGTGGTGGTGGGTCCGGACTGGGACGACCTCGTCGGACTGGCGAACGCCAAACGCGCCCTCACCGAGCTGATCGACTGGCCCATGAGCAAGAGCACGAGCCTCAAGCAGCTCGGCATCGACCTCGGCGGCGGGATCATGCTCTCGGGACCGGCCCTCAGCGGCAAGACCGCGCTCGTCGCGGCTCTCGCCAAACGGCTCTCCGCATCGCTGATCCACCTGCCCAGCGTCGACTTGCTGAGCCCGTGGGTCGGCGAGAGCGAGCGCCTGGTCCGCAACGCATTCACGAAGGCCCGCCACGCGTCGCCGAGCATCGTGCTGATCGACAACTTCGAGCAGCTCGCCGCGGCCGGCTCCGACCTCTCCCGCCGAGTCCTGGCCCAGGTCTCCAACGAGCTGGCCCAGTTACGGCTTACCACCTCGGCATTCGTCGTGGTGGCGACCCGCGACGACCTCGCCGTGGGCGACGCCCTCTTCTCGGATGTGGTCCACATGGACCAGCTCACCAGGGCGGATGTGGAGGTGGTGCTGGAGCGCCGCCTCTCGGCCCATCTGAGTGCGGAGGTCGCGATCGACGAGGTGGCGTCGCAATTGGACGGACTCCCGATCGGTCAGGTGTTGCGGGTCTGCCACGAGGCGCTCGTCTGTGCCCTGTGGGAGGACCCGGACAAGCTCGTCGTCGAGGCACGTCACGTGTCGACAGCACTGGCACGTGTGGCGCGTAGGCACCACGTCAGTTAGAGAAGGGTTTAGTTGAATGTCACAGCCATACAACATCGGCGAGCCACCGGTCGGCGGGCGCGGCGGTACGCCGCAGAAGCAGCAACTGGCCGCTCCCAAGAACGTCAACCTGCAGTTCCTCGACGACACCTGGGAGCGGCTGCTCAACGCCATGGAACGGCTTGAGCAGGTGACGGAGGGCTTCCGTGCCCTCAGCGCCACGCGACTGGACAACCACCTGGACCGGGACGCCATCGCCGAGGACGAGCTCGGTGTGCGTACCGAGGTGCACCTCCAGATCGTCTGCCTGCAGCGGATCGTGCACCCGGTGCGGTCCGAGGGCCAGTGGATGATCGACGACTTCCTGAGCTGGTTCGGCGGCCGGGCCGGGCGGGAGATCGCAGCGGCCGACACCTACGCCGTACCGATCCTGCTCTGCGTCCTGGGCGCCCCCTACCAACTCCCGTCGCTCGACGAGGTGCAGCCCTCGGAGCAGGACATCCTCGACGCCACGGAGGCTGTCGCCCGAGGCCTCCACGAGTCGGACCGGATCGAGGAGCGGTTCCTCAAGGACCCTGCCGCCGAGGCCAGCCAGCACCAGCACCAGCGCGGAGATGTCGACGCCGGGCTGGACCGGCTTGCGCTCCTCGATCCGCACCTCGCCGGGTACCTCGCCATCGCCCCCGCCGAGCGGCCCGAACGCTACGAGCGACCCGAAGCAACCCCCCTCTAAGGAGACGACAGTGTCGCAGATGCCCGATCAGTACGGTCCCGCAGTTCGGGAGCCGGAAACCAAGGAGTGGTTCGACCTGGTCATGCGGTGCCCGGCCTGCCTCGCCGACAACGTCGAAGCGGGCCCGATCGGCCAGTGGTACCACGCCGTCGACAACGGAACCGTGCAGGTGGGGAGCAGCGCCCACTACCGCTGCCTCAGCTGCCAGCACACCGAGCACGTACGCAACTGGCGGTACGCCTGTGCCGCGCACCAGACCGACTACCGCCCCACGAACGCGGCCCACCTCTCCAACGCCCTCTCGACCGCCGGGCAGATCACCAGCATCGCCGGCCGTCAGTGGATGCAGCAGTTCGTCTCCAACCTCGGCGAGTGGTGATCCACCGCAGCACCGTCTGAGACCCCCGGCGTGAGCGCCGGGGGTCTCAGCAGTCGCAGGGGCCGCAGTCGCAGTCGGCCTTGCCGCAGCAGCGGCAGCAGTCGCAGCAATCGCAGCCTGAGCAGTCACCGCAGTCGGAGCACGGGCCGCTGCGCTTGCGCCCGCTCCACGGTCCGGGCCAGTCGCTGCGGCAGCAGACCTGGCACGTGCAGCACATCCACGTCCCGATCGCGCATCCGGTGAAGAATCCGTTCGGCCGCGGCGGGTGCTCGCTGATCGGCCACCAGCACGACCCGCCGCCGGGCTTCCGCGGCTGCCGCGGCGGTTTGCCCGGCTGGATGACCGGCGGGTAGTACCCCGGATCGGAGGCGGAGAAGGTCCGGGTGACCGCGTGGTCCAGCTCGTGCACGAGCAGTGCGTGGACCAGCGCCTTCCGGGTGAAGGTGACCTCATGCAGGGCCAGCCGGATCCCGGCCATCGCGTCCCGGGCGAGCCGGCCGGCGTCGAGCGTCGTCGCACCGGTGGCGAGCAGCGGGTTCCACGCGCCGGTGAGCCGGTCCTGATCGAGATCCTCGGCGGCGTCGACGAGGTGCGCGATGCGCCCGAAGAGCCGGCCGGCCTCGGCGAGGGCTTCGGCGTTCTCCGGTCGACCGGCGAGGACGGCGGTGTGCGCGAACGCGGCGGCGGTGGCGATCTCGGTGGGCTCGGTGAGGGTGAGCAGTGGCGTACCCACCGATGCCGCGAGCTCCAGCGAGCGCTGCTCGGCGACTGCGGTGAGCAGGACTCCGGTGTCGAAGCCGACGAGCACGCCGGTCTCCCGCGCGGCCTTGGCCCAGCGGCGGGCGACGAGGTTGGCCCCGGCCGCGACGGGCTTGCGGCGGTAGATGCCGTCGCGGTCGTCCACGTGATCGCGCAGCTTCGCCGACGCCAGCACCAGCGAGACCGCGGCCGCGAGCTGCGCCGATCCCCCGATCGCCACCGAGGCGCCGCGCATCCCCCGCAGCGCGCACGGGCCGGCCGAGCGGCGCTGCGCCGCCGGTGCCTGTGCCTCGACGAGCGCGGAGATCAGCAGCCCGTCGTAGTTGGTGACGAGCCGGGCGGCGTGCCCGTGCTGGTCACGCAGGGACAGGCACATGCCGCAGAGGTGGCCCAGCCACTCGTCGCGCAGTGACGCGGAGAGGCTGTGCTGACAGGGGCGAATGATCCCGAACACGACCGGCAGCATAGGCGGTCATGGCTACTCGGGCTAACCGCCGGAGTCGTCCATCTCGGCGCCCTCGGGGACGCACATGTCGTCGCGGTCGTCGAGCCACCCGGCGGGCAGGAAGACCTTGCCGGGCGAGTTGGTCCGCCCGCGCGGCTGCCCCAGCTCCGACACCGGGAAGGGCACCTCGCCGTCGAGCTTGCCGAGCAGGTCGTCGAGCTCCATCATCGACGACGCCATCGCCATCGACCGCCGCAGCTCGGAGCCGACCGGGAAGCCCTTCAAATACCACGCCACGTGCTTGCGGAAGTCGACGACACCGAACTTCTCGGTCATCGCCAGGCTCAGGAACTCCGCGTGCCGCCGCATGATCACCGCGACCTGCCCGAGGTTGGGCATGACCCGCTCGGGCCGCCCGGCGAATGCGGCCTCCAGGTCCGCGAAGAGCCACGGCCGCCCCAGGCAGCCCCGGCCCACCACGACGCCGTCGCAGCCGGTCTCGGCGACCATCCGCAGCGCGTCGTCGGCCTCCCAGATGTCGCCGTTGCCGAGCACCGGGATGTCGAGGGCCTGCTTGAGCGTGCCGATCGCGTCCCAGTCGGCGGTGCCGGAGTAGCGCTCGGCGGCGGTCCGCGCGTGCAGCGCCACCCAGGTCGCGCCGACCTCCTGCGCGATCAGCCCCGCCTCGACATAGGTGAGGTGGTCGTCGTCGATGCCCTTGCGCATCTTGACCGTGACCGGGATGCCCGCGGGCTTCGCGGTGTCGACGGCCGCCGCGACGATCGCGCCGAAGAGCTTGCGCTTCCACGGGATCGCCGAGCCGCCGCCCTTACGCGTCACCTTGGGCACGGGGCAGCCGAAATTCAGGTCGATGTGGTCGGCGAGGTTCTCGTCGACGATCCGGCGCACGGCCTTCGCGGTGATCTCCGGGTCGACGCCGAAGAGCTGCAGGCTGCGCGGATTCTCGTCGGGGGCGAAAGCGATCATGCGATCGGTCTTCGGGTTGCGGTGCGCGATGGCGATCGTCGTCACCATCTCGCAGACGTAGATCCCGCCGCCCTGTTCCCGACACAATTGACGGAACCCGACATTCGTGATCCCCGCCATCGGCGCGAGGACCACGGGCGGGTCGACGGTGTAGCGCCCCAGGCGAAGTTCGGTCACACCATCGAGGATCGCATACGCGATAACCGGAGGCGGAAGCCCTGTGCGGTGCGTTACCTTCCCGGTCATGCTCTATCCGTCCAAGCCCCGCCCCGGTGACCGCGTCGCGATCCTCTCGCCCTCCGCCGGCCTGCCGGGACTCTTCCCGGACGTCTTCGAGCTGGGACTGCGCCGGTTGCGGGACGAGTTCGGGCTGGAGCCGGTGGAGTACCCGACGACGCGCACGATGAACGCCGATCCCCGTGATCGCGCCCGCGACATCAACGCGGCCTTCGCCGACCCGTCGATCCGGGCGATCATGGCGAGCATCGGCGGCGACGACCAGATCACCGTCATCGGGCACCTCGACGGCGAGCTGATCCGGGCCGACCCCAAGCCGTTCTTCGGCTACTCGGACAACACCAACCTGCTCAACTACCTCTTCCACCAGGGCGTCGTGGGCTATCACGGCGGATCGGTCATGGTCCATCTGGGCCGCGGCGGGTCACTGCAGCCGGTCAGCGCCAGGTCGCTGCGGGCCGCTCTCTTCACCTCCGACTGGTACGCGTTGAGCCCGGCCGAGGCGTACACGGATGAGCATGGCGACTGGGCCGACCTCGCGAACCTGGAGGTGGAGCCGGAGCTGATGCCGGGTGAGGGCTGGAGCTGGCACGGACCGCGACGCGCGGTCGAGGGCCGGCTCTGGGGCGGCTGCCTGGAGGTGGTGTCGTGGATCCTGCAGGCCGGACGCGTAGCGGAGAACGAGGCGTTCACCGGCGGCGTGCTGGTGCTGGAGACCTCGGAGGAGATGCCGTCGGCGGCCGAGGTCGGCTACCTGCTGCGGAGCATGGGCGAGCGCGGGTTGCTGGAGCGGTTCGCGGCGATCCTGATCGGGCGGCCCAAGGCGTGGGACTCGGAGACCCGGCAGGATCTCGCCGCCCGGCGGGCCTACGCGGCGGATCAGCGGGCGGCGGTGCTGGGGGCGGTGTCGGTCTACAACCCGGATGCGGTGCTCGTCTTCGACCTCGACATCGGCCACACGGATCCGCAGCTCATCCTGCCGATCGGCGGCCTGGCCCGGGTCGACGGCATCGAACGGCGGATCACCGTCCGCTACTGACCCCCCGCTCGCCCCCCGTCACGTTTTGCTGCAAAGCGTGGCCATTTCGCTGCCCGAAGCCACGCTTTGCAGCAAAACGTGACGGGGTTGAGTGTCTTCCGAGGGCTGTTAACCTCCGGTCTCCGCCAGGTCGTTTAGCCGTCGGGAGGAGATGCATGACGACACCAGCACCACCCGACGGGTTCGCCGACTTCGTCGCCAGCCGCTCCGCAGCACTTCTGCGCGCGGCCTGGCTGCTCACCGGCGACAACGGCAAGGCCGAGGATCTGCTGCAGACCGCGCTCACCGCCACCTGGCGGCGCTGGCCGCACGTCACCGAGGGCGGAAATCCCGAGGGCTACGTGCGCAAGGCGCTCTACACCACCTACGTGACGTGGTGGCGGCGGCGATGGCGGGCCGAGCTGCCGACCGAGGTGCTGCCGGAGCGGTCGACCGGCTCCGACATCGCCGATCGGCAGGCCAACCGCGACGCGGTCCGCCGGGCGCTCGCCGGGCTCTCCCGCCAGCAGCGGGCGATCGTGGTGCTCCGCTATGTCGAGGACCGCACCGTGGCACAAACGGCCGAGCTGCTCGAATGCTCCGCCGAGACGGTCAAGGTGCAGGCTTTCCGGGCGCTGGCGAAGTTGCGTGCCGACCCCCATCTGCGGCTGGCTGAGGCCGCATCGAGCTCGGCGACGAAGGGATAGAAGCGGTGAAGGACGAAACTCCCCCCGACAACCTGCGTGAGGTCCTGCTGGAATCCGTGCCCCCGCTGGGCGAGCCGGCCGACCGGATCGGCGACGTCGGACGGCGGGTCCGCCGGGCCAGGACACGCACCATCATGGCGACGGTGGCGACAACGGTGCTGGTCGGGGCGGTGGCTCTCGGCGTACCAACCCTGTGGCGCGGGACCACCCCGCAGCCGGTGGCGGACACGACGGCGCCGGTGTTCGACGCGGCGAGGTGTCCCGTCGCTCCGGCGAAGCAGAGCGGCGAGCTGGTCGACAAGCCGGGCGCGCTCGTGCCCGACGGCGCGCTCTCGGTGAGCCTCTGCGAGCTGCCGCTGGACCCGGCGGCCGGGACCGTGCCGACGCCGCGGACCGTGACGCTGCGCCCCGGTGAGCTGGTCGCGGCGCTGAACGCGCTGCCGACGAAGGAGGAGGTCGCAGCGAAGCTCGGCCAGCCCTTCAACCACGGCTGCACGATGATCGGCTTCGCCGAGGACCTCTCGCTGGTGCTGACCTACGCCGACCGGGCCCAGGTCACGGTGGCGCTCGACCGCAACTGCGGCACGGCGATCGCCGACGGCCGGACCCGCTTCATGTCGGGGAGCAGCAAATTCTCCCCCACGCTGCTCGACGGCTTCGTCGGGCTCTACCGCGAGCAGCTCGCCGCCTCGACCGACGCGGCGACGGTCCAGGCACCGGCCTGCCCGGCGACGCTGACCCAGGCCGCGGTGAGCGGGATGACCGCCAACACCGACGCCCGTGACGGCATCGCCCGCAACCGGGGCAGCGTCGACGTGTTCGCGCCGAGTGCGCTGGTCGAGGTGCGGGCCTGCCGCTACCTCGCCGGGAGCGGCGGGACGCTGAAGCTGACCGCACAGCACGCCGAGCGCTCGGCGGCGCCCGCCGTGCGCGACCTGCTCAACGAGGCGACGAAGGTGCGTGAGAACACCGACGCCGAGGGCGGCTCGACCGTGACCAACCTGGCCGGATGCGCCGTCGACGTGGCGATCGGCTCGCTGGACGTGATCTGGATCGCCGACGCGACGGGCGCGGTGAGCGAGGTCCGCGTGCTGCGCGCCCCGTGCGCCGAGGTGCGCCGAGCCGGGATGGGCGGCCTCGTGGTGCTGCCCGAGCTCGCCGGGCAACTCGACGGCTGGCTGCGCTGACCATCGCGGATCGGCCCGGTGCTCCCCCACCGGGCCGATCCGCTGAAAGACCACGGAGCCGCCGGGCAGGCCCGCTTCGACTGGTCTCCTCAGGCCAGCGCCCACCCCAGGGGGCTGGGGTGGGCGCTGACTCCGTGGCTGACGCCGATCAGGCGGGCAGGCGCTCCAGCAGGTAACGCTCGACCTGGTCGAGGGCGACCCGCTCCTGGAGCATCGTGTCGCGGTCCCGGATCGTCACCGCCTGGTCCTCGAGCGTGTCGAAGTCGACCGTGATGCAGTAGGGCGTGCCGATCTCGTCCTGGCGGCGGTAGCGGCGGCCGATCGCCTGCGCGTCGTCGAAGTCGACGGTCCAGCGGTCGCGCAGCTGCGCGGCGAGGTCCTTCGCCTTCGGCGAGAGGTCGGCGTTGCGCGACAGCGGCAGCACGGCGGCCTTGACCGGCGCGAGGCGCTTGTCGAAGCGCATCACCGTACGCTTGTCGACGCCACCCTTGGAGTTGGGCGCCTCGTCCTCGTCATAGGCGTCGAGCAGGAACGCGAGCACGGCCCGGGTCAGACCCGCCGCGGGCTCGATGACGTAAGGCACCCAGCGCTCCTGCTTCTCCTGATCGAAGTAGGACAGGTCGGTGCCGGAGTGCTGGCCGTGCGTGGTGAGGTCGAAGTCCGTGCGGTTGGCGATGCCCTCCAGCTCGGCGAACTCGGTGCCGCCGAAGCGGAACCGGTACTCGATGTCGACGGTCCGCTTGGAGTAGTGGCTGAGCTTCTCCTTGGGGTGCTCGAAGAAGCGCATGTTCTCCGGGTCGATGCCGAGGTCGACATACCAGTTCCAGCGCTGCTCCAGCCAGTACTCGTGCCACTGCTCGTCGGTGCCGGGCTCGACGAAGAACTCCATCTCCATCTGCTCGAACTCGCGCGTGCGGAAGATGAAGTTGCCGGGGGTGATCTCGTTGCGGAAGCTCTTGCCGACCTGGGCGATGCCGAAGGGCGGCTTCTTGCGCGACGAGGTCTCGACGTTCTTGTAGTTGACGAAGATGCCCTGCGCGGTCTCGGGCCGCAGGAAGTGCATGCCCTCCTCGCTCTCGACCGGGCCGAGGTAGGTCTTCATCAGGCCGTTGAACATCTTCGGCTCGGTGAAGGTGCCCTTGTTGCCGCAGTTGGGGCAATTGGCCTCCGTCAGCACGAAGAGGCCGTCGGGCTTCTTCGCCAGGAACGCCTCCTCCAGGTGGTCGGCCCGGAAACGCTTGTGGCAGCTGGTGCACTCGGTCAACGGGTCGGTGAACTCCCGGACGTGGCCGGACGCCTCCCAGACCTGGCGAGCCAGGATCACGGCGGAGTCGAGGCCGACGACGTCGTCCCGCTTCTGCACCATCGTCTTCCACCACTGGCGGCGGACGTTGTCCTTGAGCTCCACACCCAGCGGGCCATAGTCCCAGGCCGATCGCGTACCGCCGTATATCTCGCTGGACGGATAGACGAAGCCTCGCTTCTTGGCGAGGTTGACGACGGCGTCGATGCGATCTGCGGGCATCGGAGGGCTCCTTCCATGGAGTCGGCCGCCGGCTGGCTGTCGGCGGTTGTCCGTGGGCGCGCTCAGCGCACCCCGGACGGTCTTGTCAACGGTACGGGCAGCGCTGAGCCACCCGCAGCCGGATTATCGCAGGGGTGATCAGGGCAGCTCGCCGCAGACCTCGAGCTGGCCGGTATCGGTGTCCTGACTCAGCCGGAAGCGGACCGAATCGGTGCTGCCGTCCGTGTACTTGATGTCGGCGGGGAGCTCCAGCGCCTGGAGATCAAGCTCACCCAGGGTGTAGGTGGCGGGGCGGGGCTCCCCGTCGACCCGGTTGGTGAACTGGGCCTTCGTCTCCTCCTGCTGGAGATTGTTGCAGAGCAGGGCGTAGGCGTCGGAATAATCTTCGTCGCGCAGCGCGTCGAGGTAGTGGCCGACGACCACTTTGCCCTGCTCCTGGATGGCGCCGGTGAGGGTGACGGTGATCCCGATCAGCGCGGCGACCCCACCGCCCAGGCAGAGGACCAGGGCGACGGCACCGGCGCCGAGCCCCCACCAGAGCCGGGTGGACCTGCCCTCGGTCGGTGCGACGGCGAAGGGCGGCTGCGCGCCGGGGCCCGCCGGGACGGGCACGCGTGGGGTCTCGCTCATGACGTCGATCTAATCAGACATCCGCACGATCGCTGCCCCGCGTGGTGACCTCTCCGCCGGGCAGCGCGGAGGCGAGTCTCTCGTAGGCGCACGGCTCGAAGAGCGACTCGGCGAGCAGCGGCGTCGCGGTGATCTTCACATCGAACCCGCCCAGCGCCCGCCGATAGGCCCCGACGGACTCCCACTCGGTCAGCAGACACCACGACGAGGGCTCGTCCAGCGAGCGGGTGAGCTCGCCCCGCAGATACCCCGGCCGAGCCGCCAACGCGGCAAGCGCCGCGTGCGCGCGCTCCACAAACGCGCTCTCGCCGCCGTCGATCACAAACCGATTCATCACCAGCATGCTCCTATCCTCTCCTGCCCCCACTAATTCGCGTTGATCAAGGGAAGACTCGCCATCCCGGGTGCCCGATTTGCGGCGAGTCTTCCCTTGATCAACGCGAATTGGGGTCGCAACGGTTTTGACAATCATTCTCATTTACGGTTGAGTACAACTCATGCGACGCCTCCTCGCCTGCCTTACCGCCGCGTTGACGCTCAGTCTGGTCAGCGCCTGCGGGACCTCCGGCACACCCGCAGATTCCGACAAGGTCGCCATAACGGCTGCGTTCTACCCGCTCGCCTTCATCTCCGAGCGGATCGGCGGTGACGCCGTGAGCGTGACCACACTGGCTCAGCCCGGCGCCGAGCCGCACGACCTGGAGCTGACCCCCCGCCAGCTCGCCGATGTGCACGACGCCAAGCTCGTCGTCTACCTCGACGGGTTCCAGCCCGCGGTCGACACCGCGGTCAAGGCCGAGGCCGCCGACCACTCCCTCGACGTGGGCGCCCTGGTGCCCCGGCTGCAGGGCACCGACGAGGACGGGCACCCGGCGAAGGACCCGCACCTGTGGCTCGACCCGACCCGGCTCGCCACGATCGGCGACGCGCTCGCCCGGCGGCTCGGCGAGGTCGACCCGGCGCACGCCGCCGACTACACCACGCGGGCCGCGAAGCTGCACGCCGACCTCGCGGAGCTCGACATGGAGTATGCGACGGGGCTGAGCAAGTGCCAGCGCCAGGCGATCGTCACCGGGCATGAGGCCTTCGGCTACCTCGCCGACCGCTACAACCTCAAGCAGATCGGCCTCGCCGGGCTCGACCCCGAGATCGAGCCGACCCCGCAGCGCCTCGCCGAGGTCGCGGCCGCCGCCAGGTCCACCGGCGCCACCACGATCTTCTTCGAGACGCTGGTCAGCCCCAAGATCGCCGAGACGATCGCGAAGGAGGTCGGCGCCAAGACCGCCGTGCTCGATCCGATCGAAGGGCTCGAGCAGGGTTCCAGCGGGGATTACATTTCGATCATGCGGAGCAACCTCACCACCCTGCGCGAAGCGCTGGGGTGCTCGTGAGCGAGCCGGTCCTGAGCATTTCGCACGGGGTGGTCGCCTACAACGAGCGCCCAGTGCTCCGGGGCGTCGATGTCACGGTCTCGGCGGGCGAGGTCGTCGCGGTGCTCGGCGCCAACGGGTCCGGCAAGTCCACGCTGATCAGGGCGGCGCTGGGGCTCGTGCCGCTCGCGTCGGGCGAGGTACGCCTCTTCGACACACCACAGAAGCGGTTCCGGCAGTGGGCCCGGGTGGGATACGTCCCGCAGCGGTTGGGGGCCGGGGGCGGCGTACCGGCGACGGTTGGTGAAGTCGTCGCGGCGGGCCGGCTCGCGCGCCGCGGCCTGAGGTGGCAGAGCGCTCGCGACCGGGCCGCCATCGCCGCCGCGATCGAGGCGGTCGGGCTCACCGACCGCACCCGCGACCCCGTCGCCGACCTCTCCGGCGGCCAGCAGCAGCGCACGCTCATCGCCCGGGCACTCGCGGGCGAGCCCGAGCTGCTCATCCTCGACGAGCCGACGGCAGGCGTCGACGCGGCGAGCCAGGTCGCCTTCGCCGGCGCCCTGCGCGACTTCGTCGCCGACGGCTGGCACCCCGGCGGCGCCCGCCCCGAGGGGACGCTCGGCACGGTGATCCTCGTCGCGCACGAGCTCGGCCCGCTGCGGCCGCTCATCACCCGGGCGCTCGTCGTCCACGACGGCGGGATCGCCCACGACGGCGCGGTGCCCGAGCCGACCGCCGACCACGCGCACCCGGACCACGACCACGTGCACCCCCACGCCCCGCAGACGCCCGCCAACATCTGGGGTGACCGGTGAACATCTTCTCCTACGCCTTCATGCAGCACGCCCTGATCGGAGCGGCGATCACCGGGCTCACGGCGCCCGCGCTCGGCATCTATCTCGTGCAGCGGCGGCTGTCGCTGATCGGCGACGGCATCGGCCACGTGGCGCTCACCGGCGTCGGTGTCGGCCTGCTCGTCGCGGCCGGGCAGCCCCGCCCCGAGCAGCAGCGTTCGGCGATCCTCTGGGCGGTGATCATCGCCGCGCTCGGCGCCACCGCGGTCGAGCTGATCCGGCAGCGTTCCCGCACGTCGGGCGATATCGCACTGGCGATCCTCTTCTATGGCGGCATCTCCGGCGGCGTCTTCCTCATCGCGCTGTCGAAGACCAACGCCAACCTCAGCTCCTATCTCTTCGGTTCGCCGCTGACGATCACCACCTCGGACCTGTGGACCATGGTCATCCTCGGCGCCGTCGTGCTCGCGGTCGGTCTGGGGCTGCGGCCCTGGCTCTTCGCCATCTGCCAGGACGAGGAGTACGCCACAGTCGCCGGCCTGCCCGTCCGCACCCTCAACCTCGTCCTCGCCATCACCACGGCCGTGATGGTCACCACGGCGATGCGTGCCGTGGGACTGCTGCTCGTCAGCGCCCTGATGGTGGTGCCGGTCGCCGCAGCACAGCTCGTGACCCGCGGATTCGGCTCCACGATGGGGCTGGCGATGGTCTTCGGGCTGGTGAGCGGGGTCGCCGGGATCGTCATCTCCGGCCCCACCGACACCGCACCCGGCGCGACCGTGGTGCTGGTGGCGATCGCGCTATTTATCATCGTGGCGGTCTGTTCGGCTATCGTTCGCAGTGCCCGACGCCGTCGTGGCGGCCAGCTCCCGGCCGAATGCGAACCTCCCGAGGTGGTGCTAACCCGATGACGTCACCGATGCGGTCGACCCGCCAGCGCTCTGCCGTGACGACACTGCTCACCGAGGTCGACGGCTTCCACAGCGCGCAGGAGCTGCACGCGATGCTGCGGGACCGGGGCGAGAGCATCGGTCTCACCACGGTCTACCGCACGCTGCAGGCGCTCGCCGATGCCGAGGAGATCGACGTGATGCGCCCGCCGGGCGGGGATCACCTCTATCGCCGCTGCTCGGACACGCACCACCACCACCTGGTCTGCCGCAGCTGCGGGGCCACAGTGGAGGTCGAGGGTCCGGCGGTGGAGCACTGGGCAGACAAGGTCGCCGCCGATCATGGGTACGCGGACCTGTCGCACACATTGGAGATCTTCGGGACCTGCGCCAACTGCCGCTGATCGTAGGGCGCACGCCCATTGGTCGCGGGCAACGCGGCCAGCGGGCCACTGGCGGACGCACTAAGGTTTGCGATCATGCGAATCGAGCTCACCTTCACCCGGGACCGTGCCTACGCGGTTGCGCTCTTCAAATACCTGTGCCGCCGGGTCACGGGGCTGCGCGTCGTGCTGGGCTCGGCGCTCATCCTGCTGTCGGTGCCGTTCTTCGTCACGAAGACGTTGCACAGCCCTCTCGTCGGCGCCGTCTTCGCATACGTCGGCGCGCTGCTGCTGCTCTTCGCCGCGCTGACCGCAGGCCGGGCCGGCCGCCGGATGCCGCCCCACTGGTACGCCCCGCAGGCGATGACCTTCGACGACGAGACGGTCGTCTACCGGTCGGAGACGGCGAGCAGCGAGTTCGCCTGGAGCGTCTTCACCTCCGTGGACCTCTGCGACGCGGCGCTGATCCTGCGGGTGGGCAAGACGCAGTTCTGGGACGTGCCCCGATCGGCGCTCACCACCGAGCAGACCGTCACGCTGATCCGGCACCTGCCGCAGCGCAGCCTGCCCGCCGCGATGTTCCTCAACGAACACGACGCGACCCCGTCCTGGACCCCATGAAGCATGAAGATCGCCGCAACTCTTGAAGAGTTGCGGCGATCTTGCGGTGGCAGCTCAGACGTGCGGGAGGCGCCTGCGGACGTCGGGGAGCTCGGACGGGCCGGGCTGCCAGGTCGAGACCCATTCGCCCTGGTCCGGGGGCGGGAGCACGCCTGACTCCAGGAAGTCGTATCGGCCCTCGGTGATCAAGGCCGCCGCCCGCGCATCCGTGGCGTCGGTGTTGTGCCACAACGCGTGGAAGAGGTCGTCGACGCGCAGCCTCGCCTGGCTGCAGAAGAGCTGTGCCAGCTCCACCTCGGCGGGATTGCCCGAGTGGTGCGCCCGGACGCAGACGGCACTGATCGCGAAGAGCTCCGCGCCGATGTCGACCACCCGACCGAGGAACCCCTGCTTGCGCTCCAGCTTCCCCTGCCAGCGGGCCATCCCGGCGAAGGTGGAGCGGGCGAGGCGGCGGGAGGCGCGCTCGGCGTACCGCAGATGGGTCGCCAACGGGCCGAAGGAGCTGAAGCCCCAGAACGTGCCGCGACCCACGACGAGCGTGGGGAGCCAGCGGGCGTAGAAGCCCGCCGCCCGCAGCGCGGCCTTCGCCTTGCGGCCCAGGGGTGCCTTGGGGTCGATGATGTCCCCCGCGACGGCGAGGTGCTTGTCGACCGCCTCGCGGGCGA
Source organism: Allocatelliglobosispora scoriae (assembly GCF_014204945.1). Taxonomy (NCBI): domain Bacteria; kingdom Bacillati; phylum Actinomycetota; class Actinomycetes; order Micromonosporales; family Micromonosporaceae; genus Allocatelliglobosispora; species Allocatelliglobosispora scoriae. The sequence continues at coordinate 2,169,591 of NZ_JACHMN010000002.1, forward strand.
TGAAGAGGTGCATGATCTCCGTCGAGCCCTCGAAGATCCGGTTGATCCGCAGGTCGCGCAGGAGCTGCTCGGCGGCGAGCGGCTTCTCCCCCCGCGCACCGAGCGAGGTGGCGCTCTCATAGCCGCGCCCGCCTCGGATCTGGATCAGCTCGTCGGCGACGGTCCAGGCCTTCTCCGAGCCGTAGAGCTTGCTGATCGCGGCCTCGATGCGGAAGTCGTTGCGGTCGTCGTCGGCGAGCATGCAGCACAGGTCCACCATGGACTCCATGCCGTAGGTCGTGGCCGCGATGAAGGCGAGCTTGCTCGCGACCGCCTCGTGCTCGGCGACCGGCGCGCCCCACTGGACCCGTTCGGCGGCCCAGCGGCGGCCCACGTTGAGGCACCATTTTCCGGCCGAGACGCACATCGCGGGCAGCGAGAGGCGGCCGGTGTTGAGCGTGGCGAGCGCGATCCGCAGGCCTCGGCCCTCACCGCCGATGACGTCCTCATCCGGGACGAAGACGTCGTGCAGCCTGGTCACGCTGTTCTCCAGGCCGCGCAGGCCGAGGAAGGCGTTGCGCCGCTCGACGGTGACGCCGTCGGCCTCCGACTCCACGATGAAGGCGGTGATCGACTTGCCGGTCTTCGCCATCACCACCAGCAGGGTCGCGACCGTGCCGTTGGTGGCCCAGAGCTTGACGCCGTTGAGCTTGTAGCCGCCCTCGACCTTGGTCGCGGTCGTCTGCAACCGCGCCGGGTCCGAACCCACGTCCGGCTCCGTCAGCAGGAACGCCGAGACCTCACCCCGGGCCAGGCGCGGCAGGAACCGCCGCTTCTGGTCCTCGGTGCCGAATTCCTTCAACGGTTGGGGTACGCCGATCGACTGGTGCGCCGAGAGCAGCGCCCCGAGAGCAGCGCTCGCCGATCCCGCCAGCCCCAGCGCCCGGCAGTAGTGCAGGTTGGACAGGCCGAGGCCGCCGTACTCCGGGGCGATCTTCATGCCGAAGGCGCCCAGCTCGGCGAGGCCCGCGAAGACCTCGTCGGGGATCCACGCCTCGCGCTCGATCTGCGCCCCGTCGACGTGCTCGGCGAGGAAGGCTTCGAGCTTGGGCAGGAACTCGTCGGCCCGGCGCTGGTGCTCGGCGTCGGACTGCGGCCACGGATTGATCAGGTCGAGCCGGAAGTCGCCCAGGAAGAGCTGCTTGCCGAAGCTCGGTTTGCGCCATTCGGTCTCGCGGGCGGCTTCGGCGACCTGCCTGGCCTGTGCCGCGTCGACGTGCGTAGGTGCCTGCTCTGTAGCGGTCATCGCACACCCCCGGTAGGGTCCTTCAACCACCCTACCGCCGCCCCTTACCCGTCGGTAGGGCCGTATCGGTGAGCGTCTACTCGTACTGTTGTTTGGGCGCGTCGACCTGTCGCCACTCGGCCACGTCGATGAAGGGGATCTTCTCGCCGTTGACGTCGTCCACCGACACCTTGTCGCTGTAGCTACCCACGATCTCGACCCACGAATCGTCGGCGAGCCCGGTCGGTCCGTCCCCGGCGAAGGCGACCTTGATCGGCCGGGCATCGGCGGCGCAGCAGGAGAGGATCATGCGGGCCAGGATCTGCCGGCCGTCGGCGCCGGTGGTGAGGAAGCCGGTCAGCTTGACCTGCCGGCCCCTCATCGAGACGCCGTTGTCGAAGATCGCCCGTGAGGCGTAGTCGAGCACGCTGATCTCGGCCGGATCACCGGCGGGCAGCGGTGCGAAGTCCGACTCGGCGACGGCGGAGAGGGCGGTCCCCGCCTGGCCGGCCGCGTAGGCACCCATCGCGGGCGGCGCCACGAGCAGCAGCCCGAGTACCGGCCCGATGATCATCCATCCGGCCTTCGGTTCGGCGTGCTTCGCGTGGTCGTGCTCGTCATCGTGGTCGGCGCACTCGGTGTCCACGACGGTGCCGTGCCGGAACTCGTAGTAGAGCGTCATCACCGCAGCCGCGAGCAGCACGATCCCGGCGAGGATGAGGAAGGGCCGCAACCCCTCCTTCACATACCGCAGGTAGACGTCGCCGATCAGCGTGACCTTCAGGATCGCCCCGCCGAGCAGCACCATCACCACAGCCTGAGCCTGCCGATTCACGGTGCACCCGCTCTCGTGTCGCAGCGGCGAGCTGTCGGCTCACCGCGTAGGCGCAACTCTTCAAGAGTTGGTGTTATCGCGCGGGGCGCGAGTAACACCAACTCTTGAAGAGTTGCGCCGATCTTGGTCATAGGAACAGCCAGCCGTACAGGCCGGCCAGACCGACGCCGACCAGGAAGGTCGTCGGGGCGAACCGGGCGGCGAACCGGCGGCCGAAGACCCCGGCCTGCATGGAGATCAGCTTGAGGTCGACCATCGGCCCGACCACGAGGAACGCCAGCCGCGCCGTCAGCGAGAACTGCGACAGCGAGGCCGCCACGAACGCGTCCGCCTCGGAGCAGATGCTGAGCAGCACCGCGAGCAGCGCCAGCACGAGCACCGAGAGCACCGGCTGGTCGGCGACGGTGAGCATCCACCGCTCCGGCACGACCACGTTGATCGTCGCGGCGGCAGCGGCACCGAGCGCCAGGAAGCCCCCGGCGTGGATGATGTCGTGCCGGCACGCGGCCCAGAAGGCCCGGGGCTTGGAGAGCCCGTCGAGCTCGGGCCGGGCGGGCATCCGGATCCACTCGGCCTTGCCCAGCCGGATCCAGAGCCAGCCCATCACCATCGCCACGATCAGGCTGACGACCGCGCGCGCCACCACCATGCCCGGCTTGCCGGGGAAGGCGATCGCCGTCGCCGTCAGCACGATCGGGTTGATCGCGGGCGCGGCGAGCAGGAACGCGAGCGCGGCGGCCGGAGTCACCCCGCGCCGGATCAGCGAGCCCGCGATCGGCACCGAGCCGCACTCGCAACCGGGCAGGATCACCCCCGCGCAGCTCGCGACCGGTACGGCGAGGGCCGGGTGCTTGGGCAGCGCCTTCGCCCAGAAGGACCGTGGCACGAAGACCGCGATCACGGCACTGAGCGCCACCCCGAAGACGAGGAACGGTGTCGCCTGCAGCATCACCGAGACGAAGACGGTGGTCCAGGTCGACATCTGCGGGCCGGAGAGGAGATCGGCGACCCGCGAGCGGAAGACGACGAGCAGGACGAGCACGACGGCGAGCACCTCGACGGAGCCGATCCGCCCGTCGAACAGGCCACGCCGCGGCGGCTGGGCATCGGTGCCCCGCGGGGGTGCTTCGAGAAGTGCCACGGTCGAATCTCGCCCCTTCGATGTGCCGACCGACACAACTTACCGCCCGCGAGCGGGTGTAGTCTCGCGGCACAAGTGAACATCCGACAGGGGAGCGCGAAGCGCTGAGAGTGCGGCACCAGCCGCAGACCCTCGAACCTGATCTGGGTAATGCCAGCGCAGGGAGTCGATTCTCAGTTATCGCGCCATGTCTTGATCTCCGGCTGACTCCGTCAGCAGGATAATCCGGACATGGCGTGCGTCTTCTCCTGGTTCCGCACCCCTCGAACCTGGAGCAAATCATGAACACTCGCTGGCGCACCGTCGACATCGTCGTCGCCTCGATCCTCGCCGTCGTCTTCGGCGTGATCTTCTGGGCCTGGGGCCTGCTCTGGAACGGACCCGGAGAGGTCCTCTTCGGCACCTTCAAGCCCGCCGCCGCCCTCATCTACGGGGTGTGGCTGCTGCCCGCCGTCCTCGCTCCGCTGATCATCCAGAAGCCGGGCGCCGCGCTCTACACGGAGTTCATCGCCGCGACGGTGTCGGCACTGCTCGGGACCGGCTGGGGCATCACGGTTCTCTGGTACGGCCTGGCCCAGGGCCTCGCCGGTGAGCTCGGCTACGCCGCGTCCGGCTACAAGAAATTCGGCCTCCCCCAGGCCGCGTTCGCCTCCGTCCTGACCGGCGCCGCGGCGGCCGGGCTCGACCTCTTCTACTGGTACGCCGACTGGCAGGTCTCCTGGCAGGTCACCTACTTCGGTCTCGTCATCGCCAGCACCATCGTCATCGCCGGCCTCGGCGGCCTCGGCCTCACCCGTGGACTGTCCTCCGCGGGCGTGCTCGACCGCTTCCCGTCGGGCCGCTCACGCGAGCTGGTCTAAACCCTTGATAACACTGGAGGGGTACGGGTGGCGTCACGCCGGCCGTCGTGCGTGGGCGATCCGGGGCGTCGACCTGCGGATCGCTCGCGGCGAACGGGTGCTGCTGCTCGGCCCCTCCGGTGCCGGAAAGTCCACACTGCTGCACGCGATGGCCGGGCTGCTCCCCGGTGACTCGGGCGAGTCCGAGGGGACCCTGACCGTCGCCGGGCACACCGGCATCGTCTTCCAGGACCCGCAGGCGCAGCTCGTCATGTCCCGCGCGGGCGACGAGGTCGCCTTCGGCCTGGAGAACCTCGGCTGGCCCGTCGAGAAGCTGTGGCCCCGCGTCGACGAGCTGCTCGGCCGGGTCGGCTTCCCCTACGGCCGGGACCGGTCCACCGACAGCCTCTCCGGCGGCGAGCAGCAGCGATTGGCGCTGGCCGGAGCGCTCGCCCCCCGTCCGGAGGTGCTGCTCCTCGACGAGCCCACCGCCAACCTCGACCCGGCCGGTGCCGCGCTGGTCCGGGCCGCGCTGCGCGACGCGGTCGACGCCGACACCACCGTCGTCCTGATCGAGCACCGCATCGCCGAGGTGCTGGAGCTCGTGACCCGCGTCGTGGTCCTCAGCCCCGGTGGCGGAGTTCGCGCGGACGGCCCGCCCGCCCTGCTCGACGGCCCGCTCGGCGACGAGCTCGCCGCCGACGGGGTCTGGGTGCCGGGGCGGTCCGTGCCGGTCTTTCCCAGCCGGACGACGCCCGGCGACACGGTGATCTCGACATCGGCGTTGCGGATCCGCGACATCACCTACGCCGATCTGGAGATCCACGCCGCCGAGGCGCTGGCGATCACCGGGCCCAACGGGAGCGGCAAGTCCACCCTGGCCCTGGCCCTGGGCGGGCTGACGAAGCCGAGCGGCGGGGTGGTGCGTACCCCCGAGGGGGAACCGCGGCGCTGGCGCGCGCGTCTCCTGGCCGAGCGGATCGGGTCGGTCTTCCAGAACCCGGAGCACCAGTTCGCGACGACGACCGTACGGGCGGAGCTGGCGCTCGGCGGCACCGCGCCGGAACGCGTCGACGAGCTGCTGGAGCGGTTGCGCCTGGCCCACCTCGCGGGTGCCAACCCGTTCACCCTCTCCGGTGGCGAGGCGCGGCGGCTCTCCGTCGCGACGGCGCTCGCGGCGCGGCCGAGGACGCTCATCCTGGACGAGCCGACCTTCGGGCAGGACCGTCGTACGTGGACAGAGCTGATCGGCATGCTCGCCGGGCTGCGCGACGACGGCCACGCGATCGTCGCCGTCACCCACGATCCCGACGTCGTCGGATCGCTCGCCGACCGCCACCTGGCCCTTCCGGCGCGGCAGTCATGACCGGCACCCGGGCACCGCTGGCCCGGCGCGCGCCGGTCGCGAAGATCGGTGCGGTGCTGATCCTGTCGATCGCCGTCCTCACCTCCCGCGACCCGCTCGCCCTCGGCCTGGTGATCGGCGTATCGCTGCTGCTCTCGCCGTTCTTCGGCATCGCGCCGTGGACGCTGCTCCGGCGCGCCTGGCCCGCGCTGCTCGGGGCCGCCACCGTCATCTTCTCCCTGGCGCTCTTCGCCGCCGACCGGTCCGGCGACGTCCTGCTGCACGTCGGCCCGCTGCTCATCACCACCACGGTCCTGGACAACGCCGTCTCGCTCGCCCTGCGGCTCATCGCCGTCGCGCTGCCCAGCGTCCTGGTCTTCAGCACCACCGACCCGACCGACCTCGCCGACTCGCTGATGCAGCACGCGAAGGCGCCGCCCCGGTTCGCGATCGGTGCGCTCGCAGCGTTTCGACTGGTCGGGCTCTTCAGCGACGAGTGGCGGCTGATCGCGATGGCTCGGCGGGCGCGCGGCATCGATGCCGGGCTCAATCCGATCGCCCGGTTGCGTACCTTCGCGAGCACGGCGTTCACCCTGCTCGTCAGCGCGATCCGGCGGGGCACCCGGCTCGCGACCGCGATGGACGCCCGGGGCTTCGACGCCGGGCTGCCCCGCAGCGTGGCGCGCCCGATGCCGTTCAGCCGGTCGGACTGGCTCTTCCTCGCCGCCGGCACCGTACTGGCGGCAGCGGTGGCCCTGATCACCCACCGCTGACCACCGCTGACCACCGCTGGCCCACCGCTCGCCTGCCCAAGATCGCCGCAACTCTTCAAGAGTTGGTCCTAAGACGGGTCGGCCCCGCTCCTCCGGTCGGTGGGATCATCACGGCATGACTGCTGTGATCCATCCAGGTCCGATCGAACGGCTCATGGTCGTCACCAACGAGGTGCTGATCCGGCTGCGCGGCGAGGACACCGGCGGTGAGCTCTCCATCGTGGAGTTCACGCTGCCCGCAGGCTCCACCGGCGCTTCGCCGCACATCCATCACGGGCACGCGGAGGAGTTCGTCATCATCACCGGCGAGGTGACGTTCGACCTGGTCACGGATGGGGAACCGGCGGTCGGGGTGGTGGGTGCGGGTGGCACGGTCTCCGTACCGAGCGGGGTGGCGCACGGCTTCCGGAACACCTCCGACGCCGAGGCGAAGCTGATCGGCCTGTTCCGGCCCGCGGGCTATGAGGCCTACTTCCGCGACGTCCACGAGATGGTCATGTCGGGCCACGTCCCGACCCCGGCCGACCTCGCCGAACTCCGAGCGCGCTACAACACGACCTCGCTGTAGCGCTCGCGATCACGCGCGATGTATGGGACCAACTCTTCAAGAGTTGCGGCGATCTTGCGAGACCGGGGCTACAGGCTGTGCGCTACTTGCCGGTCACGATGCCGACCGCGATCGCCAGCACGATCGCGTTGTAGAAGAAGCTGATCACGCTGTGCACCATCACGTGCCAGCGCAGCGCCCGGCTCTGCACCTCGACGTCGGACGCGGCGAAGGAGACCCCGAGCGTGAACGAGAAGTAGAGGAAGTCCACCACGTTCGGGTGCGGGCAGGCCGGAAACCGCCACTCGGTCCACTGGGCGTAAAAGCGCGCGTAGCCGAGGTGCAGCAGCATCCACGCGGCGACCATCACGACGACACCGAGGCCGGTGATGAGCGATGTGTACTCGTCCTTGTCGGAGTCGCCGAGGACATCGAGGGCAGCACCGAGACCGGTGAGGCTGGCGGCCGCTGTGAAGAAGAAGCTGAAGCGGCGGCCGAGCAGCACCGCGCTCCACTGCGGCGGCGCCGGTTCGGGGACATTCGGATCGCTGAGGCGCTGCCGCCGGATCCGGAAACCGCCGATGATCAGATAGGTGATCGCGACGGTGCTCCAGAGCAGCAGAAACAGCACCTGGGACTCGGAGGTGTCGCCGCCGAAGACGGTGAAGGCGAAGCCGCCGACGGCGAGCACCACCTCGGTGGCCCGGAAGATCAGCGCGCCGACCTGCCGTCGGACGGTGGCGATCGTCTGCGACATGACCACCCCCGTGCACCCTGTGTCCGGTTTGTCCCGGACGACGGAAATGCTAGCCGATGGTCGGCGCGACCGGCCGCGTCATGGCCCGATGGTCGGCACGACCCGGCTGTGTCATGACCCGATCGCCGGCGCGACCGGGCTGTGTCATGACCCGATCGCTGGCGCGACCGAGCTGTGTCATGACCCGATCGCTGGCGCGACCGGGTTTGGCAGCGCGCCGCCGAAGCGGCGGTCACGCTGGGCGTAGAGCTCGCACGCATACCACAGGTGGCGGCGGTCGAAATCCGGCCAGAGCACGTCGAGGTAGATCATCTCGGCGTACGCGCTCTGCCACAGCAGGAAGTTGGAGGTGCGCTGCTCCCCCGACGGGCGCAGGAAGAGATCCACCTCGGGCACCTCGGGGTGGTAGAGGTAGCGCGAGAAGAGCTTTTCATTGATCTTGTCAGGCTTGACCCGCCCGGCCGCCACATCGCGGGCGATCGCGGCTGCGGCATCGGCGATCTCGGCCTGCCCGCCGTAATTGACGCAGAACTGCAGCGTCAACGTCGAGTTGTGCCTGCTCATCGCCTGCGCCGTCTCCAGCTCGTCGATGACGCTCTTCCAGAGCCGCCCGCGCCGCCCCGACCAGACCACCCGCACACCCAACTCCACGAGCTGGTCGCGGCGCCGCCGGATCACGTCGCGATTGAAGCCCATCAGGAAGCGGACCTCCTCGGGCGACCGCTTCCAGTTCTCCGTCGAGAAGGCATATGCCGACAGGTAGGGGATGCCGAGCTCGATCGCGCCCTCGATGGCGTCGAAGAGTGAGTGCTCGCCCTGCTCATGGCCCTTGGTCCGGGGCAGGCCACGGTCCTTGGCCCAGCGGCCGTTGCCATCCATCACGACGGCGATGTGCTTGGGCAGGGCATCCTTGGGCAGCGCGGGCGGACGGGCGCCGGACACGTGCGGGACTGGCGCCTTCGGTGCCCTCACGGACTGCCGGGACATAATCACTGCTTACCGCTCTCCTCGATCAACCAACGGCAGCGAGCGTAGCGCTCTTTCCAGGTGCCACTGCAAGTGCGCCGCCACAAGTCCGCTACATTCCCGCCCCTCCGCGCGCGCGGCCGCGTCGGCGACCGACCAGTCGCCCCCCATCAGGGCGATCATCAGGTCGAGGGTGGCCGGGCTGGGATGGCCCGCGCCGGGCGGTCGGCAGTTGGAACACACCACACCCCCGGCCGGTACGGAGAAAGCCCGGTGCGTGCCCGGGCTGGCACAGACCGCACAGGCGGTGAGCGCCGGTGCCCAGCCCGCCTCCGCCATCGCCCGCAGCAGAAACGCGTCGAGCACCAGGCTGGTGGCGTGATCGCCGACGGAGAGCGCCCGCAGCGCCCCCAGCGTGAGCTGGAACAGCCGCAGCGTCGGCTCGCCCTCCTCCGGGCTCAACCGCTCGGCCGTCTCGACGATCGCCGACGCCGTCGTGTAACGCGAGTAGTCCTCGACGAAGTGCTTGCCGAAGAGGCTGATCCCCTCCGCCTGGGAGACCGTGTGCAGCCCGCTCCCCTGCGCCCACTGGACGTCGACGTGGCCGAAGGGCTCGAGCCGGGCACCGTATTTCGAGGTCATCTTGCGGACGCCCCGGGCAACAGCCCTGATCCGGCCGTGTCTGCGGGTGAGCAGGGTGACGATGCGGTCGGACTCGCCGAGTTTCTGCGCACGGAGGACGACCGCGTCATCGCGGAAGAGTGGTCGTCGCATCCCGGGCACGAGCTCATTCTGCCCTGTGCCCCCGACAGAGCTTTACGCCTACCAATACTTGATCAACAATCTTCCGGAAACAATCAATCGGTGCGATGCTGTTGCGGATCCGGTGGCGCCCTCCGCCGGCCCACGACGCCCCACCCGCCCCACAGAGATCGGGGTGGCTCGTCCGCCCGGACAAGCCACCCCGATCGCCCGTTTCAGCCGTCCCCGGTTCAGCGCATGAATCCCAAGCTCGATAGAGCAGCACGGGTGTCTTGCGCCCATCTCTGGTATGACGGAACCTGCTCCAACTGCTCCAACCTGATGTTTTCCGCCAGCAGGTTGTAGTGCGACTTCGTGTCTGGAAGCAGGCCCTGAACCAGGGTCTTGGGTGCGGGGATCCGCTCAACCTCCGAGGGGCGTCGAGGGACGCCCAACTGCCGATCACTCAGCCCAGAGGAGCCAGAGGCGACTCGCAGGGCATCGCCATCAGCCAGCATCCACGCTTCGGTGGTCTGGACAGGGATCACCTTGACCACATTGCGAAGGCCCAACGGCTCAAGCGTACGAAAGAACGAGTGGAACCACTCGTCGGCTTTCCGGTAATCCCGATGGACGAAGATCAAGTCGTAGTCGCCTCCGTCGGATTCGAGACTGCGGCGCAGATCGGCATGGTCAGCGATCGAGTACAGGCTGTACTGCTCGACCTCTTGCACATCCACGTGCGACGGGCAGTCCTGAATCAGCTTCTCCAGCCCTCTGCTCAGCACGCCGGGAAGGAAGTAGCAGTCTGAGGATCCCTCCGCGATCAGCACGGTCTGCAGATATCTCACCTTCACCGCTCACCCGCAGCGAGATACCTCCGCCACTCGCTCTTGGTCATCCTCGGCTCAGCAGCCGACGTCGAGTCCTCGGGAAGCCTGAGAATCTTCGACACCCTGCTCGCCGGGCCGCCGCCGCCCACCCTTGAGACGACATCGACGAAGACAACGACAGATGGGCGCAACGGATCGGTCCCGGTCAGCGCCTTGGCGACCACAGGAGCGTGAGTCGACGACAACACCTGCACCGGCATCCGGTCGACCTCGGATCGCCGCACGCGTTCGCCGATGATCTCCAGCAGGTTCACCAGATGAGGAGGATGAATGCCGTTCTCCGGCTCCTCCAGACAGACAAGGCCGCCCCGATTCTCGTGAACCGCCGTCAGCAAGCCGAGAGTCCTGAGCGTTCCGTCGGATGCCGCGACCGCCGGCACGGACTGCCTGCTGCGATCGGTGAAGACCACATCTCGCTGACGGCGCTTCGGGTCGTCCTCGATTCGCAGATCGATGATGTCCGGCACGACAGCATGCAGTTCCGAACGTAGGTCGTTGAAGACGCCCTCGGGCCGGTCGATGGTTCCGGTCTCAACCGCCAGGCGGCGAAGTGCGTTGGCGACGTTGGCGCCCCTCGGGGTCATCGGCTCGCGCTCGTCGTCGTAGCTGCTCGGCTCGCGGACGCAATCTGGTTCGATCTGTGCTGTCATCCACCGGGAAAAGACTTGGCGCAGTGCCACCAGCTCTGGATAGACCGGGGCACTGGTGATGGTGGACAGGACCGATCGAACGGGTAGCGGGCCGCCTACGTGAGCCTCACCCCTGTCCCGCCGTGTCAGGATGAATTGGCGCGTCACTTCATCCTGGCTGAGCAGCGGCTCGATGACCTCACCGTCTGCCGAGATCGCCGACACGGACTCGCCCCTGAGCACCAACGAACGCCCGCCGCTATGGCTGTCCACGATTCCAACGACCAGTTCGTACCGCAGGCGGGTCCGCAGCACGGGGGCATCGGCATCCAGCTCGTCCTTGACGGTCTCCGGAACGGAGAGTTCAACGGCGAAGCTGGCCGTATCCATGGTCGTGCCGTCGGCGTAACGGTGGAAGAACTGGTCCAGACCGCCGCGCACCTGCTTCGCCGCGTCGGACAAATTCCCCTCCGAGGCCCCCCGCAGGAATTGGAGGGCCTCGAAGAGGTTCGACTTACCGCTTGCATTACGGCCGAGCAGGACCAAGAACGGCGGCACGTCCAGCGAAAAATCCCGGAACGTCTTGAACCCGTCGATCTCAATCCGCGTCAGCACAGCGACAACCTACAGCGCGGGCGGCGTCAGGACCCCGATGACGGACTCGACCGCTGCGGCGATCCGGTACATCCGGTCGTCGGCGAGCGTCGGTGCCATCACCTGGAATCCGACCGGCAGCCCGTCCGAGAGTCCACAGGGGACCGAGATCGCCGGACCGCCGTAGAGGTTGGTCGGGATCGTGTAGAGGTCCGCCAGGTACATCTGGTAGGGATCGGCCGTCCGCGCACCCAGCTCGAACGCCGTGAACGGCGTCGTCGGCGACACCAGCACGTCCACCTGCTCGAACGCCGAGGTGAAGTCCCGCGTGATCAGCGTGCGGACCTTCTGCGCCTGGCCGTAGTAGGCGTCGTAGTAGCCCGACGACAGCGCGAACGTGCCGAGGATGATGCGGCGCTTCACCTCGGGGCCGAAACCGGCCTCGCGGGTCAGAGACATGACCTCCTCCAGCGAGCGGTTGCCGTCGTCACCCACACGCAGGCCGAACCGGACGCCGTCGAAGCGGGCCAGGTTGGACGAGCACTCGCTCGGCGCGATCAGGTAATAGGCGGGCAGCGCGTACTGGAAGTGCGGGCAGGAGACCTCGACGACCTCGGCACCGAGCTTCGTCAGCGCCTCCACCGTCTCGGTGAACGCCGACATGACGCCGGACTCGGCGCCTTCGCCGGAGAACTCGCGGACCAGGCCGATCTTCACACCGGTCAGGTCGCCGGAGGCGCCGAGACGAGCGGCGGCGACCACGTCCGGCACCGGGGCCGGGATCGAGGTCGAGTCGCGCGGGTCGTGCCCGGCGATCGCCGCGTGCAGCAGCGCCGCGTCGAGCACGTTGCGCGCGCACGGGCCCGGCGTGTCGAGCGAGGAGGAGAAGGCGACCAGCCCGTAGCGGGACGTGCCGCCATAGGTCGGCTTCGCACCGACGGTCCCCGTGACGGCGCCCGGCTGCCGGATCGAGCCGCCGGTGTCCGTACCGATGGAGATGGGCGCTTCATAGGCGGCGAGAGCCGCAGCGGACCCACCGCCGGAACCACCGGGGATCCGGGTGAGGTCCCACGGGTTGAAGGTGGGGCCGTAAGCCGAATACTCCGTGGAGGAGCCCATCGCGAACTCGTCCATGTTGGTCTTGCCGAGCATCACGGTCCCGGCCGCGCGCAAGCGCTCGACCAGCGTCGCGTTGTAGGGCGGGCGCCACCCCTCCAGGATCTTGGACCCGGCCGTCGTCGGCACGCCCTTGGTCGCGATCACATCTTTGACCGCGATGGGTACGCCCGCCAGCGGGCCCAGCTCAGCACCGGCCGCCCGGCGCGAGTCGACCTCGCGGGCCGCTGCGAGTGCGCCATCCGTGTCGACGTGCAGGAACGCGTGCACCCGGCCGTCGACCTCGGCGATCCGGTCGAGGTGGGCCTGGGTGACCTCCACCGCCGACGCCTCGCCGGACGCGATCAGTGCCGCCAGCTCGACGGCCGTCTTCGTGGTGAGCGACATCTCAGGCCTCCTCGGTCAGGATCTGCGGGACGCGGAAGCGGTTCTCAGCCTGGTCGGGTGCTCCGGAGAGCGCCTCCTCGCGGGTGAGCCCCGGCACGACGACGTCCTCGCGGAGCACGTTGGTCAGCGGCACCGAGTGCGACGTGGGCGGGATGTCCCCGGCTGCGACGTCACCGATGCGAGCCACCGACTGGAGGATGACATCGAGCTGACCGGCGAAAACGTCCAGCTCCTGCTCGGTGACGGCGAGCCGCGATAGGCGCGCGAGGTGCGCTACCTCTTCGCGGGAGATGGCGGCCATGATGCCCCCTTGAGACAGGTGCGGATGGAAGACCTGCCGAGTCTATTTGTCTGACTCGACAGGCTCACCAGCGGCCCGGGCCAACTGCGGCCCGGGTGACACGTCGGTGTCGGCGGGCCACTCGGGTTCGGGCTCGGGCCGGCGCGGTGCGGTGGGCGTCGCGGGGCGGGTGAGCTGCCGCGCGCCGGGGACGGTGGTCCGGGACATCCAGTCGACCAGCTGGGCCGCGGCCATCGGCCGGGCGTAGAACCAGCCCTGGGCGACCTCGCAACCGGCCTCGTGCAGCAGCCGCCAGATCTTCTCGTCCTCGACGCCCTCGGCGACGACCCGCAGTCCGAGCGCACCGGCGAGCTCGATGATCGAGCGGACGATCGCGGCGTCGTCGGGATCGTCGGTCATGCCCAGCACGAAGGACCTGTCGATCTTCACTTCGGCGAGCGGCAGGCGGCGAAGGTGCTGCAGCGAGGAGTAGCCGGTGCCGAAGTCGTCGAGCGCGATCGCGACGCCGAGCCGGTCGAGGCGCCCCAGCGTGATGAGTACGCGATGCGGATCGGCCATCAGGGCCTCTTCGGTGATCTCCAGCTGGATCTGGTCGGCGGTGACCCCGCGGGTGCGCAGCAGCTCGGTGATGTGCTCGACGATGTCGTCGCTGTGCAGGTCACGGACGCTGACGTTGACCGCGCAGCGCAGCTTGAGCGCCATCGGCCGCCACGTCGCGAGCTGGGTGATCGTCTGGTCCAGCACCCAGCGGGTGAGCTGCCGCATCACCGCGCTCGGCTCTGCTGCCTTGATCAGCTCCTCCGGGTCGACCTGGCCGAAGACCGGGTGCTGCCAGCGCAGCAGGGCCTCCACGCCGACGATCTCGCCGGAGTCGATCGCGATCTGGGGCTGGTAGTGGATGCAGAGGCCGCCGCCGTCGGGCGACTCCAGGGCTCGGCGCAGGTCGCCGACGAGCGCGAGCCGCCGGGGCGTGTTGTGGTCGGACTCGGGGGCGTAGACGGCGACTCCGTCGCCCCGGTGCTTCGCGTCGTACATCGCGACATCGGCGTGGCGCATCAGCGTGGCGAAATCCCGCCCGTGCTCGGGGTAGAGCGCGATGCCGACGGACCCGCTGACATCGAGCGGCAGCCCGTCGAGGGTGACCGGGGTGGCGAGCGCCCTGGTCACGTTGGCCGCGACCGCGCGGGCCTGCTCCGCGCCCGACAGCCGGGGAGCCACGATCGCGAACTCGTCGCCGCCGAGGCGGGCCACCAGGTCGCCGGGGCGGGCCGCCCGGGCCAGCCGATCGGCGACGGCGACGAGCAGCCGGTCGCCGACGGCGTGCCCGAGGGCGTCGTTGACGTTCTTGAAGCGGTCCAGATCGAGCAGGAGCAGGGCGAAGACCCGGCTCTCACCGTCGGCGGACCGGGCGTGGTCGATCGCGGCGGCGGCCACCTCGGCGAGCAGGACCTTGCGGTTGACCAGGCCGGTCAGGGAATCGACGCGGGCGAGCCGGCTCTGCTCGCTGGAGAGCACGGAGAGCCGCTGCACCGCGACGAGCGGCACGATCGCGAGTGGCACCAGCAGCGGGTTCATCTCCGACGCAGCGGCCAGGATCGTGCCGAGCAGCAGCAGCGCACCGGTGGTGAGCGCCTCGGGGACGAGCGGTCCCGCGAAGATCTGCCAGAACCGGCCGCCGAAGCGCAGCCAGACGGCGGCGGCGGTGGAGGCGTACGCGGTGAGGAACCACAGCGCCGCACCCACGAGGGCGCCGATCATCCCGTCGTTGAAGCGCAGCACCACAGCGGCGAGGGAGAGGGCCATCGAGTATTGCGCGATGTTGAAGATGGCCCGCCAGGCCTTGTGCCGCATCCGCCAGGACGAGACGACCACGGCCGCCGCCTGCACCGCCACCGCCGGGCCCAGCCCGACGGTGAGCAGGATGGCGAAGGCGAAGCAGGTCGACGGGAAGACCGCCGAGCTCATCCGGCGCATCGTCGGCGGGCTGAAGGGCCAGGCGTCGCCGGCGAGGGCGAGCCCGGCCATCAGCCAGAAGGCGAGCGTCACCTCGCGCGTGTCGGGGGTGATCCGGACCCATGGGATGGCGAGCAGCGTGGCGGCGAGAACCACCACGATCACGACATAACCAATGAACCGTCCAGAACCCCTGGTCGGGGCGCTGTTCCGGAGTGCCTCCCCAGCACCCGGGCGCAGCGTCGTGGTCCCCATTGCCCACCTCCTGCGCGCCGGTGTCATCGGCACCTCGGTAGCGTGACTCCACCCTATGACCGACCAACCATTGTTGCCCGACCCAGGACACGCCGTGACCTATTCGCAATAGATCATCGTGACCGTAATTCTTCTGGTGTGGATCAAATCAGCCACGACACGCCAGAACAAATTCCGGCTTTGTGGACTCTTCCACTCAGCCTTGCGCAATTTCGTCGGAATCTTGCGTAGAAGCGGCCTCTAGCTGCGGAATCTCCGGCCCCTCGATCAGCAGCCGCTCGAATCCGGCCTCGTCCAGAATCGTCAATCCCAGCGATTGCGCCTTCTCGAACTTGCTGCCCGGGGAATCACCCACGACGACGTAGCTGGTCTTCTTGGAGACGGATCCGGTGACCTTGCCACCCCGCGACGTCACGGCCTCGCCG
Source organism: Allocatelliglobosispora scoriae (assembly GCF_014204945.1). Taxonomy (NCBI): domain Bacteria; kingdom Bacillati; phylum Actinomycetota; class Actinomycetes; order Micromonosporales; family Micromonosporaceae; genus Allocatelliglobosispora; species Allocatelliglobosispora scoriae. The sequence goes on from NZ_JACHMN010000002.1 coordinate 2,185,352, forward strand.
GCGGCATCACGAGTGAAGCGATCCAGCGTGCCGGTGATCACAAAGGTCAATCCGGTGAAGGGCTTGGGCGAGTCGTCATGGATCCGCTCCTCCTCCAGCTGCACCCCGGCCGCGCGCCACTTCTCCACGATCTCGCGGTGCCAGTCGACCGTGAACCACTCGATCACGGACTCGGCCATGATGCCGCCGACCCCCTCGGCCGCCGACAGCTCCTCCACGCTCGCCGACGCGATCGCGTCGATCGAACCGAACTGCGCCGCGAGCGCCTGTGCCCCGGTCGGGCCGACGTGCCGGATCGAGAGCGCCACGAGCACCCGCCACAGTGGACGCCGCTTCGCCTCCTCCAGGTTGAGCAGGAGCTTGTTGGCGTTGGTCGAGAGTGAACCGTTCTGGTTGACGAAGAAGGGGCAGGCCGCGAGGTCGTCGATGGTGAGCCCGAAGAGGTCGCCCTCATCGGTGATCACCTTGCTCTCCAGCAGCGCCACCCCGGACTTCATGCCCAGCACCTCGATGTCGAGACCGCTGCGCCCGGCCAGGTGGAAGATCCGCTCCCGCAGCTGCGCCGGGCAGAGCCGGGTGTTGGGGCAGCGGATGTCGATGTCGGACTCTTTGCTGGGCGCGAGCGCCGAACCGCACTCGGGGCAGACCGTCGGCATGACGAAGGGCCGCTCGGTGCCGTCGCGCAGGTCGACGACCGGGCCGAGCACCTCGGGGATCACGTCACCCGCGCGGCGGATCGTCACCGTGTCGCCGATGAGCACGCCCTTGCGCGCCACCTCGCTCTGGTTGTGCAGCGTCGCGCTGGTGACCGTGACGCCACCGACGTGCACCGCCTCCAGCACGGCGTAAGGCGTGACGCGGCCCGTGCGGCCGACGTTGACCGCCACGTCGAGCAGCTTGGTCGTCGCCTCCTCGGGCGGGTATTTGAAGGCGATCGCCCACCGGGGCGCCCGGCTCGTCGAACCCAGCCGGCCCTGGATCGGCACCTCGTCGACCTTGACGACCACGCCGTCGATGTCGTGGGTCAGGTCGTGCCGGTGCTCGCCGTAGTAGGCGATGAACTCGCGGACCTCGTCGAGGCTGTCGAGCACCCGCCACTGCTCGCTCGTGGGCAGGCCCCACTCTTTGAGCTGCTCATAGGCCTGCGACTGGCGCTCGGGGGCGAAACCCTCGCGGGCACCGATGCCGTGCACGGTCAGGTGCAGCGGGCGCGAACCCGTGATCGAGGCGTCTTTCTGCCGGAGGGAGCCGGCCGCAGCGTTGCGCGGGTTGGCAAAGGGGCGCTCCCCCGCCGCGACGAGGCTCGCGTTGAGATCGGCGAACCCGGCGGTCGGGAAGAAGATCTCCCCCCGCACCTCCACGAGGTCGGGGATGTCGTCGCCCTTGAGCGTCTTGGGCACGTCGGCGAGGGTGCGCACGTTGGCGGTGACATCCTCGCCGACCCGGCCGTCACCACGGGTCGCCGCGAGCACCAGCCGCCCCTTGCGGTAGGTCAGGTTGATCGCCAACCCGTCGATCTTGAGCTCGCACAGGTAGGTCACCTTGCTCACGGCATCGCGCTCGACCCGCTCGAACCAGCCCGCCAGCTCCTCATCGGAGAAGGCGTTGTCGAGGCTCAGCATCCGCTCGGCGTGCTGCACCGACGCGAAGGTGGTCGAGGCGGCGCCGCCGACCTGCTGCGTCGGCGAGTCGAGCGAGACGAGCTCGGGGTGGTCGGCCTCCAGCTGCTGCAACTCGCGCATGAGCAGGTCGTAATCCGCGTCGGAGACGACGGGCGCGTCCAGCTCGAAATAGCGCCGCCGGTGCTCCTCGATCTGCAAGGTCAGCTCAAGGACGCGCCGCCGGGCCCGATCGAACTCGTCCCCGGACGCCGTATCCACAATCACCGTCTCAGCCCCAGTCACCCGAGAAATCTAACCCGCCGGTACGACATTTCTCCGCCCGCCTGGCCAGCCCATAATTCGCGTTGATCAAGGGAAGACTCACCATCTCGGGTGTCCGATATGCGGCGAGTCTTCCCTTGATCAACGCGAATTATGGGGCGGGGTCGTTAGTCGTCGGAGAGGCGTTGGGCCGCCTCGCGGCAGGAGATCGTTATCGCCTTCGCCGCCGACGGGGTGGCACCGGCCAGGCCGCAGGTGGGGGCGACCGCCACCCGTTCGGGGAGCATCGCCTTGGGGAAGCCCAGGTGGCGCCAGACCTGCTCCACCTCCTCGGCCAGCTTCGCGGCGGGCTTCGGCGGACCCGTCGTGGGAGCCACTCCGGCTATCACGTCCAGGCCGGCCTCGATCGCCTCGCCGAGGGGGTCCAGGTCCTTGACGAGGGACAGGTCGACCGCGATGGCGGCGGCACCGGAGCGGACGGCGATCTCGATCGGCGGGTCGGCGGCGCAGCAGTGCAGGATCACCGGGGCACCGACCGCCTCGATCAGGGTCCGCAGCGTCTCGCTGGCCCGGTCGGCGGTGACGACGCGCAGCGTACCCAGACCGCTCTCGGTTTTGATCTGGCCCGCCATCGCCGCGGGCAGTGACGGTTCGTCGACCTGGAGCAGGATCTCCGCGCCCGGAACGCGGCGGCGGACATCGGCGACGTGCAGCCGCATGCCCTCGGCGAGCGAGACGGCGAGGTCGCGCACCGCACCGTGGTCGCGCAGGAGCGCGCCACCGATCGGCAGCTGGAGCGAGGCGGCCAGGGTCCACGGACCGGCGATCTGGAGCTTCAGCGGGCCGGCATAGCCCGCGAACTGCTCGGTCAGCGCGTCGAGGTCGCGGTCCCAGAGGTCCAGCGCCCGGCGCAGGTCCTTGCCGGGGCGGGAGGCGATCTGCCAGCGCGAGACGTAGAGCTCGACCGGCATGTCGATGAGAACCGCGGCGCTCCGGCCGATCATGTCGGCGCCGATGCCCCGATTAGGCAGCTCCGGCAGGTAGGGCAGATCGGGCAGCTCGTCGGCGACGAGCTTGACCGCGTCGACGATGTCGAGGCCGGGCAGCGAGCCGATGCCGGTGGCGGAGGCGCGCGGCCAGCGGGCCATCAGCGGGCGCCGGTGATCGTCGCGGAACCGAGAACGACGTCGCCGTCAGACTCGGGCCGATAGACGACCACGGACTGACCTGCGGAGATGCCGCGCACCGGACGGTGCAACGTGGCGGTGAGCGTGGCGCCGTCGGCATGGACGGTGGCGGGCACCGGCTCGCCGTGCGCGCGCAACTGCACCTGCGCCTCGATCGTCTCGGCGACCGGGACGGTCCACACCGGACGGTCGGCCGTGACCGTGCCGACGTCCAGCGCCTCCACCGGGCCCACGGTGACGGTCCTGGTCACCGGCGTGATCGAGAGCACGTAGCGCGGGCGCCCATCCGCCGCCGGACGGGTGAGGGCGAGGCCCTTGCGCTGGCCGACGGTGAAGCCGTAGGCGCCGTCGTGGCCACCGAGCACATTGCCGTCGGTGTCGACGATCTCGCCCGGCTCGTCGCCGAGGTGCTTGCGCAGGAAGCCCTGGGTGTCGCCGTCGGCGATGAAGCAGATGTCGTGGCTGTCGGGCTTGGCGGCGACGGCCAGGCCTCGGCGAGCCGCCTCGGCCCGCACCTCGGTCTTGGTGGAGTCGCCGAGCGGGAAGATCGAGTGGTCGAGCTGCTGCCTGGTCAAGACACCTAGCACGTAGGACTGGTCCTTATCGGGGTCGACTGCCCGGCGCAGCAGCCCGTCGGGGCCGAGCCGGGCATAGTGGCCGGTCGCCACGGCGTCGAAGCCGAGCGCCATGGCGCGGTCCAGGACCGCGGCAAACTTGATCTTCTCGTTGCAGCGGAGGCAGGGATTGGGGGTACGCCCCGCCTTGTACTCCGCGATGAAGTCGTCGACCACGTCCTCCTGGAACTCCGCCGACATGTCCCAGACGTAGAACGGGATCCCGAGGACATCCGCCGCGCGCCGGGCGTCGTGGGAGTCCTCCAGGGAGCAGCAGCCGCGAGCGCCGGTGCGGTAGGACTGCGGATTACGCGAGAGCGCCAGGTGCACTCCCGTCACGTCATGCCCGGCGTCGACCGCCCGGGCAGCCGCCACCGCCGAGTCCACTCCCCCAGACATGGCCGCCAGCACTCGCACCGCCCCAGCCTACCCGCCCACCCTCGCCCGCCTCCGCACGGCCGATATTCGCGTTGATCAAGGGAAGACTCACCATCTCAGGTGTCCGATATGCGGCGAGTCTTCCCTTGATCAACGCGAATTATGGGGTGGGTCAGCGGTGGCGGAGAGCGTTGGCCCGGCGGGCCCGTTCCACCGCGGGCGGGAGCGCGGCCAGGAGGGCGTCTATCTCCTCGGCGGTGGAGGTGTGGCCGAGGGTGAAGCGCAGGGACGAGCGGGCCAGCGCGGGGTCGTCGCCCATCGCCAGAAGGACGTGGGAGGGCTGCGCCACACCCGCTGAGCAGGCCGAACCCGTCGAGCAGGCGATGCCCTGCGCGTCCAGGAGCATCAGCAGGGCGTCGCCCTCGCAGCCGGGGAAGGCGAAGTGCGCGTTGCCGGGCAGGCGGTCGACGGCGTCACCGTTGAGGATCGCCTCCGGTACGGCGGCCCGCACCCGGGCGATCAGCTCGTCGCGGAGCCCGGCGAGTCGGGTGGCGTGCTCGGCCTGCGCCTTCACGGCGGACTCGACGGCGACGGAGAATGCGACGACACCGGCCACGTCGAGGGTGCCGGAGCGCACGTCGCGCTCCTGGCCGCCGCCGTGCTGCAGCGGGGTGCAGGCGATGTCGCGGCCGAGCAGCAGGGCACCGACACCGGTGGGGCCACCGAGCTTGTGCCCGGTGACGGTGAGCGCTGCGACACCGCTGGCGGCGAAGTCGACGGGGATCTGGCCGACCGCCTGGATCGCGTCGGTGTGCATCGGGATGCCCGCGTGCGCGGCGACCCGGGCCAGCTCGGCGATGGGCTGGACCGTGCCGACCTCGTTGTTGGCCCACATGGCGGTGATCACGGCGATCTCGTCACCATGCTCCTCGATCGCCTCGGCGAGCGCCTCAGGCGCGATCCGGCCGGTCGGCGTCACGGGGAGCCAGGTCACCGAGGCGCCCTCGTGCTTCTCCAGCCAGCAGATGGCGTCGAGGACGGCGTGGTGCTCGATCGAGCTCGCCACGACTCGCTGGTGGGCGCCGGACTCGGCGCGCCGGGCCCAGAAGATGCCCTTCACGGCGAGGTTGTCACTCTCCGTGCCACCACCAGTGAAGATCACTTCGGACGGGCGGGCACCGAGGTGTGCCGCGACCCGCTCCCTCGCCTCCTCGACCATGCGCCGGGCACAGCGGCCCGGACCGTGCAGCGAGGAGGCGTTGCCGGTGTGTCGAGCTGCTTCGACGTACGCATCCAACGCCTCGGGAAGCATGGGCGTTGTCGCGGCGTGATCCAAGTAGGCCATCGCAATCCAGCGTAACGGGTGCTGGAGATCGCGCAGGGCCGCCCGGCACTCCGGACGGCCCTGTGACACACGCGCGAGGTTATTTGCGCTTGCGGATCTCCTCGGCTGCCTGCGGCGCCACCGCGAAAAGGTCGCCGACGACGCCGAAGTCGGCGAGCTCGAAGATCGGCGCCTCCGTGTCCTTGTTGACGGCGACGATCGTCTTGCTGGTCTGCATACCGGCCCGGTGCTGGATGGCACCGGAGATGCCGAGCGCGATGTAGAGCTGCGGCGAGACCGTCTTACCGGTCTGGCCGACCTGGAACGAGTGCGGGTAGAAGCCCGAGTCGACGGCGGCCCGCGAGGCACCGACGGCCGCACCGAGCAGGTCGGCGAGCTCCTCGACGACCTTAAAATTCTCCGCGGAGCCGACACCGCGACCGCCGGAGACGACGATCGAGGCCTCGGAGAGCTCCGGCCGGGCACCCTTCGTCTCGGCGACCCGCTGCACGACCGTGGCGAGCTTCGCCTCGGCGGGCACCGTCACCTCGACGGTCTCGACCGCGCCTGCGGCCGGGGCCGGGCTCGGCGTGAGCGAGTTGCCCCGCAGGGTCACCAGCGGGATGCCCCGGGTCACCTTCGAGTGCACGATCGTCGAACCGGCGAAGGCGACCTGGGTCCCCACGCCGTCGGCGGAGAGCTCGACGACATCGGTGAGGATGCCGTTGTCGAGCTTGACCGCGAGGCGACCCGCGATCTCCTTGCCCTCCTGGGTGCTGCCGAGCAGCACGGCGGCGGGCGACGTCGCGCGGACGATGTCGGCGAGCACGGCGGCCTTGGGCGCGACGAGGAAGCCGGCCAGGTCTTCGTGCTCGGCGACGAGCACCTTCGCCGCGCCGTATTCGGCGAGCTTCTCGGTCAGCGGCGCGGCGGTGCCGGGGGCACCGAGCACGACGGCGACCGGGGTGCCCAGGTCGCGAGCGAGGGTGAGCAGTTCCAGCGTCACCTTCTTGAGCACGCCGTTGGCGGACTCGACCACCACAAGAACGTCAGACATGGTTACCTCACACGAACTTCTCGGTGGCGAGGAACGCGACGAGCTGAGTGCCGCCGTCCCCGGAGTCGGTCACCTTCACGCCGCCGGAGCGCGGCGGGCGCTTGCTGTGGTCGACGACGGCGCTGGTGGCACCGGCGACGCCCACGGTCGAGGCGTCGATCGACAGGTCCGCGAGCGCGAGCGTGGAGACCGGCTTCTTCTTCGCCGCCATGATCCCCTTGAAGGAGGGGTAGCGCGGGTCGTTGATCGTGTCCCAGACGCTGACCACGGCGGGCGTGGCGGCCGTGACGACCTCGTAGCCCTCCTCGGTCTGCCGCTCGATGGTGAGCTGCGAACCCTCGATGGTCAGCTTGCGCGCACCGGTCAGCGCCGCGACGCCGAGGCGCTCGGCGAGCATGTGCGGCAGCACCTGGCCGCGCGCGTCGGTCGACTCCGCACCGCAGATCACCAGGTCGGGCTCCAGCGTGCGGAGCGCGGCGGCGATCACGGCCGAGGTGGCGACGGCACACGATCCGCGCAGCGCCTCATCGCTGACGTGGACGGCGTTGTCCGGTCCCATGGACAGAGCCTTGCGAATCGATTCGGTGGCGCGTTCGGGACCCATGGTCAGGAGGGTGACCTCGCCGCCATGCGCTTCCTGGATCCGCAGTGCCTCCTCGATGGCGTACTCGTCCATCTCGTTGATCACGTTATTTGCCGACCCGCGGTCGACGGTGTTGTCGTCATTGCGCAGGTTGCGCTCCGCGCCGGAGTCCGGCACCTGCTTGACGAGTACGACGATCTTCATCGTGCTTCGACGACCCTCCTGTGGATGGTGCAACCGCTGGCGAGCCTACCGCCGCGAGGACGGAAGCTAAACGCTCGTTCATGTGTTCTTACCCAATGGGATGTGCCCGTATGCCCAGAGCCTGAGCCTTGAGTTACCCAGGCCACCTAGATTACCAGCCGGTAACATAGGTGATTCACCCGATGTGTTGTGACACAACTCACGACGTCATTCCTGACGGGCAGTAGAGTCCAATATGCAGGAGGTGGCATGAAATGTCCGCTCAGTTGACATCCGCCCTGCCGACCGATGCGCCCACCGGCACCGATGACGATGCCGCAGCGGCCCCGGACGGGCAACATCACCCACTGGCCGAGCCCGACGAGCACCAGTGCTCGTGCGGTCGGCTCCGCGAGGAGTGCGTCCGCGACACGGTCCGCTCGCTATGGAGCAGCTGACGACCCGGACGCCAGGGTCAGCGGCACGCAGAGATAGTCCTCGTCGGCGAAGTCGACGGCCGCCACCAGCGAGCCGGTGGCCGTCGGCGCAGCACCCACGAGATAGGTCACGCCCAGGCAGAAGCTCCAGCCCGCCGCGGGCGACGATCGGGGTCGCTCGAACATCGGCGGCCGATCCACCGGCGGATCCGCCACTGCGACGGTGACCTCGACCACCGCGCCGGGAGCCAGCACCCGCATCGACGTCGGCGGCTCGGGCACGGTGGGGTGGCCGTCCGGCGGGAGCGGGACCCGGCCCACGAAGATCTCCACCGCGTCGCCGGGTCCGGTCACGACATAGGGCTCGCGCTGCTCGTGAAACACGACGGGGCGGGTGTCGTCGTTGCGCAGGCGATAGGTCACCCACACTCGACCGGTCTCCGACCGGGTCCCCGCCCTCAGCTCCACGAGAGGGCGGGGGTCCGCCGGAGCGGGCCGGGGAGCCCCGCACCCCGCCAGCAGCACCGCGACCAGCCACGACAGGCGTCTCATACCGCGTACTTCCGGCGCTGGTTCAGGCCCATCTCGGCGCGCAGACCGTTTTCCGTCAGGTCGAACGGGTGGTCGGGGTCGAGCCGCATCGGAGTCCGCGGGTCGTTGTCGTCGTCGATCGGCAGGCCGACGGCGACCCGCTCCAGGTTGGTCGTCTCGTGCCACTGCCCGTCAGGCCCCACGAACCGGTCGGGATCGGCCGGGTTGTGGTAAGTGCCCAGATCTGCCGTGCCGTGGGTGAAGTCCCACTGGTGGGCCAGCTCGTGATAGAGCACCCCGACCGGCGGGGTGCCGCCGAGCAGCGTGTTGAAGGCGGGGTTGTAGGCCACGACGCCGTCGCTCGTCGCCCTGCCGTTGTCGGTGGCGAACTCGATGATGGTGAGGTGGTCGACCGGCCCGTTGGCGACCCCCGCGTCGAGTCCCGCGAGCATCTGCTGCCCGACCGGAGAGGTGCGCAGGAGGTCGAGGTCGGCCTGCACCCGCTCGACGAACTCCGGCGAGCCCTCGACCCGCACCTCGGTGCCGACGTTGCGCAGCTCGACCGTGACCTGCTGCTCCACACCCGTGACCGGACCGGCCGAGGTCAGGTGGGCGATGTCGCGACCGGCACCGCCGTCCACGGTGTCGCTCCCCGCACCGGAGTAGAGCACGTCGGCGCCGCCCCGCCCGGTGATCCGGTCGTCATCGGTGCCGCCGGAGACGATGTCGTTGCCCGCACCGCCGTCGACGGCGTCGCGACCGGTGCCGCCCTCCACGAAGTCCCGGCCGTCGCCACCGGCGAGATGATCACCGCCCGCGAGCCCGTAGAGCGTGTCGTCGCCCCAGCCGCCGTCGACGATGTCGTCGGCGGCGCCCGCGTCCACATAGTCGTTGCCCGCGCCGCCGCTGACCACGTCGGCGCCGCCACCGGCGAGGATCCGGTCGTCGCCGCCGAGGCCGAGCAGCCGCTCGGTGCCGTCGCCGCCGACGAGCAGGTCGCGCCCGTCGCCGCCGAGGACGGTCAGCCGGACAGCACTGCCAGGGGCGACGACGACGGAATCGTCGCCGTCGCCCGTGCGGATGGTCACCTCGGCATCGGCGGCGAGGAGCCACCGGCCCCCGTTGACGTCGACCACCCGTTGACCCGCCTCGTCGATGAAGACTCGGACGTCGTCGTTGCCCGCGCCGGTGGCGATCACCACCCGGTGACCGTCGCGCAGCACGAGCGTCTGCGAGCTCTCCCCGGGCAGCAGGAACGGATCGCCGCCCTCGGCCACCCCCCGCCACGCGTCGCCGATCTGCTGCCAGCGCGGCAGCGTGCGGCGGACGGTCTCGGCATGGCCGGTGAGGCGCTCGCTCAGCTCCTTGCGGGTGCGCCCGGCCGCCGCGACGGCGGCTCGGACCAGCGCGGCCTGCGCCGCGTCGGCGGGGAGGAAGACCACCCGGCCCGGCTCCCGCCGCTCGTCGAGGGCGACGGTGACGCAGAGTTTGCGCAGCTGGCCGGCGAGCTCGGTGTCGGCGGCCCGCATCGACTCGGCGGTGGCCCGCACAGCGGCACCGACGTGATCGGCGAGCTGCTGCGCGGCGGCGAGATCGGCGGCGACCCGCTTGCGGTGAGCCGCGTAGGCCGAGGCCGCCGAGCCGCTCCAGGAGCCCGGCACGGTCGCCCTGGCCTGCGCGTCCCAGGAGCGCAGGCGCTCGTCGGCGCGGCGGAGGATCGTCTGCCACAGCGTGCCGGCCCGGCCGAGCTCGGACCAGTCGTGCTCCAGCCGCCACACGTCGGCCACGATCAGCTCGCGGGTCATATCTCCCGCCCCCGAGCCCGCTGCAGCAGCTGTCCGGCGCGCCGGTCGGCCTCCGCGTAGGCGAAGGCGACGCGCCAGACCCGCTCCGCGTCACCCTCCACGACGGCGAGCAGCCGCCGGACGGCGATGTCCGCCGCATCGATCACGTTTTCCTGCGCCCGGCGCAGGGCGTCGACGCCCGGCACCGCCGGATAGGCGCCGGAGGCCGGGGTCAGCATGCCCATCTCGGGCCGCCAGGCTGCGCCGATCTGCTCGGCGACCTCCAGCGTGCTCTGCGCGAGCCTGTCGAGCTCGTCTGCCTGTGTCCGCATGCGACGGACGTTAGCGACGATCGGCAGCGCGCAGGACCGGCTGTGGACAACTACTCGATGATCGAAGTCCCATCGAAGATGTACGGCGTCGTCGTGGTGACCGGGATCAGTCCGAGACGTTGCAGGATCGGCCGGCTGTCGGGCGACGCGTCGACCTGGAGGTAGGAGTAGCCGCGCTCGGCGGCGAGCCGGGCCCGCCACTCCGCCACCGCCTTGTAGATCCCCTTGCCCCGCCACTCCGCCAGCGTCGACCCGCCCCACAGGCCGGCGAAGCCGGTGCCGGGGACATATCGGATCCAGCCGGCCGAGACGACCACGTCATCGGCCTCGGCGACGACGACGGTCAGCGCCGTCGGGTCGGCGGCGAGTTCGCGCTCCAGGGCGTCGGCGAGCCACCCGCGGGAGCCGTCGCCCCAGACCGCCTCCTCCATTCCGGCGATGCGGTCCAGGTCGGCGCGGCTGGTGACCTCACGCAGGCGTACCCCCGGGATGTCGCGAAGCGGCGCGGCCGCGAGCGGGGCGACCGGGCCGATCACGACGGTCTCCTCCTCCTCGGGCACGAAACCCGCGGCGAGCAGGCGGGCCGGGAGGTCGGCGGGCAGGTCGTGGGAGTGGTATTTCCACTCGACGGACTCGCGGCGCTCAGTGAAGATCCGGACCTGCCGGGCGATCAGCTCGTCGATCCCGGCGCCGTCGAGCCCGCGCAGGTCGCGATAGGTGACGAACCCGCCCCGGCCGATGCCCGTGACCCGCACCAGCGGACCGTCGCGCTCGACGACCGTCCCGGCCGGAGCGGGGTCGGGAAAGTCGGGGCGCAACTGCTCGTCATAGAGTGCTAGCAGGGCATTTGGGTCTGTCAGTGTGGTCACCAAGGGATACTAGGCAGGTGCTGGCAGCGCTCCGCAAATGGTTTGATCCCCGCGAGATACGCGAAACCGGGACCACTCCCGACTATCGATTCTCCCTCGCCAACGAGCGGACCTTCCTCGCCTGGATCCGGACCGGCCTGTCGCTCGTCGCGGGCGGACTCGCGATCGCCCAGTTCGTGCCGCCGCTCGCCATCCCCCACCTGCGCGAAGTGCTCGCCGTCGGCCTGCTCTTCCTCGGTGGGGCGTGCGCACTGCGGGCGGTGGACCACTGGATCCGCTGCGAGATCGCGATGCGCGAGGGGCGTCCGCTGCCCGCGTCGCGCTTCCCGGCGGTCCTCGCGCTCATGGTCGGGGTCGGCGTGCTGCTGCTCTTCCTCTCCGTGCTGATCCAGACCGGCAGGTCGTGACCACCGGCGCGGCGGTGGAGCGGACCCGGCTCGCGTGGCGCCGGACGATGCTGGTGACCTCGGTGGTCGCGATCGTCATGGTGGTCGCGGCCGTGCACGGCGGGATCAGCCCGACCGAGGCCGGTGCGCTCACCCTGGGCATGCTGGTCTGGCTGGGCTTTCTCATTCTCAGCCAGCGCCGGATCCGAGCGTTGAACGCCTCGACGGCCGGTGACCCGCCGGAGATCGCCCGCACGGTCACCTTGGCCGGACTCGCCATCGCTCTGCTCGCCACCCTGGGCCTGGTTCTCCTCTAACGCCGCGCCGCGCCGCGCCACGCCGTGCCGCGCTACAAGCTCGCGCTCACCCTGGTCACGTTTTGCAGCAAAGCGTGGCTTCGCGAAGCGAAATGGCCACGCTTTGCTGCAAAACGTGACCGAGGCGCGGCAGTCACGGCCCGGCGGCACGCGGTGGCGCGCGCACAGGGGTGAATGTCTGGCGTAAACGCGAAGAATTCTCTAGGCTCCGCGGCCATGGGCATGACGAGGATCACATCGGCGCTCGGCCTCGCGGCCCTGAGCGCCGCGCTGATGGTGGGCCTGACCCCGGCCGCCGCATCGGCGCACGACGAGCGCACCACCCGTACGCTCGACGGCACCGGCAGCGTGCCGACCTATCGGACCGAGGGACCCACCCTGCTCGTCTGCAAGGCGGACCGCGCCGACTTCGAGAGCCGGATCGCCGCCTTCCCCGCCGAGCTCAAGGCGGCGAACCTCGCCCTGTGGACCGCGTGCCAGGCCGGCGGGTTCCGGCACCTCCAGGCCGCGGTCGACGCGATCACGCTCCCCGGCACGATCGTCAAGGTCCTGCCCGGCCTCTACCTGGAAGAGCCCAGCCTGGTTGCGCCCACCGCCGACTGCGCCGACGAGAGGTTCGCCGGGCGCAAGTCGGTCATGTACGGGTACGCCATCCTCGAGTACGCCGACCAGGAACGTTGCCCGCACCTGCAGAACCTCGTCGCGATCATGGGCAAGAAGGGCGTCCAGATCGAGGGCACCGGGGCCGACCCGAAGGACGTCGTCTTCGACGCGCAGTTCAAGAAGCTGAACACGATCCGGGCCGACCGCGCCGACGGTGTCTATTTCCGCAATCTGACGGCGCAGAAGAGCCAGTTCAACGCGATCTACATCATCGAGACCGACGGTTTCGTCATCGACAAGTCGGTCGGCCGGTGGAACGACGAGTACGGCTTCCTCACCTTCGCCACCGACCACGGCCTCTACACCGACTGCGAGGGCTACGGCAACGGCGACAGCGGGGTCTACCCCGGCGCCGCCTCCGACATCAACAAGCAGCGCGGCTATGTCGTCCCGCGTTACGCCATCGAGATCCGCAACTGCTACAGCCACCACAACGCGCTCGGCTACTCCGGTACGGCAGGCGATTCGGTCTGGGTGCACGACAACCGGTTCGAGGAGAACTCGACGGGAATCTCCACCGACAGCGCATTCCCCGATCACCCGGGCATGCCGCAGAACCACTCGAAGTTCGAGCACAACATCATCGCCGACAACAACGTCGACTACTACGGATACACCCGCGACGGGACCTGTAAGAAGCCGTTCGAGCAGCGCGGATACGAGAGCGGCGTGGTCTGCAACACGGTCGGCGTACCGGTCGGCGGCGGCGTGATCAACCCGGGCGGCAATTACAACATCTGGCGCGACAATTACGTCTACGGCAACAATTACGCGGGCTTCATCACAAGCTGGGTGCCGGGCTTCGTGCGCAACGACACCGGCTTCGCCCAGCAATTCGACACGTCGCACCACAACCGCTACTACGGCAACTCGATGGGTGTGACGCCCGAGGGCAGGGCCGCCCCCAACGGCCTGGACTTCTGGTGGGACGGGCAGGGCGTCCACAACTGCTGGCGCAACCCGACCTCGACATCCGGCTCCTACCCCGAGGCGCTACCGGTCTGCGGCGACGACGACCTCGCCGGGATCGGCACGACGCGCTGGATCGGCGAGCCCGCCGGGACGCTGAAGATGTACACCTGCGCCAACTACTCCATCAGCGAGCAGCGCATCCCGGTCGACTGCGACTGGTTCGGGGCGAGCGGGCTGCAGCGCATCGAGGTCAAGTGGGCGCTCGGCGAGGCGATCGTGCTGGTGCTGCTCCTGATCGGCCTGGTGCTGCGCCGCCTGCGCGGCTCCCTGCTCGCCACGGCCGGCCTCGCGGTCACGGCCGTCGGCCTCGGCCTCGGCGTCGTGGGCGCGCAGGAGATGGGTTCGCCGCTCAACGCCGTCGGCCTCGCGCTCGTCGGCGCCGGCTTCGTCGGGGTCGCGCTGGGGCTCCGCCATCGGGGTACGCGAGCCCTCGGCTCCTTGACGCTGCTCATCGCACTCTTCGCGCTGCTGGGCGCCGTCGACCGAGGGCTCGTCATGATCCCCTACATTCCGGTGTCGCCCGCACTCGTCCGGGTGCTGCTGGAGGCCGTGTGGATCCCATGGGCCATGATCGCAGTCCTGGTCGTACGGCGGCCGACCGTCGGCGTACCCGCCGAAGGAGAGCCGGACCCGCTGCCGGCGTGAGCAACGCCAGATCTCGTGTGGTTCCGTCGTTCTGGCGACGGAAACCACACGAGATCTGAAGATTCTGACGGGGAGAGAAATGGCAAGCACGTTATTGCGGTGGTGCGGGGTCGTCGCCCTGCTGGTCGTCATCGGCGCAGGTGTCGACGTCATCCAGCACAACGAGCGCGTCCCGCCCGCAGTGCACTGCGACACCGGGAGAGCCTGCCCCGACGCGATCACCATGCCCCGGCAGGAGAGCTTCGCGGCCAACACGCTCGCTCCGCTCGGCATTGCGACCGGGCTGATCACCATCGGATTCCTCGCCGGCATGGCGGTTCAGCGCCGCCGCAGCCGGCCCGCCGCCTGACGATCGCCGGATCTAGCGGCCGATGTCACGGCCCGGCCGGTCGACGGTCGGGCCGTTGGCGAGCTCCTCGGCGGTCTTCATCGTGCAAGCCGATCCGCGCTCGAACGCCGCCGCGTAACGGTCGTCGCCGATCGCGGCCCTGGCCTGCGCCTCGATCCTGGCCCAGTCCATGCTGGAGAGGTCGATCATGCCCATGACCCCGGTGGACGCGCCCAGCATCACCGCCGCCTGCTCGGGATCGCCGCAGCGCACGGCGAGGTCGGCGTAACCGATCAGGACCAGCCCCACGATCGGTGCGTCGCCGGACTCGATCGCCAGCTCCAGTGCCCGCTCGTGGTGGCGCCGCGATTCGCCGAACTCACCCGCCGCACCGGCGACCATGGCGAGTCCATCGGCGAGCATCGCGAAATACTGCGGCGCCGCCGTCACCCCGTGCACCAGCTCGGCCGCGCGCTCCAGGTGCCGCTTCGACGCCGCGAGGTCGCCCTGGAGCCGGCAGAGCGTCGCCTTCGCGTGCTCGACACTCGATGTCGCCACCGGCATGCCGAGCCGATCGGCGACCCGGGACGCGGTCTCGATCTCCGCCGCCGCCTGGTCGTATGCGCCCTCCTGCCAGCGGGCCCAGGCCAGCCGCAGCCGCAGCTGCACCTGGTCCTCCTTGGTGCCGAGCGGCTCGATCAGCGCGATCGCCTCCCGGGCGTGCCGGGCCGCACCGGCCGCGTCGCCGCGTTGGGCGTCGAGGGTCGCCAGCGCGTCCAGGACCAGGCCCATCCCCCAGCGGTCGCCGAGCTCCCGGAACCCGGCGAGGGCGATCTCGAAGTCGATCACGGCACCCGCCGCGTCCAGGCCGAGGTTGAGCATCGCGTGCCCGTGAAACGCCCTGGTCACCGAGGCGACCCAGCGGTCCTCGTCGTCGAAGAACGGCTCGAACTCCGCCAGCGCCTCCGGCATACCCTCCACACCGGCGGTCATCAGCGCCCGCATCGGCGTGATCAGGCGCAGCATCGGGTGCACCACCGTGACGCCGCGGATCAGCTCCGATGCCTCGGTCAGCCACAGCTTCGCCTGATCGAAGTCGCCGAATGCGTCGACGGAGGCGACCGAGCCGTAGAGCGCGGTCTGCGCCCGCAGCCTCGGGTCCACCTCACCCGGCAGCGCCAGCACCGACCGCACCAGCTCGGCGGCCTCGCCGCGATAGCCGCGCAGCCACCAGTACCAGCCGATGTTGGCGATGAGCCGCATCGCGATGACGGTCTCCTCATGCGCGATCGCCCAGCGCAGCACCGCGTGCATGTTGTCGTGCTCGGTCTCGAAGACGGCGAGCCAGTCCAGCTGCTGCGGCGAGCGGAGCATCGGCTCGGCCCGCTCGGCCAGCTCCACGAAGTACGTCGCCCAGGCCAGCCGGGCCAGCCGCTCCGCGTCGTCAGGTGCCTCGGCGAGGCGCTCCAGGCCGTACTCCCGGATCGTCTCCAGCATCAGGTAGCGGTCGCCCTCCGAGCGGCACAGGCTCTTGTCCGCGAGCGCCGTGAGCAGGTCCAGGACATCGCGCCCGCAGACCGCCTCGGCCGCCTCGGCCGTGGCGCCGCCGGCGAAGAGCGCGAGCCGCTGCCAGACCGCGCGCTCGTCCACGCTGAGCAGGTCCCAGCTCCAGTCGATGACGGCGCGCAGGGTCTGGTGCCTCGGCAGCGCCGTCCGCACGCCGCCGCGCAGCAGCCGGAACCGGTCGTCGATGCGGGCCGCGAGCTGCGCCGGGGTCATCGTCCGCAGCCGGGCGGCGGCGAGTTCGATCGCGAGCGGCATGCCGTCGAGGGCCCGGCAGATCGCCACCACCTGCGGCCGGTTCGCGTCATCCACGACGAATCCCGGCAGCACCGCGCGGGCCCGCTCCGCCAGCAGGCGGACCGCCTCGGCGAGGTGCAGCGGCTCCACCGGCCACAGCATCTCGCCGTCGATGCCGAGCGGCTCCCGGCTGGTGGCGAGGATGCGCAGCTCCGGGCAGTCGCCGAGGAGCTGGTCGGCGAGGACCGCCACCGCCGCGATGAGGTGCTCGCAGTTGTCGAGCACGAGCAGCACGCGCTTGTGCCGCAGCGTCGCGACGAGGCGGTCCATCGGTTCGCGCAGCTCGTTGAGGAGCGGATCGGAACGCAGCTTCTGCTCGCGGGCGCCCATCACGCCGAGCACTGCCTGGGCCAGCTCCGCGCCCTCGGTCACGGGTGCCAGCTCGACCATCCAGACCCCGTCCGGGAACAGGTCCAGCGCCGCCCCCGCCGATTCGATCGCGAGCCGCGTCTTGCCCGAGCCTCCCGGGCCGATCAGCGTGGTGAGGCGCGCTCCGCCGATCAGCTCCCCCACCTTGAGCAGGTCGTCCTCGCGGCCGAGGAAGCTGGTGCGGGTCGCACGGAGGTTGGTGCGGACCGGTCCGGGTGCCGGGGCGAGCTCCTGCCGCAGGATCGCCAGGTGCAGCTCGGCGAGGCCCGGCGACGGATCGCCGCCGAGCTGATCGGCGACGAGCTCGCGGTAGCGGTCGAACGCGGCGAGTGCCTCCGCGTGCCGCCCCTGCCCGGCGAGCGCCCGCATCAGCAGGTGCACGGGCCGCTCCCGCAGCGGCTGCGCGACGACGAGTTCGTCGATCTCCGCCACGTCCACCCGACCGGCGGTGATCCGCTCGTCGAGCCGGTCCTCCACCGCGCCGAGGTGCAGCTCCGTCAGGCGCGCGACGGGCGCCCGGGCGAACTCGGCCTCCGCGACATCCGCGAGCGCCGGGCCGCGCCACAGCGCGAGCGCCCGGTCCAGGTCGCCTGCGGCGATCAGCCGCTCGAAGCGGTGGGCATCGACCGCGTCGGCCGGCACGGCGAGTCGATAGCCGGCCGACAACCCCTCGATGGGTACGCCACCCCGCCGCAACCGCGACACCAGCGCCTGCAACGCGTTGACCGCGTTGGCCGGTGGATCGTCCGCCCACACGGCGTCGACGAGGGCCGACTGCGTGACGACCCGTCCCGCGTCGAGGGCGAGCCGGATCAGCAGTGCCCGCAGCCGCGCCCCGCCGACGTCCACGACGCTGCCGTCATCGAGTCGGACCTGCAACGGCCCCAGCAGCGAGATCTCCACCCGCCCATTCTGCCCCGCCCCACCTAACCCATTCCCGCCCCGCCGCCGTCCCAGGCCGACAAGCCCCACGCTCAGCGTCACGTTGTGCAGCAAAGCGTGGCTATTTCGTTCCGCGAAGCCACGCTTTGCTGCACAACGTGACCGGGGTCAGGCGAGGTTGGCGGAGCGGGGGTACGCGTCAGCCGGGTCCGTCACCACGTTGACCAGGTAGGGAACGCCGGAGTCGAACGCCCGCTTCAGGGCGCCGCCGAGCTGGTCGGCCTGGCGTACCGTCTCGCCGGCACCGCCCATCGCGATCACGACATCGTCGTAGCGCAGTTCGGGCTGGAGGTCGGCGGCGACGTCGTAGCCGTACATCGCCTGCATCGGGTGCTTCTCCAGACCCCAGATGCCGTTGTTGCCGACGACGATGACGACGGGCAGCTGCTGGCGTACCAGTGACTCGACATCCATCAGCGAGAAACCGGCCGCGCCGTCGCCCATGAGTACGCAGATCTGCCGGTCGGGATAGGTCACCCTGGCCCCCATCGCGTAGCCCATGCCGGTGCCGAGGCAGCCGTAGGGGCCCGGGTCCAGCCACGTGCCGGGCTGCGCCGGCTCCAGATAGCGCCCGGCGTAGGAGACGAAGTCGCCGCCGTCGCCGATCGTCACCGCGTCGGGTGCGAGCACCTTGCGCAGCTCGCCGTAGACCCGGGCCGGCTTGATCAGGTCGGACTCGACGGTCATCTCGGCAGCGTGCTTCACGGCCGCAGCGTTCTCGGCATCGCGCAGGGTGGCCACCCAGTCGGTGTGGTCGACTCGATCTCCCGCGTGCTCGGCGAGCCCGGTCAGGATGAGCCGCAGGTCACCGGCGCAGCCGACCGCATCCTCCACGTGGGCGGCGAGCTGGCTCGGCGCGTCGACGAGGTGCACGACCTTGGCGGAGCCGAAGTCGCCGAAGCCGAGGCGGAAGTCGAGCGGGGTGCCGATGACGACGACGACATCGGCACCGTTGAGGGCGATCCGCCGCGATTTGCTGAAGGCGAGCGGATGGGTCGGCGGCAGGGCGCCCCGGCCCATGCCGTTGGTGAAGACGGGGCAGGTCAGCGCCTCGGCGGCAGCACGGAGTTCGGTGACGGCGCCGCCCGCGTACACATCCGATCCGGCGATGATGACCGGGTGCTGGGCGCCGGCGATGAGCGCGGCCACCCGCGCGACCTGGTCGGGGTCTGGTGTGAGGACCGGAACGTCGGGGGCGATGATCTCCGCCTCGCCGAAGCCGAAGATGACCTCCAGCGGCAGGTCCACGAAGGACGGGCCCCGGTGGGTGGCGAGCGACGCGGCCAGCGCGGCACGGATGACCTGCGGGATCTCGTCAGTGGCGGTGACGGTGGCGGCGTGCTTGGTGATGGACCGCACGATCGGCAGGTGGTCGATCTCCTGCAGGCTGCCGGAGCCCCAGCGGAACTGCGGCGCCCGGCCGCCGAGGACGAGCACGGGCGCGGCGTTGAAGAACGCGCTGGTCAGGCCGGAGATGCCGTTGGTGACGCCGGGTCCGGCGGTGAGGGCGGCGACGCCCGGTCGGCGCTGGAGCTTGGCGACGGCCTCGGCGGCGAAGACCGCGGTCTGCTCGTGCCGCACGTCGTAGAGCGGGAATCCGGCCTCGTGCGCCGCGTCATAGAGCGGGAAGATATGGCCTCCGGAGAGGGTGAACAGCTCCTCGACACCGGCCGCTCGCAGCGCGGCCAGCGCCAAGGCGCCTCCGTGACCTTCGATCTTCTGACTCATGCGTCACTCCCATATCGCCCACAGTGTTGATGGGACATTACCGCGCCCCCCAGAAAACATGAAGAGCTTTCGCCTTGTGTCGACCGTGATGAGCCCACAGAAAAGCCGCAACTCTTCAAGAGTTGGTCTTAAGGCCTGGCGGCCTGAAGCACCAACTCTTGAAGAGTTGCGGCTTTGACGGTCAGCGGCCGGTGAACTTGGCGGGGCGCTTCTCGACGAAGGCGGCCATGCCCTCGGCCCTGTCGTCAGTGGCGAAGAGCGCTGCGAAGAGCTGGGACTCCCAGGCGAGCCCGCCCGCGAGGTCCCGGTCGAGCCCGCCGTCGATCGCCTGCTTGGCGAGCGCGATCGCGTGGGCCGGACCGTCGACGAAGCCAGCGACGAGCTCGACGGCGGTGGCGTAGACATCGGCGGCCGGGACCACCCGGTCCGCGAGCCCGATCCGCAGCGCCTCGGCCGCGTCGACCATGCGACCGGTCAGGATGATGTCCTTCGCCCGCGCCGGGCCGACCAGGCGGGCGAGCCGCTGGGTGCCGCCCGCGCCGGGGATGACGCCGAGCTTGATCTCCGGCTGGCCGAGCTTGGCGTCGTCGGCGACGACCCGCCAGTCGCAGGCGAGGGCGAGCTCGCAGCCGCCGCCGAGCGCATAGCCGGTGATCGCCGCGACCACGGGCTTCGGAATTCGGGCGATCGCGTCGAACGCGCTGCTCAGCGCACCGGCCCGGCGAGCCATGTCGACATAGGACATGCCGGCCATCTCCTTGATGTCCGCACCCGCCGCGAAGACCTTCTCGCCACCGAAGACGACGACGGCGCGGACGGAGTCGTCGGCGCAGATCTCGGCGGCCGCTGCGCGCAGGCCCTCCTGGATCTCGATGTTGAGCGCGTTCATCGGCGGCCGCTCCAGCCTGATCGTGCCGATGCCACCATCCACCGTGAGCTTGACCAGGTCAGTCATCGCGTCTCCGTCTCCTATCGACTTAATCATCGTTCAGGTGTCAGACTAGCGCCGCATGGGCGGATCCCCTACCGTGGGCCTCATGGAGGCCGGCCATGATCGTCTATTATCGCGATAGGCATGTGGAGATCACCTCCGAGACGCTGCGCCTCGGAGACGCCGCCTTCCGCCTGCCGGACCTCGACTACGTCTGGCACGCCGAGGGCGAGCGCGACAAGGCGATCCGTCGGCGTCCGCTCCGGCGCGTCGCCGTCGCCATCGCCCTCGCGATGGGCGGCCTGCTGATCGCGATCGGGCTCATCTACCTGCTCGCCCTGGTGATCGGCGAGGGCGCGACGGTCGGGCGGGTGCTGCTCCCCCTCGCCGTGGTCGTCGTCCTGATCGGCTTCGCCGGTCCGCTCGTCGACAAAGGCATGAACGTCATCGACGAGAGTCACGACCGGGGCAGCCGGGTGCACGAGATCTGGGCGACGATCGGCGGCGCCGAGCAACTGCTGCTGCGGGTCACCGACGCGCAACGGTTCGGCCAGATCTACCGGGCGCTGCAGCGCGCCATCGAAAACCACAGTAGTCGCACCCGGTAGCGCATCCGCCGATCGGCGGCCGGCAAGCGCACGGCGCCGCCGTGCGCGCTCTTTGCACACACGGTGACGGGCAACGCCGCCAGCGGCCGATCGGTGGACGCTCTTAGGTAGGATCACCCTCCCGACCGACCGACAGTGGAGTGACCCAGGTGGCCGAGAACCGCGACTTCGCGGAGTTCTACGCGGCCACCTTCCATCGACTCACCAGCCAGCTCTTCGTCCACACCGGCGATCTCGCCGAGGCGCAGGACGTCGTGCAGGAGGCGATGGTGCGGGCGCTGTCGCGGTGGTCCGCGGTGAGCACCTTCGAGGATCCCGCCGCCTGGTGCCGCCGGGTCGCCTGGAACCTCGCCACGAGCCGGTGGCGGCGCCTGCGCCGGGGAGTGGAGCTCGCCACGACCGGGCGGCACGAGGAGACGACCCCCGGCCCGGAGCCCGACCGCCTCGCCGTCGTCGGGCTGCTCGCCCACCTGCCGACCCGCCAGCGCCAGGCGATCATCCTGCACTACCTGGAGGATCTGCCGGTCACGGAGATCGCCGAGCTGACGGGCGCCGCCGAGGGCACGGTCAAGTCCTGGCTGCACCGCGGCCGAGCTACGCTCGCGGCACGCCTTGCAGATCAGGACAGGCGACGGGAGGTGGATCATGTCTGAGCCGGACCCGATCCGCTCCGCCCTCGACGAAGCCCGGGCGGCGGTCGCCCCGCTGATCCAGGCCCCCGGGGTCGCCGCGGCGAGATCGACCCTCCGCCGCCGCCACGCTCGCCGCGCCGCCGTGCTCGCCACCTTCGTCGTGGTCGGGCTGGGGCTCGCCGCCTTCGCCTTCTCGGCGCCACCGTCGCCCACGGTGCCGGGCACCGAGTGGAGCGCCGGGCCGACCCCGACCCCGACCGCGTCGCTCGTCGTGGATGCCACGCCCACGCCCACACCACCGGCGACCAGTGCTGCGCCGCCGGGTGCGCCGGACGGCGGCGGCGCCTCGCCGACCTGCTACAACAAGATCATGCCGAAGGTCGAGAACGCCTCCCTCGCCAACGGCAACCGGGTGCGCTTCTATCTCACCAAACCGGCGGGGATGTCGTTCTGTCCCGGCCTGCGCATCGTCGTCTCCTGGGCCAGCTTCCGCTATGTCAACGACGGCGAGCAGTTCCACGACGGCGGATCGGGGATGGAGCTGACCTCGGCGAGGCCGAGCATCACCTCCACGGTGAGCTGGTTCGCCCCCGCCTGCCACGGCGACGTCTATTACTGGGGCGGCCAGAGCGGCGTCAAGTTCACCATCCCGGCCGGTCAGCACCTGTCCATGTCGGCGTGGAACGCGAGCAGGCGCTCCGGCCTGCTCGCGAAGAAGCTCACGACCAACGTCTGCCCGACTCCGATCGGCTGAGACCTAGTCGATGTCGACGATCTCCTGGCCCAGCGGCCAGAGCGAGACCGGCACCAGCTTGAAGTTGGCGATGCCGAACGGGATGCCGATGATCGTGATGCACTGCGCGACCCCGGTGACGATGTGCCCGAGGGCGAGCCACCAGCCGGCCACGATCACCCAGATCACGTTGCCGACGGTCGACCCCGCGCCGGAGCTCGGCTTGCGGACGATCTGCCGCCCGAACGGCCACAGCGAGTAGGCGGCGATCCGGAACGACGCGATCCCGAACGGGATGGTGACGATCAGGATGCAGCAGATGATCCCGGCGATGCCATAGCCGATGGCGAGCAGGAAACCGCTGCCGAAGATGAACCACAGGATGTTGAGGATCGTTCGCATACCTCGATCATCCCCTATCGAGGCAAGCCAGGGACTGAGTGGCGATCTCCAGCTCCTCCTCGGTCGGGATCACGCAGACCGCGACCTCGGCTCCCGGCGGCGAGATGATCCGCTCGCCGCGCTCGGCCGCGTCGTTGGCGGCGGGGTCGACGGTGATGCCGAGCCGGCCGAGACCGGCGAGCGCCGCCGCCCGCACCGGTGCCGAATTCTCCCCCACCCCGGCGGTGAAGGTGATCGCGTCGACCCGGCCGAGCTGGGCGTAGTAGGCGCCCACGGTCGACTTGATCCGCTGGCAGTAGACCTCGAAGGCGAGCATCGCCGCCGGGTCACCCGCCTCGCATCGGGCGATCACCTCGCGCATGTCGTTGGCGCCGCTGAGCCCGAGCAGGCCGCTGCGCTTGTTGAGCAGGTCGTCGACCTCGTCCAGCGTCATCCCGGCCACCCGGACCAGGTGGAACACGATCGAGGGGTCGATGTCGCCGCTGCGGGTGCCCATCACGAGCCCGGGAAGCGGCGAGAGCCCCATCGAGGTGGCGACGCTGCGACCGCCGGTCACGGCACAGGCCGAGGCGCCGTTGCCGAGATGCAGGGTGATCACGTTCAGGTCCGCGGCCGGTCGCCCCACCACCTCGCCGGTACGCCGGGCGACGTAAGCATGCGATGTCCCGTGAAACCCGTAGCGGTGGATGCCGAACTCCTCGGCGACCGCCGCATCGATGGCGTAGGTGGCGGCGAAGTCCGGCAGGGTCCGGTGGAAGGCCGTGTCGAAGATCGCCACCTGCGGCACCCCCGGCAGCAGCTCCCGGGCGACCTCGATGCCGGCGAGGTTGGCCGGATTGTGCAGCGGTGCCAGCGGGGTCAGCGCGCGCACCGCCGCGATCACGTCGTCGTCGATCAACGTGGGCTCGCTGAACCGCTTCCCCCCGTGGACCACCCGGTGACCGACTGCCGTGAGCTGCCCGAGGTCGAGGGTGGACATCACGTGGCGAAGGGCCGCGGCATGGTCGGTGACCTCGGACCCGGCCTCGCCGATCTTCTCCACCAGCCCCGACGCGACCGTCCGCTCGCCGCTGAAGAGGCGGTACTTCACGGAGGAGGAGCCGCAGTTGAGGACGAGTACGCGGGCGGTCACGACGCGGCCGCCTGGATCGCGGTGATCGCGACGGTGGAGACGATGTCGCGCACGGTGGCTCCCCGGGAGAGGTCGTTGACGGGTTTGCGCAGGCCCTGCATGACGGGGCCGATCGCGACCGCCCCCGCCGACCGCTGCACCGCCTTGTAGGTGTTGTTGCCCGTGTTGAGATCCGGGAAGATCAGCACCGTCGCGTGCCCGGCGACCACGCTGCCCGGCAGCTTCGTCGCGGCGACATCGGGGTCGACCGCCGCGTCGTACTGGATCGGTCCCTCGACCGGCAGGTCAGGCCGCCGCTCCCGGACCAGCTTCGTCGCGGCGGCGACCTTGTCGACATCGGCTCCGGCCCCGGACCCGCCGGTGGAGTAGGAGAGCATCGCGACCCGCGGCTCCACGCCGAAGCGGGCCGCCGTCTCGGCCGACGAGATGGCGATGTCGGCGAGCTGCTCCGGGTCGGGGTCCGGGTTGATCGCGCAGTCGCCGTAGACGAGCACCCGGTCGGCGAGGCACATGAAGAAGACGCTGGAGGCGATCGAGACGCCCGGCGCGGTCTTGATGATCTCGAAGGCGGGCCGGATCGTGTCGGCGGTCGGGTGCACGCAGCCGGAGACCATCGCGTCGGCCCGGCCACTGTGGACCATCAGCGTGCCGAAGTAGTTGACGTCGCCGACCGTGTCGAAGGCCGCGTCGAGCGTGACGCCCCGGTGCGAGCGCAGCTTGGCATAGGTCGCCGCGAACTCGCGCCGCCACGACGACGAGGTCGGGTCGACGAGCTTCGCGTCGGCGAGGTCGAGTCCCAGGTCACGGATGCGTTCGGCGATCACCTCGACCGGGCCGAGCAGGGTCAGCTCGCAGACGCCGCGCCGCAGGAGCTGGTCGGCGGCGCGCAGCACCCGCTCCTCGGTCCCCTCCGGCAGCACGATGTGGCGCAGCTCGCCCCGGGCCCGCTCGATCAGTTCGTATTCGAACATCAGCGGCGTGATCCGGTCCGAGCGCGTCACGTCGAGGCGTGCGGTCAGCTCAGGAACGTCCACGTTGGACTCGAAGGCGTTGAGGGCCGCGTCGACCTTGCGCGGGCTGTCGGCCGTCAGCTGGCCCTCCAGGCCGGTCAGCGCGGCCACCGTGTCATAGCTGTCGGTCTCCACCGAGAGCACGGTCAGCTCCGCCCGGAAGCGGCCCAGCAGCTCGACGACGCGCGGATCGGGCTCGATCCCCAGCGTCAGCACGAGACCGGCGATCGAGGCGAGCCCCGACGAGTGCGCGGCCATCGACGCGACGATGAGGTCGGCCCGGTCCCCCGGCGTGACCACCAGGCAACCGTCGGAGATGTGGTCCAGGAAGTTGGGCACCATCGCCGCACCGACCACCGCGTTGAGCACGTCGCGGTCCAGCGCCTTCGGCGAGGAGCCGAGCAGCGGGCGGGCCCCCAGCGCCGCGGCCACCTCACCCACCGTCGGGGCCGAAACCGAGAGCACGAGGGGTACGCCGTACACCGGCGTCGACTCGACGAACGCGGGGACGGAGGCCCGCTGCTCGTCCGAGACCCGGTTCGCGATGATCGCGACGATCGGGTGGTCCCCCACGCTCTGGTAGGCCGAGCGGATCGCCGACTCCAGATCGGTCGAGCCCTGCCCGTCGACGATCGGCAGCACCGGTGCGCCGAGGTCGCCCGCGAGCCGCAGGTTGAAGGCGAGCTCGTCGGCGAAGGAGGTCTCGTGCCGCTCGCCCATCCGCCCGCCGTCGGCCTCGCCGAAGTCGGTCCCGATCACCACGACCGCGTCGCAGTGCCGCTCGATCTCGTGGAACCGCTCGACCACGGACTGCACGAGCTGCTCGGTGCGGCCCCGGGCGACGAGCTCCCACGCCTCGGCGTAGCGCAGTGCCGTCCCGGCCGCCTCCGGTGCGATGCCATAACGCTGCCGCAGCAGCTCGACGATGGGATCGACGGGTCCCCGGCTGAACGGGCGGAAGACCCCGACCCGGCGAACCCGCCGGGAGAAGAGCTCCGCCACGCCCAGCGCGATGGTCGACTTGCCGCCGCCTGCCTCCAGGCCGGTGAGGTAAACGCTGCGTGCCACGCACTCAGCCTAGTGGGCGGCGAGCCCGTCGATCTCCGCAAACGTCGCCAGCGAGCCGCCCGCACCCGCCCGGGTCACGCAGATGGCACCGGCGGCGCAGGCCCAGCTCAGCGCCGGGCCGATCTGCTTGCCCATGCTCAGCGCCACGGCGAGCGCGCCGACGAAGGCGTCACCGGCGGCCGTGGTGTCGACCGCCTCCACCCGGGGCGTCGGCACGTGCAGCCAGCCGCCCTTCTGATCGGTGTAGTAGGCACCGTCGGCACCGGCGGTGAGGACGACCTTCGGCACGAGCCGGCGCATCTCCTCCAGCAGGCCGTAGGCGAGCATCCCCCGGGCACTCGCGCTGGGGCTGCGGCGAGAGCTGCTGTCCGCGTACCCCAGGAGGATCTCGGCTTCGAGCGTGTTGACGATGAGCATGTCGGTGACGGCGAGCAGTTCGGCCGGGAGCGACTGGGCCGGTGCTGCGTTGAGCAGCACCTGGACCCCGGCGGCACGGGCGACGGTCGCGGCCTCGATCACCGTCGCGAGCGGGATCTCCAGCTGGAGCAGGAGCACTCCGGCGCTCGCGATCGCCGAGCGGTCCTCCTCGGTCAGCTCGGTGAAGTGCGCGTTGGCGCCGGGCGCGACGACGATCGAGTTCTCGCCGTCGTCGTCGACCGCGATCAGCGCGACCCCGCTGGGGCCGGGCACGATCCGCAGCAGCGACAGGTCGACACCCGCCTCGGCGAGGTTGGCCCGGAGCTGGTCGGCGAAGGGGTCGTCGCCGACCGCGCCGAGGAAGAGCGCATCCGCACCGGCCCGGGCGGCGGCGATCGCCTGGTTGGCGCCCTTGCCGCCCGGCACGGTGCTGAAGCGGTGCCCGAGCACGGTC
Source organism: Allocatelliglobosispora scoriae (assembly GCF_014204945.1). NCBI lineage: Bacteria > Bacillati > Actinomycetota > Actinomycetes > Micromonosporales > Micromonosporaceae > Allocatelliglobosispora > Allocatelliglobosispora scoriae. The sequence continues at coordinate 2,212,111 of NZ_JACHMN010000002.1, forward strand.
TCGCCGGGGCGGGGCAGCGCCGGGGTGGTGGCAACGAGGTCGAGGTTGGTGCTCCCGACTACGACGATCTTCATAGGTCTCCGTTGGGCACCGTGGTGTCGCGCACGGCGAGGAAGGGCACGATCGACTCGTGCCGGGGCGGCAGGTCCGGCGTCTCCAACCGGTCCAGCAGCATCCTCGCAGCCATCCGCCCCCGCTCGCCACCGCCGAGGTCGACGCTGGTCAGCCGGGGGAAGGTCAGCTCGGCGAGCGCCGTGTTGTCCATCCCGATGATCGCCACCTCGGTCGGCACCCTGATGCCCGAGGCGAGCAGCGCGTGCAGGGTCCCGGCGGCGATGAGGTCGTTGCCGCAGAGGATCGCGTCGGGGCGCACCCGGTCGAGCAGCCGACGCGTACCGTCGAGCCCGGCGGCGAAGGTGAAGTCGCCGTTCTCGATGAGGTCGTCGTCGACCGCGAGCCCGGCCGCCGCGACCGACGAGCGGTAGGCGACATCGCGCACCGAACCCGGAATCGTGTCGAGCGGCCCGTTGACGAAGGCGATCCGCCGCCGCCCCGACTGGACGAAGTGCTCGATCGCGAGCTGCACACCGGCGGTGTTGTCCGCCCACACGTTGTCCACCGGCACATCGCCGAGCAGCTGCCCGGTGACGACGACGGGTACCGCCACCTGCGACAGAATCGCGTGGTGCGCCTCGGTCACCTTGATCGTGGAGAGGATGAGCCCGTCCACGTATCGGCGGGCGAGCCCGCGCAGCAGCTCCACCTCACCGGCGGCGTCGCCCTTGGTGGCGTGCAGCAGCAGCTGGCGGCCGGAGTCGGAGATGACCCGCTCGGCCTGGCGGACCATCTGGATGAAGATCGGGTTGCCGATGTCGGGCACGGCGATGCCGATCAGCCCGGTCCGCTGCGCCTGCAGCGATCGGGCGATGGCGTTGGGCACATAGCCCACCCGCTCGGCCGCCGAACGGACGCGAGCGGAGAGCTCCGGTGAGCCCCCGAGTCCATTGAGGACGCGTGAGGCAGACGCGATCGAGACGCCGGCGATGTCGGCGACTGTGCGAACGGTGACGCGACCGCCATGGTCGTGTCCGAGTCGGAAACGTTTACGCCCCATCAGGGAATCCTCCGTGTCCGCGTGAACGTTCCCGTGACTATTCATTCCCGACCCGGCACCCGCACACCGGCCGAACGGTCAATCTTCGCCAGTCATCCATACTTGTCACATTCCACGCCGCGGCGCCCGACGCCAAGATCGCCGCAACTCTTCAAGAGTTGGTCCTATCGGACCGTCACGTTGTGCAGCAGAGCGTGGCCTCGCTTCGCGAGAAGGCCACGCTCTGCTGCACGACGTCACCGGTCAGCGGGTGGTCCAGGGGATGTCGGCCCAGGCGGCGGGGAGGGTCGGGACGGACCAGGCAGGGTCGGGCCGCCAGTCCTTCCAGCCCTCGTCCCACCAGCGCTCGCCCGCGTCGAGCAGCCCGGCGATGCGGTCGCCCTCGGCCTGGATCTCCGCCATCCGGCCCGGGTAGCGATCGGGGCCGGTCGCGGCGAACTTGTCGACGTCCTTCCACTCCCAGGTCGGCTCGCCCGCGGCCCACCACAGGTCCAGCTCGTGGTCGAGGGTGTCGAAACCCAGCTCGGTACGCCGGGGCGCGTCCTGCAGGTTGAAATACCATCCCGCCCATTCCCGCTGGTCACCGTGCCAGAAGATGAAGATCGCGTGATCGACACCGGGGAAGTGCAGGTGCAGCGCTCCGTGACCGGACCACCGGGTGTGCCCGGCCCCCTCCCACGGGTGGCGGCCGACCGGGAAGGAACCGTGCTGCGGGAAACCGAACTCGGCCCCGCCGGGCAGGTAGGTCACGATCAGGTCGTCCGTGTCCTGCACGCAGATGTGCGGTGCGGCGAACCACACCTCGCCGCGCATGATCTCCCGCCGGATCACCGTCTCGCCGCGCTCGAACCGCCGCATTCGCCGACCTCCTGTGCCTTCTCACCGATGTGCTCACGTCCGCGGTGAACCTATCCGGACAGCGGAACCGCCGGGGTCCCGTCCGGTCCAGCATCCAAGATCCCGATCGAGTTCTCCTGGAGCGACGTCGGCTCAGGCAGCGCGGCCCACTCCGGCGGCGCGGACCGGATCAGGCAGCGCAGACAGGATCAGGCGGCGCGGGCGGCGAAGCGGCCGCTGTCGTAGGTGACCCGCAGCGGCAGGCCGAAGGTCGCGGTGAGGTGCTCGCTCGTGATCGTGTCGCCGAGCAGCCCGGCCGCGACCACGCCGCCGTCGCGGAGCAGCAGCGCGTGGCTGAAGCCCGGCGGGATCTCCTCCACGTGGTGGGTGACGAGCACGAGGGCCGGTGCGTCGGGGTCCTCGGCGAGCGCGCTGAGCCGCTGCACCAGGTCCTCCCGGCCGCCCAGGTCCAGCCCGGCGGCCGGCTCGTCGAGCAGCAGCAACTCGGGGTCGGTCATCAGCGCGCGGGCGATCTGGACGCGCTTGCGCTCGCCCTCCGACAACGTGCCGTAGGTGCGCTCGGCGAGCCCGGCGACACCGAACTGCTCCAGCAGCGCGTCGGCCCGGGCGAGGTCGTGCACGTCGTACTCCTCGCGGAAGCGCCCGACCACCGACCAGGCCGCGGTGACGACGACATCGCGGACCGACTCCTCGCCGGGGATCCGGTCGTGCAGCGCGACGGTGGACAGGCCCACCCGGGTCCGCAGCTCGTGCATGTCGGTGCGGCCGAGGCGCTCGCCGAGCACGTGCATGGTGCCGGAGGTCGGGTGCGTCCGTGCGGCCGCGATATTGAGCAGCGTGGTCTTCCCCGCGCCGTTCGGACCGAGTACCACCCACCGTTCGTCTAGTTCTACCCGCCACGAGACGTCCCGGAGCAGCGTCTTTCCGCTGCGCAGGACGCTGATCGCATCGGCATCGATCACCAGGTCAGCACGGTCATCCAGGTCGGCCACCCGCCAATGAAATCATGAAGTGCTTCACCTACCGGGCGCCCCCCACGTGAGGGTCGTGTCGCTTACCTTCGCGATGTGACAGTCGTCATTGAGATTTCCGGGCTGCGCAAGACCTTCAGCAGCCTGCGCCGTGGCCGGCAGACCGCCCTCGACGGCTTCGACATGGCCGTCGAGGCCGGGCAGGTGCACGGCTTCCTCGGGCCCAACGGCTCCGGCAAGACCACCACCCTGCGTACGCTGTTGGGGCTGGTCAGCGCCGACGAAGGCGAGATGCGCATCCTCGGCAAACCCTCCGACGAGTACGCCGAGGTGGCCCACCGGGTCGGCGCGATCGTCGAGAGCCCCGCCTTCTTCGGCAACTTCACCGGTCGGCGGACCCTGCGACTGCTCGCGACCGCGGGCGGGGTGCCACCGAAGATGGTCGACTCGGCACTGGAACAGGTAGGCCTGCGCGATCGGGCCGACGACCGGGTCAAGACCTACTCGCTGGGCATGAAGCAGCGGCTCGCCGTGGCATCCGCCCTGCTCAAGTCGCCCGAGCTGCTGATCCTGGACGAGCCGGCCAACGGGCTCGACCCGGCCGGGATCCACGAGATGCGCACGCTCGTGAGCGGTCTCGCCGCGAGCGGTGTGACGGTGCTCATATCCAGCCACATCCTCGCCGAGATCGAACTGATCTGCGACACCGTGACGATCGTCTCGCGCGGGCGCAGGGTGGTCGCCGGTCCGGTGGCGGAGGTGCTGGCGAGCCACGCCAAGGGCGAGTTCCGGGTCGGCGCGGCCGACCTGCCCCGCACGATCGACCTGCTCACGGCGGTCGGCGGCAGCATCGTGGCGGGCGAGGGACACATCGTCGTCGGCGGCATCGCCGACCCGGCCCGGATCAGCGAGGTGCTCGGCAAGGCCGGGATCTGGGTCACCGAGCTCACGCCGATCACCCCCGACCTGGAGAGCGTCTTCCTCGACCTCACCGGCACCCGCCCGACGCCCGGCGTCACCCGCCAGGTCAACGACCCGCCCGGCACCGGGCAGGTCATCGACATCAGCGACGAGACCACCACCGGGGAGTCCGCGTGAACCTCATCAAGGCCGAGCTGAGCCGCCTCGCCTCGCGGCGGTTCGTGCAGATCCTCACCGCGCTGCTCTTCGTCGTCTTCGCGATCACCACCGCCGTGACCGTCGCCAGCACCCACCAGCCCACCGCCTATGAGTGGCAGCAGGCTCAGGAGGGTGCGCGCCAGCAGCGCGAATACCTCACGACCTGGCAGAGCCAGTGCCTCGCGGCGCAGAAGCCCGAGACGCCGAACGAGATCCGCGAGCAGTTCCCGCAGGATCCCAACCGCTGCTACGTCGATGTCGACAAGATCAAGGTCGAGGACTTCCTCTACGACGCGCTCGTCTTCCGCCGGGTCATCTTCGTCCTGATCGGGTTCCTCGCCGCTTACCTGGCGCTGTTCGGCTTCCTCATCGGCGCCACCTTCATCGGCGCGGAGATGTCCAGCGGCGGGCTCACCAACCTGCTGCTGTGGCGACCGCAGCGATTGCGCGTCCTCGGCGCGAAGCTGGCGGTCCTGCTCGGCGCCGTCGGGGTCTTCTCGGTGCTGTTCACCCTGCTCTACGTGGGGACGTTCTGGACGCTCGGGCAGACCAACGGCTTCCCGGGCGTCATCGAGGACGGGTTCTGGGGCCGGCTGAGTCTGATGTGCCTGCGCGGGATCGCACTGGCGCTGATCGCCACCGCGATCTCCTTCTCCATCGCGGTGATCGGCCGGCACACCGCCGCGTCGCTGGGGGTGCTCACGGCGTACGCGGTGGTCTGGGAGGGGGGCGCCCGCATCGTCATGGAGGTGCTGAACACCCGCTCGCAGGACCCGTGGTTCCTCAGCAGCTACGTGATCGCCTGGATGGCCGAGAAGTACACCTACTACCGGGGATTCTGCGCCGACGACGGCTTCGGCGGCGGCAGCAGCTGCGACGGCGTGATCACCTGGCCAACCTCGCTGGCTGTCTTCGGGGTGATCCTGGCCGTCCTGGCGGGTGGGGCTTTCCTCCACTTCCGCCGCCGCGACATCGCCTGAATTTTAATGCTGGACACGCCGCGATAACTGCAACAAAGGTCAGGGTCGAGTTGACCCTGACCTTTGTTGCACGCCGGGCGGCGTGTCCAGCATTAAAATTCAGGGAGGTTACTCCACTGTGGAGCCGAAGACCTGGTCGCGGACCGCGTCGAGGCCCGTCAGCAGCGCTCCCCGCAGGACCGGCTCCGCCGCAGCGGCCGAGACGACCACCTTCGGCGAGACCGGGGTGATCGCCGCGACCTCGTGCTGGACGCGCTCGGCGAGCGGCGTGCCACCGGCCCAGCCGACCTCGCCGGCGAGCACGATCAGCGGCGGGTCGAGCACGACACCGACCGCGGCCACACCGAGCGCGAGCCGCCGGGCCAGCTCGTCCAGGACGGGACCGCCCTTGGTGCCCGCAGCGATGGCGGCCCGCACCGCGTCACCGGCGGTCGCGCCCTTGAACCCGTGCTCGCGGGCGACCTGGCGGACCGCGTCGGCACCGGCGATCTGCTGGAAGGCGCCCTTGCCGCGCTTGCTGACATCGCGGGGCAGCTCGGCACCGGGCACCGGCAGGTAGCCGATCTCACCCGCCGCTCCGGCCGAGCCCCGGTGCAGACGGCCGTTGAGCACGATGGCGAGGCCGACACCGCGGTCGACCCAGACGAGCACGAAGTCCTTGACGTCCTTGGCCGCGCCGTCGTGCGACTCGGCGAGCGCGGCGAGGTTGACGTCGTTCTCGAAGAAGACATCCGGGATGAGGTCCTCGCGCAGGGCGGCGAGCAGTCCCCGGTGCCAGCGGGGCAGGTCCCAGGCGAAGGCGATGTCACCGGTCGCGGGGTCGACGAGGCCCGGCGTACCGAGCACGATCCGCCGCAGATCGGCGAGGCTGGCACCGCCCTGGGCTGCGGCTTCGAGGACGGCGTTGTGCACCACGCCGACCGGGTCGTCGGTGTCGTGGGTGGAGTGTTCGGCGCGGCCGACGATCGCACCCGTGATGTCGGCGCAGACGGCGATAACATGGTCTGGCCCGACGTCAACGCCGACGACGAAGGCGCTCGATGGAGTCACGGCATAGAGCTGGGCGTTGGGCCCACGCCCACCGGCTTGCTCACCGACGCGCTGGACCAGCCCACGCTCCTCCAGCCGCTCGACGAGCTGCGATGCGGTGACCTTCGAGAGCCCGGTGCGCTCCCCCAGCTGCGAGCGGGTGAGCGGGCCGAACTCCAGCAGCAGTTCCAGGGCGGCACGGTCATTGAGCGCGCGCAGCAAACGCGGCGTTCCGGGCAGGCGAGCGGAAGACATTCATGTCCCCTAATATGTGTGTGGCACTGGTTTTTAGTAAAGTTTCTTATTAGATTGGTAATGCTTAACCACTGGCGGTAGCGTACGACCCCCGGGCATTTCGGGTAGTCCCCCTAACGCCGGACACGCGCTGACTTAAAGTGCAGGAACCCTTCTTGGGAGGATGCTCATGACGATCGACCCGGGCCTCCGCAGGCTGGCCCTCAGGACGCTGCTGGGCGCTTTCGGCGGCCGCACCGCGGACGGGGTCGCCATCGGCGCAGGCGTGGCCAACAGAGCCGCCCACACGGCGCCGGAATGGGCCGTCAATCTCGTCACCGACGGGCTCGCCGGTTACTGCCTCTTCGGTTACAACATCGACTCCCCCGATCAGGTGGCTCGATTGACCTCGCAGCTGCGGGCGGCGCGCCCCGACCTGCTGATCGCCACCGACGAGGAGGGCGGCGACGTCACCCGGCTCAGCCACGCGACGGGCAGCCCCTACCCGGGCAACGCCGCACTCGGCGCGATCGGCGACCTCGGCCTCACCCGCCGGGTCTACCAGGCGATCGGCCACGATCTGGTCCGCGTCGGCATCAACGTCAACCTCGCGCCGACGGTCGACGTCAACGTCGCGATAGACAACCCCATCATCGGTACGCGGTCCTTCGGCGACGACCCCGTCAAGGTCGCCGGTCATGCGGCCGCCGCCGTGGTGGGCCTGCAGTCGGCCGGTGTCGCGGCGTGCGCCAAGCACTTCCCCGGCCACGGCGCGACGATCGACGACTCGCATCACGGGTTGCCGACGGTCGACATCACCGAGGAGCTGCTCCGCTCCCGGGAGCTGCCGCCCTTCGCCGCCGTCGTCGCCGCCGACGCCAAGTCGATCATGACGGCGCACATCCGCGTACCGGCGCTGACGGGCGACGATCCCGCGACCTTCAGCCGCCGGATGCTTCTCGACGTGCTGCGCGACGAGTTCGGCTTCACCGGCGTGATCATGACCGATGCGCTGGAGATGGCGGGCGCGGCGGCCGCCGCGGGCGGCATCGCACCGGCCGCCGTGCGGGCGCTGCAGGCGGGCTCCGACCTGCTCTGCATCGGCTCGGACGTGGACGGCGCGCTGATCGAGCTGATCGCGGCCGAGATCGTTTCCGCGATCACCGACGGGCGGCTCGACCTGGCCCGGGTGGAGGACGCCGCCGCCCGCAACGCCGACCTGGCCGCGTGGACCAACGGCACGGTCGGCAAGGCGGTCGAGGAGGACCTCGGCTACGCCGCCGCAGCTCGCGCCATCCGGATCGAGGGGTCCGTCAAGGGCTTCGACTCGCCCCTGGTCGTGCAGCTCTCGGCGGGCCACAGCGTCGCCGAGGGACCGGTGCCGTGGGGCCTCAAGCCGCACACCAACGGCACCGCCTACGTGCACATCGCCTCCGACGAGACGAGTGCCGGCGCCCTCGTCGCCGAGGCGGCCGGCCGCCCGATCGTCATCGTCGGCCGACACACGCACCGCAGCACGGCCTCCCGCGAGCTCGTGGAGGAGCTGGCGGCGACGCACCCCACCGCGGTGGTCGAGATGGGCTGGCCGGCCTCCTGGCGGCCGGAGGGGGCGAAGGCGTTCGTCACGACATACGGCGCCAGCCACGCCAACGGTCACGCGGCCGCCAGCGCCCTGGGACTGACGCACTAGCCCGGACCAGCCGGCGGCAACGGGCGGGTCGCCACCGGCAGACACCGCAACTCTTCAAGAGGTGGTCCCGAACCACCTCTTGAAGAGTTGCGGCGATCGGGAAGCTTTACCCGCACCACAGAATCGGCCTCACCGGGAGCGCTCCCGGTGAGGCCGATTCGCGCTGTCGGTGATCGTTCAGGCGAAACGGTTGTGCGCGGTGAGCCGCCAGCCCGTCCGCGGATAGAACCGCAGCTCGGACCAGTGGCAGTTGCCCAGGACACCGATGCCCGCGATGACCTCCTCGGGCCAGCCGAGCATCGCGGCGATCGCCCACCGGGCCGTGCCACCGTGGGTGGCGACCACGACGGTGCCGCCGGGTGCCCGCTCGGCAGCGGCGACCAGGCCCTCGTGCGCCCGCTTCAGCAGGTCCTCGGCGCGCTCGATGCCGTCGGCGACGAGCGGCTGGCCGAGGCGCCAGGCTTCGAAGCCGGCCGGTGACCGCTCCTGGATCTCCTCGCGGGTCAGCCCCTCCCACGCGCCGAAGTGGCGCTCGCGCAGGCGGGCGTCCCGGTGTGCGGTCAGCCCGGTGCGCTCGGCGAGCGCCGCCGCCGTATGGGCGGCCCGCTGCAGGTCACTGGTGACGATGGCGTCCGGATGGAGCTCGGCGAGGACGGCGGCAGCCGACTGTGCCTGGGCCCGACCCAGCTCGTTGAGCGGGATGTCGAGCTGGCCCTGAAAGCGGTTGCCCGCGTTCCAATCCGTGTTGCCGTGCCGCCAGATGATCAGGCGGGTCCCGGCGAGGTCGACGGCGCCCGAGGTCACGCCGCGTCCGCGAGGTCGCGGTCGACGAATTCGATCTGGGGGCAGTCCTTCCACAGCCGGTCGAGCGCGTAGAACTCGCGCTCCTCGGTGTGCTGCACGTGGACCACGATGTCGATGTAGTCCAGCAGCACCCATCGGCCGGACCGCTCGCCCTCGCGCCGCACCGGCTTGGCCTTCTCCGGCAACTGCAGGAGGGCGTCCTCGATGGCGTCGACGATCGACAGGACCTGGCGTTCGTTGGGCGCCGACGCGAGCACGAACGCATCGGTGATCACCAACTGGTCGGCCACGTCTAGCAGGACGATGTCTTCGGCCTTCTTGTCGGCTGCGGCCTGAGCTGCGGCCAACGCCAGCTCAACGGCGCGCTCGGTTGCTGGCACCTGGTTACTCTCCTCGTTCGGCAGGAGTCCAGCGTCTCACAAATCCGGCACAGGTGCCGCAGAGTAACGCGCCACCGTGCGGCATGACACTGTCGAGACCTAGCGGTACAGGTGTCGTTTTGCTATGTATTGGACCACTCCGTCCGGAACGAGGTACCAGACCGGCTGCCCGCCCGCCACCCGCGCCCGGCAGTCGCTCGACGAGATCGCCAGGGCCGGGACCTGCACCAGGCTCACCGCGTCGGCGGGCAGGTGGGAATCCGAGAGCGTGAATCCCGGCCGGGTCACGCCGACGAAGTGCGCGAGCTCGAAGAGGTGCTCGGCATCCTTCCACGAAAGGATCTTGGAGAGCGCGTCGGCACCCGTGATGAAGAAGAGCTTCGCTCCGGCGCCGTAGACATCGCGCAGATCGCGCAGCGTGTCGACGGTGTAGGTCGGCCCGTCGCGGTCGATGTCGACCCGGCTCACCGCGAAACGCGGGTTGCTCGCCGTGGCGATGACGGTCATCAGGTAGCGGTCCTCGGCGGGCGTCACCCGGCTGCCCGCCTTCTGCCATGGATCGCCGGTCGGGACGAAGACGACCTCGTCGAGCTCGAACCGGCCGGCGACCTCGCTGGCGGCGACGAGGTGGCCGTGGTGGACGGGGTCGAAGGTGCCGCCCATGATGCCGATCCGGCGGCCCGCTCCGGCCGCCCCGGAGCCCGGCACGGCGGTCGCCTTGCCGGGCCGGGACGGTCGTTTCGCCATGATCAATAGCCTACTCTGCGCCGCCCGGCCGCTATGCCCATCTGGCCTGCGCCACAACGGCCCGGCGCATGTCATCGGTCTCGTCGACGATGACCCGCTCCAGCATCGGGTGCAGCCCGCCGGCGGCGATCATCCGATCGGCCGCCTCCACAGTGGATGGCGCCACGGCATAGGTCGGGTAGGCGGCCTCGCCGATCAGGTTGAGCAGCTGGCCCGCACGCCACTGCGCGGTGGCGCCGATCTCGGCGAAGAAGCGGCCGACGTAGGGGTCGGTGAGCTCCGCGTGCTCCGGGCGCCAGAAGCCGGCCGCGGTCGCGGCGAGCTGGCGGTTGGAGAGCGTGCGGTCCGAGACGATGATCTCGAACGCCGCGGCCTTCGCCGCCGCGTCGGGGCGGGCCGCCCGGATCTTCGTCGCGGACTCGACTCCCCGCGCGCTCTGGTCGGCCGCGAGCGCCGCGTCGAGTTCGGCGTCGGAGACATCGCCGAGTACGCCGAGGCGCAGCAGCAGCGACCAGCGCAGCTCGGAGTCGACGACGAGCCCGTCGGGCAGCCCGACACCGGCGAGCCAGGCCCGTGCCTCGCTGATCGAGTCGAGGCACGAGATGAAGCTCCGGGCTGCGGCGAGCTGGCGGGAGCTGCCCGGCTCGGCGACGGTCATGGCGGCCCGGCAGGCCTCACCGAGCTGGCGCACGGCGGCATCCTGCCGGTCGGCGGCGACGAACTGCGTCGCCACGTGGCTGCGCAGGAGCTGGAAGACGGACTCGAAGACGGCGACCTCGGTCTCGTGCGGCAGCGCGACCGCCGCCGCCCGGATCATCTCGTCGCCCGGCCACTCGCCGTCGCGGACGGCGTCGAAGGCGCTGTTCCACATCAGCGCGCGGGCGAGCGAGTCGGGCTGGTCCACGAGGAGGCTGGGCAGGTCGGCACGGCTGCGCTCGTCCAGGCGGATCTTGGCGAACGTGAGGTCACCGTCGTTGAGCAGGAGCCCGCGGCCGAAGACGCCGGTGAGCTGCGGGACCGGGGTGAGACCGCCGTCGGCGGCCGGGTCGATGTCCACCTCGGTCCGCTGCCAGACGCCCGTCTCGTCGAACCAGCCGATGCCGATGCGGTGCGGGCGCAGCGTCGGGAACTCGGCCGAGGCGGTCTGCCGGACGGCGACCGAGGCGAAGCGGCCCGCGTCATCCCAGGTCACGACAGGGGTGAGGGTGTTGACCTGCGGGGTGCGCAGCCAGACCCGGGCCCACTCGGACAGGTCGCGGCCGCTCGACGCGGAGAGCGATTCGAGCAGGTCGTCGAGGGTCGCGTTGCCCCAGGCGTGCTTCTCGAAGTGGGCCTTCAGGCCGGTGAAGAATGCCTCATCGCCCAGCCAGGCGACGAGCTGCCGCAGCGACGAGCAGCCCTTGGCGTAAGAGATGCTGTCGAAGTTGGCGAAGGCGGCGTCGACATCGGTGACGAGTTTCGGCGCGATCGGGTGGGTGGACGGGCGCTGGTCGGCGGCGTAGCCGAAGGTCTTGCGGTTGACGCCGAAGCGGGTCCAGGACTGCGGCCACGCGGTGACCTCGGCGACCATCCGGTAGCCCATGTAGGTGGCGAAGGACTCGTTCAGCCAGAGGTCGTCCCACCAGCGCATCGTCACCAGGTCGCCGAACCACATGTGCGCCATCTCGTGGGCGATGATCGCGGCCCGGTCGAGGCGCTCGGTGTCGGTGACGGCGGCGTGGAAGATCAGCTCGTCGCGGAAGACGACGAGGCCGGGGAACTCCATCGCACCCCACGAGAACTCCGGGACGAAGGCCTGGTCGTACTTGCCGAACGGCATCCGGACGCCGAAGAGCTCGTGATAGCGGTCGAGGCAGGCGCGGGTGATCTCGAAGATCTCCTCGGCGTCGTTCTCCAGGTGCGCGGCGAACGCGGCGCGGGCGAAAAGGCCCATCGGGATGCCGTCGTGCTCCGTGCGGACCTCGTGATAGGGCCCGGCGATCAGGGTGATCAGGTAGGTCGCGAGCGGCTTGGTCTGCTCGAACTCCCAGCGGCCGGGTGCCGTGGCGGTCCCCTCGCCGTTGGCCCGCACGATCCACTTCGGATCGCAGGTGACCCGCAGTGTGACCGGCGCCTTCAGATCGGGCTGGTCGAAGCAGGCCATGAAGCGGGGCGCCTCGGCGATCGAGGGCTGCGCGTAGACGTAGACGTTGCCGTCGGCCGGATCGACGAACCGGTGCAGACCCTCGCCGGTGTTGGAGTAGTCGTACTCCGCGACGACGACGACCTCGTTGGTCTCGGCGAGATCTCGCAGCACGAGCCGGCCGTCGTCGAAGCCCTCCAGCAGCTCACCGTTGAGGGTGGCGCTGATCACGCGGGTCGGCAGGAGTTCGACGAAGGTCTCGGCACCCGGGGTCGCCGCGCGGAATCGAAGCACCGTCGTCGCACGGAACGTGCGGCTACCGGTCAGGTCGAAATCGAGCTCGTAGTCCAGATCGTGGATGAGCTCGGCGCGGGTGATCGCCTCGGCATGGGTCAGGCTCGGCATGGCCACCATCATGCCCGGTCGGGTGATCCACCGCTAACTCGCCTGATGACGTGTCACATGGGGTGTGACCGCCGGTCAGCGAGCCGCGGTGGACCACCGAACCTGGTCTTTCACGGGTCGGACAACCGCTGGTTGGAAGGGCGTCGGTGGGCCGGGACCGGCTGGGTGCCGGTGACGACCCGTCGCAGCGCCTGCGGGCTGAGCGCACCCGTCAGCCGGTAGCCGGTGGCGTTGCTCGCCGTCTCGCGCGGGGAACGCCCGCGACGGCGGTGAACGCCGTGCCGGTCACCGGTCGCCGGAGCGCCCTATGCGTTGACGAGTTGGGTGATCGCGGTCCGGTCGGACCGCGTCAGTGCCAAGGCACGCAGCTCGAGTGCGAGGCACGCGGCGGTGGCGACCACCGGGCGTGCCTCATCGTCCTGCGCGACGCCGACCGGGCGCAGGCCGATCGTCTCGACATCGCGGATCGCTTCGGTGATCGCCTCGCCCAGGCTGGACGATTTCCGCTCCACCGAAATGAGCCCGATGCCGGCCTCGTGGTAATACCGCATGCCCGTGTCGCCGAACTGCTCGGCGACCGCATCACATTGCGGCCTATCGGGCAGATCCTCCAGTAGAAGACTGAATCGCTGCATAATCACCACATCTGACTCCTCTCGTCCCCGGGGCCGTCTATATGTAACTACATCCGAGCCGGAGTGGGAGGGGCCAGCAGCATCTATTCTTCGGACGCTCGTCCGATCATGCGACCGACCGTCTCCGTCGATCGTGTTACGTTTGGCGTCATGCGAAGCGTGTGCTCCCAGAGCTGGCAGGCCCCCTGACGGGCGGCCCCTCGTTTCGCGTCTTCATATTCGCGGCCGTCCCTGACCGGGCGGCCTTTTTCGTGTGCGCTCGGACAATGGCGGCCACTTCCGTCAAGGAGCGCTCAAATGTCAGAAATCCGACGCCTTACCGGCTTCAAGCCGACGGGCCACCTCCAACTCGGCAACTACCTCGGCGCGATCAGGCCGATCGCCTCCGCACGGCCCGGCACCGAATCGATCGCCATGATCGCCGACCTGCACGCGCTCACCGTCGAGCACGATCCTGCGACGCTGCGGTCGCTGACGATGGAGGTCGCCTCGACTCTGCTCGCCTGCGGTGTCACCGCGCCGATCTACCTGCAGTCGGCGCTGAGCGCCCACACCGAGCTGCACTACCTCCTGGAGGCGACCACCGGCTTCGGCGAGGCGCAACGCATGATCCAGTTCAAGGAGAAGTCATCCGGGCAGCAGCAGGTGCGGTTGAGCCTGCTGACCTACCCGGTGCTGATGGCCGCCGACATCCTGCTGCACGACACGCATGAGGTACCCGTCGGCGACGACCAGTCGCAGCACCTGGAGCTCACCCGGACCATCGCCCGCCGCTTCAACGACCGCTACGGGCCGACCTTCACCATGCCGGTGGGCGTCACGCCGACGCTCGCCGCCCGGCTGATGGATCTGCAGGAGCCCGAACGCAAGATGGGCAAGAGCTCGTCGTCGCCGAACGGCACGCTCTACCTGCTCGATCCGCCGGAGGTCACCCGGCACAAGATCCGGCGCGCGGTCACCACGCCACCGGGGGTGGCGAACCTGCGGGAGATCCTGGCCGCGGTCACCGGCGGGCCGGCACCAGAGTTCGACGGGTACGCCAACCTCAAGGCCGCGGTCGCCGAGGCGGTGATCGAGCTGCTCGCACCGATCCGCAAGGCCCACGACGAGCTGGCGGCCGAAGCGGTCACCGACGCCCTCAGCAGCGGGCTGTCGCACGCCTCCGCGCGGGCACACGCCACTGTGTCCCGGGCGAAGAACGCCATAGGCCTGTGCCTATGAAGGGAGTTTCTTGGTGAAGCACCGGCTGTCGGGATTGTCGACGTACTCCCCGTAGGGCTCCATCGGCAGGTAGCCGAAGGAGTCGTAGAGGCTGATCGCCTCGGGCTGGAGCACGCCGGTCTCCAGGATGACGGTCGTGAAGCCCGCCGCGTCGATGCGCCGCTCCAGGGCGGTCAGGATGCGGCGGGCGACCCCGGTCCTGCGGTTCGCAGGGCGTACCCACATGCGTTTGATCTCTGCCGTGGGGGTGGCTGCGGCCGCAGGGTCGACGGCGACGTATGCGCCGCAGCCCACCGGCTCGCCGAGGACATAGGCGACGACGAACCTGGCGGCGGGGTCCAAGGGTGACAGTTGCTCGTCCGGGTAGCGGCTGAGCAACTCCTCTTCGGCGGCCCACACCAATGTTGTGACATCGGGGTGGGTTATTTCCCGGTTCTGGATCAACACCCGCGCGACGCTAGCCAGCGGATATTTCGACCCTGTTTCCGAGTACGCACACTCACTCGATCACGCCGTTCACTCGTCCGACTCGTCCACGACATCTGCCTTCGCGGCCATCTCGGCTTCGTACTCGCGGTGAACCCGACGCTCCTTCCGGGCGGCGAGCCGGTCGGCCGTCGCGGCGCGGCTGGACTGGGTCAGACTGTCGAGCCGGATGTCGGTGCCGCGGTTGCCCGGCACGTACTCCTTGCCTGCATAGATCGTCGGCTGCCAGTCGAACTCGCGGATGCCGATGCGCACCGGCGCGCCGGGGACCGCGCCCGCCTTCTCCAGCGCGGCCTCGACGCCGAGACGGGCGAGCCGGTCGGCGAGGTAGCCGACGGCCTCGTCGTTGTCGAAGTTGGTCTGCTGGACCCAGCGCTCGGCCTGAACGCCGCGCACGACGAAGACCTCCTCCTCGTCCTGCTCGATCGTGAAGCCCGCGTCGTCGACGGCCTTGGGCCGGATGACGATGCGCTTGGGCTCGAGGATCGGGGTGGCGAGGCGGTGCTCGTTGACGAGCTTCGCCATCCCGAAGATCAGCTCGCGCAGGCCCTCGCGGGTCGCCGCGCTCACCCGGAAGACCGGCCAGCCGAACTTCTCCAGGTCGGGCTCGACGATGTCGGCGAGGTCGCGGCCGTCCGGCACGTCGATCTTGTTGAGCACGATGATGCGGGGGCGGTCGCCGAGGCCGCCGTATTCGGCGAGTTCGGCCTCCAGCGCCTCGATGTCGGCGACCGGGTCGCGATCGGGCTCCAGCGTCGCGGTGTCGACGACGTGCACCAGCACCGCGGTGCGCTCGATGTGCCGCAGGAACTGCAGGCCCAGGCCCTTGCCCGTCGCCGCACCCGGGATGAGGCCGGGCACGTCGGCGACGGTGAAGGTGTCGCCGCCCGCCTGCACGACACCCAGGTTGGGCACGAGGGTGGTGAACGGGTAGTCCGCGATCTTCGGCTTCGCCGCGGAGATCACCGAGATGAGCGAGGACTTGCCGGCGCTCGGGAAGCCCACGAGGCCGACGTCGGCGACGCTCTTGAGCTCCAGCACGACGTCCATCCGCTCGCCCGGCTCACCGAACTCCGCGAAGCCCGGCGCCTTGCGGCGGCTGCTCGCGAGCGCGGCGTTGCCGCGGCCCCCACGACCGCCACGGGCGACCTCCAGGGTCGTGCCGACACCGACGAGGTCGGCGAGGACCTGACCGTCCATCGTCTGCACGACGGTGCCGTTGGGCACCTTCAGCACCATGTCGCCGCCGTTGGCGCCGTCCCGGTTGCCACCGGCGCCACCGGTGCCGTTGGTCGCCTTGATGTGCGGGCGGAAGTGGAAGTCCAGCAGGGTGTGCGCGGCCGGGTCGACGACGACGAGGATGTTGCCGCCGTGGCCGCCGTTGCCCCCGTCCGGACCGCCGAAGGGCTTGAACTTCTCCCGGAGGATCGAGACACAGCCGTGCCCGCCGTCCCCCGCCTGCAGGTGCAGGACCACCCGGTCGACAAACGTAGCCACGATCTCATCCTCTCAACATCGGAGTGCAGCGCACCCCGCTACAACCAAAACAACGGCGGGCCGGGACTCACGTCCCGGCCCGCCGTCGGTGTTAGCTAGTTATCAGGCCTGCACGATCGAGACGGTCTTGCGACCGCGCTTGGTGCCGAACTGAACCGCACCCGCAGCGAGCGCGAAGAGCGTGTCGTCGCCACCACGACCGACGAGGTCACCCGGGTGGAACTTGGTGCCGCGCTGGCGGATGAGGATCTCGCCTGCGCTGACGACCTGACCGCCGAAGCGCTTCACGCCGAGCCGCTGAGCCGCAGAGTCACGACCGTTGCGCGAGCTGGACGCACCCTTTTTATGTGCCATTGGTCGCTGACCTACTTCCCGGTGGAGATGCCGGTGACCTTGACCTGGGTCAGCGGCTGACGGTGACCCTGGCGCTTGTGGTAGCCGGTCTTGTTCTTGAACTTGTGGATCCGGATCTTCGGGCCCTTGGTGTGGGCGACAACCTCACCCGACACCGCTACCTTGGCAAGCTTCGCCGCGTCGGTCACCAGGTCGTCGCCGTTGACGAGGAGCACCGCTGCCAGCGCCACCGCGTCGCCGGGCTTACCGACGAGCTTCTCGACCTCGATAACGTCGCCCTCGGCGACCTTGTACTGCTTGCCGCCGGTCTTGACGATCGCGTACATGGGACGCGGCTCCCTGTCAAAGCTCACGCAGGCCTCGTGTAACGGCGCTGCTTGGTGGCGGATGGTTCCTATGTTCGCGGCGTCTGGCCACCTCGCTGAGGCGGCGCGCACGCCAACATCCAGCGCCCGGAAGGGCACCGCAGGCAAGATTACGCCATCATCCGCCCGGACCCCAAACCGGGCCGGGCCTCGGCACCCTCAGGGTGTGCCGGGTCACCCACAGCGATGTCAGGAGCAGTACTTGTCGAGCTCCCCCGCGGCCGCCTCGAACTCGGCCCCCTCGTAGGGGTTCTTCGCGCCCTTGGCGATCGCTTCCGCGGTGAAGGTCTTGCTGCCGGTCTCCAGGAACGCCACCAGCCCGTTCAGAGCCGATTGGAAGGCCTTGTCGGACGCCTCGGCGCTCGCCGCCAGCAGCGACTCGATCAGCCGCCGCGTGGCGGCGTTGAAGCCGGTGAAGAAGGCCTCCTTCTCGGCAGCGGTGCTCTCCTTCGTCACCTCCTTGAGACCGGAGATGTCGGTGGCCCACGCGGTGACCTTGGGCCCGAGGCTCGCGCAGACCTCCTTGTTGGTCTTGCCGCCCGCGGCGGCGGTCGCGGAGGGTGAGGCGGCCGGGTCGGGCTCGGCGCTGCAGGCGGACGCCGTGAAGAGGGCGCCGACCAGTGCCATGAGGGCGATGACGCGTCGCATGGTGTTCCGTTCCAGGAGGGATGAGGGGTGGATCAGGAGCAGGCGGCGATGATCGGCGTATACCAGTTCAGGTAGGCGGTGGTCAGCGCCTTCTCCATGTCGGCGATGGTCTTCGGGCCGGTGAAGAAGGCGGTGTCGGCCGCACTCGCCGAGATCTTCGTCGAGACCTCGGTGATGCTCTTCTTGATCTCGGCATCGGCGGTGTCGTCGGCGACCGCCCGAACACCGTCGGCCAGCTTCCGCAGCGCGGTGACGGCACTCGCCTGAGCAGCCGTGGTCGCCGCCTTGTCGCCCAGGACCCGGGCGGCGATCATCTTGCCGTACTCATCGGTGAAGGCCTTGTGGTTGGGGTCCTTCTCCGGGTCGATGGCGTCGCAGGCGTCCTTCGCCGAACGGCCGACGGGCGCGGAGGCGGCAGCCGTCGCCGAAGCGGACGGCGTGGCGTTGTTATCGGTCGAGGTTCCGCATGCGGCAGCCGTGAGGAGGGCGCCGCCGAGGACCACGACGACGAGAGCACGTCGCACGAGAGGTTCCTTTTCTGCCGAGGAGTGTCACCGGCCCGGTCTCCCGGGCCGGTGCACAGCCTCGCACGTCACTCTCATCGGCACACCTCGAACGGTCCGCCGATCCCGGTCGCTGACCGATCGAAGCAGGTCAGGGCCGCGTACGCCGACGAGCCCCACCGCGACGTCCGCGACGGCGACCGGCGCGCTCGCCGTCCTCGTCGCCCTCGGCGGTCTCGTCCTCGGGGCCGTCGGGACCGTCCTCGTCGTCCTCGCCGGCCGGGTCGTCGTCGTGGCGCGGGCCGGTCGCGACGATCTCCTTGACCTTCTCGACGACGGGGCCGTTGGACTTCTTCTCCGCCACCGGCTCGGTGTGGATGATGACGCCGCGTCCCTTGCAGTGCTCGCAGGTCTCGCTGAAGGCCTCCAGCAGCCCGGCACCGATGCGCTTGCGCGTCATCTGCACGAGGCCGAGCGAGGTGATCTCGGTGACCTGGTGCTTGGTCCGGTCGCGGCCCAGGCACTCGGTCAACCGGCGGAGCACGAGCTCCCGGTTGCTCTCCAGCACCATGTCGATGAAGTCGATGACCACGATGCCGCCGAGGTCGCGCAACCGCAGCTGGCGCACGATCTCCTCGGCCGCCTCCAGGTTGTTGCGGGTGACCGTCTCCTCCAGGTTGCCGCCCGCACCGGTGTACTTACCGGTGTTGACGTCGACGACGGTCATCGCCTCGGTGCGGTCGATCACGAGGTGACCGCCGGAGGGCAGGTAGACCTTGCGGTCCAGGCCCTTGAGGATCTGCTCGTCCACCCGGTAGGTGGCGAAGATGTCCGCGACACCCGTGTAGCGCTTGACCCGCTCGACCAGGTCCGGCGAGACGTGGCGGAGGTAGCCCTCGACCGTCTCGTAGGCGTCGGTGCCCTGGATGACGAGCTCTTTGAAGTCCTCGTTGAAGAGGTCGCGGACGACCCGGACGATGAGGTCGGGCTCGCCGTAGAGCAGCGCCGGAGCACCGCCCTGGGTCGACTTGGTCTGGATCTCGTCCCACTGCGCCTGCAGGCGCAGCACGTCGCGCTCGAGCTCGTCCTCGCTCGCGCCCTCGGCGGCGGTGCGCACGATGACGCCCGCGCCCTCGGGGACCATCTTCTTCAGGATGTCGCGCAGGCGCTTGCGCTCGACGTCGGAGAGCTTGCGGCTGATGCCCGACGCGGTGCCGTTGGGCACGTAGACGAGGTGGCGGCCGGAGAGCGCGATGTGGCTGCTCAGCCGCGCGCCCTTGTGGCCGATCGGGTCCTTGGTGACCTGCACGAGGACCGAGTCGCCGCCCTTGAGGGCCTGCTCGATGGAGCGCGAGCGCCCCTCCAGGCCGGCCGCGTCCCAGTTGACCTCGCCGGCGTAGAGCACGGCGTTGCGGCCCCGGCCGAGGTCGACGAAGGCGGCCTCCATGCTCGGCAGGACGTTCTGCACCTTGCCCAGGTAGACGTTGCCGACCATCGTGGTCGCGCTCGACCGCGTCACGTAGTGCTCGACGAGGACGCCGTCCTCCAGCACGCCGATCTGCGTCCGGTCACCCTTCTGCCGGACGACCATGACCCGGTCGACAGCCTCGCGGCGGGCGAGGAACTCCGACTCGGTCAGGATCGGCGGCCGGGTCCGGCGCTGCTCACGGCCGTCGCGGCGGCGCTGACGCTTCGCCTCGAGCCGGGTCGAGCCGGTGACGCCCTGCACCTCGTCGGAGGCCTTGCGGCCTTCACGGATCTTGACAACGGTGTGTACGCCGTCGTCCTCCGCTGCCTCGGCGCCACCCTCGGCGCTGCCCTTGCGGCGGCGACGGCGGCGACGGCGGGTCAACGGCTCGTCGCCGTCCTCGTCTTCGCCATCCCCCTCGGCCGGCTCCTCGCCGTCCTCCCCGGGCTCGGCGGACTCGACGGCGTCGATGTCGTCCTCGCCACCACGGCCACGGCCACGCCCACGGCGGCCGCGACGGCGACGGCGACGGCCGTGCTCGTCGAGCTCGTCGTCGTCGGAGTCGCTCGCCTCGGGCTGCTCGGACTCGGCCTCGGTCGCCTCTGCCTCGACGGGCTCGGCCGCGGCCCTGCCGCGACGGCGGCGGCGGCTGGTGCGCTCCGGCGCCTCCTCGGCGGTCTCGTCGGCCTCAGCCTCGGGCGCCTCCTCGACGGCGGGCGCGACGGGTTCGATCTGGGTGGTGCCACGACGGCGGCGACGGCTCAGCGGCTCCTCGGCCGCGGTCTGCTCGGCCGACGGCAGCTCGGGGGCCATGAAGAGGACCACCGGCGGGACGGCGCGGCGGCGGCCGCGCGGCTCCTCGACGGGTTCCTCGACGACCGGCTCCTCGGCGGTGACCGCCTCGGCCTCGTCTTCCTCCTCGGCATCCAGCTCAGGCTGCTGGTCGTCGGTGTCGACGGCTGCCTCGGGGTGCACCGGGTCGACGGGTGCGACGTCATCGGCGTCGACCACATCCGTCTTGGTCCGACGACGGCGGCGGGGCGCGGCGGGCTCCCCCTCCTCGGTCTCCACCACCCGGCGACGGGTGGTGCGACGGCGGGTGACCGGTGCCTCGGCCTCGTCTGGCGACTCGGCGGGAGGTGCGGTGCTGTCAGCCGTGACCGCGTTCTCCGCGGCCTCGGCGGGCTCGTTTTCGAGCATCCGGACGTTCTCCAGTTCTGGCAGGCCCCGGGCGCGTCGAACGCTGCCACGCAGGGCTGCTCATAGGTAAAAACTCGGCATATATATCCGGTATTGGACAACACGCCTAAGTCAGCGGTCGACCGCTCGCCTTTCCGGGGCTAACGCTCGCTCGACAACGCCGTCCCGTGGTCCGCGACGAGCGGATCCAGGATCTCTCCCTGCGGTGTCAACGTGCCCTGCGCTAGTCGCGTCGCCCTCGGGGGCAACGGCAACTGCAGGTCCGCGACGACGCGCAGCCCGGAGAGGACGTCATCGGGTCTTACGGCCGGAGTGACCTGCCGTACGACAAGGTCGAGTATCGCACACTCACCCACCCCGACCCCGTCAGGTGCCGAAACGGCCTCGATCAGCAGCACCGCCGAACGGGAGTCGAAGGTCCGACGACCCTGCTTCGTGAGCCGCTCGACCAGCACCTCGTCGGCCGCGACGAAGGCCTTCACCGCCCCGGCCAGGGCGTCGTCCGACACGCCCGGGAGCTCCAGCCGCCACCGCGACGCCTCGATCCGGTCAGCGAGGCTGAGACCGCCCACGGGGGCCTCGACCGCCTCGATCACGTCGAGCCCCGGCGAGAGCGCGGCGTTGAGCGCCGACATCAGCTCCACCGGGTCGACCGTCGCGTTCAACCCGATCTCGAGGTACTCCGCCTCGCTGGCGACACCGGTCGGCGCGGCCGAGGCATAGGAGATCTTCGGGTGCGGCGAGAAGCCCTGCGAGTAGGCGATCGGCACGTTGGCCCGCTGGATGGCCCGTTCGAAGGCACGCGCGAAATCCCGGTGGCTCGTGAAGCGCAGCGGGCCGCGCTTCGTGTACCGCAGGCGGATGCGCTGGACGATCGGGGCCTGGCCGCCCTCGGGCTGCTTCCTGGCGATGGCTGTGCTCCTGATCAGTGAGAGTGTGAGTGGGCCGCGGCGGGCTGGCGCAGGCCGCCCACGGGCGACAGCGGCAGCAGCTTCTTGCCGGTCGGCCCGATCTGGATCTCGGTGTCCATCGACGGGCACACGCCGCAGTCGAAGCACGGCGTCCACCGGCAGTCGTCCTGCTCGAACTCGCTCACCGAGTCCTGCCAGTCCTGCCAGAGCCACGCCTTGTCGAGCCCGGAGTCCAGGTGGTCCCAGGGCAGGACCTCGGCCTCCTCGCGCTCACGCGTGGTGAACCAGTCGAGGTCGACACCGAACCCCGGCAGCACCGCGGCTGCGGCGTCGACCCAGCGGCGGTAGCTGAAGTGCTCGCTCCAGCCGTCGAAGCGCTGGCCCTGCTTCCACACCTCGTGGATGACGGCGCCGACGCGGCGGTCGCCCCGCGCGAGCAGGCCCTCGATCAGCGACGGCTCGCCGTCGTGATAGCGGAACCCGATCGCCTTGCCGAGCGAGCGCTCCGAGTTGATCGCGGACTTGAGCAGGCGCAGCCGGTTGTCGATCACCTCCGGCGTCTCCATCTTGGCCCACTGGAACGGGGTGTGCGGCTTGGGCACGAACCCGCCGATGCTCACCGTGCAGCGGATGTCGGAGGAGCCCGTCGCCTTGCGGCCGGCCCGGATCACCTCGTGGGCGAGGCGGGCGATCTGCAGCACGTCCTCGTCGGTCTCCGAGGGGAGCCCGCACATGAAGTAGAGCTTCACCTGGCGCCAGCCGTGCGTGTAAGCAGTGACGACGGTCCGGATCAGGTCCTCCTCGGTCACCATCTTGTTGATGACCTTGCGGATGCGCTCCGAACCGCCCTCGGGGGCGAAGGTCAACCCCGTACGCCGGCCGTTGCGGGACAGCTCCTCGGCGAGCTTGATGTTGAACGCGTCCACCCGGGTCGACGGCAGCGACAGCGACACGTTGGTGCCCGAATACTGCTCGGCGAGGCCGGAGCACATGTCGCCGATCTCGCTGTGGTCGGCGCTGGACAGGGACAGCAGCCCCACCTCGCGGAAGCCGGAGAACTCCAGCCCCTCCTTCACCATCTGTCCCACGGTGGTGATGGAGCGCTCGCGTACCGGCCGGGTGATCATGCCGGCCTGGCAGAACCGGCAGCCGCGCGTGCAGCCCCGGAAGATCTCGACCGCGAAGCGCTCGTGCACGGTCTCCGCGAGCGGGACCAGCGGCTTCTTCGGGTAGGGCCAGGCGTCGAGGTCCATCGTCGTGCGCTTGTGCACCCGGAACGGCACGTCGGCCCGGTTGGGCACGACGCGCTGGATGCGGCCGTCGGGCAGGTAGTCGACGTCGTAGAAGCGCGGCACGTAGACCGACTCGGTCTTCGCCAGGCGCAGCAGCAGCTCGTCGCGGCCCCCGGGGCAGCCCTCGCCCTTCCACTGCCGGACGATCTCGGTGATCTCCAGCACGGCCTCCTCGCCGTCGCCGAGCACGGCGGCGTCGATGAAGTCGGCGATCGGCTCCGGGTTGAAGGCGGCGTGGCCGCCGGCGACGACGATCGGGTGGCTGTCGTCGCGGTCGCGGGCGAACATCGGGATCTTCGCCAGGTCGAGCGCGGTGAGCAGGTTGGTGTAGCCGAGCTCGGTGGAGAAGGAGAGGCCGAAGAGGTCGAAGGCGCCGACCGGGCGGTGCGCGTCGACCGTGAACTGGGAGACGCCGTGCTCGCGCATCAGCTTCTCCAGGTCGGGCCAGACCGCGTAGGTCCGCTCCGCCAGCACGTCCGGCTGCTCGTTGAGCACCTCGTAGAGGATCTGCACGCCCTGGTTGGGCAGGCCGACCTCGTAGGCGTCGGGGTACATCAGCACCCAGCGCACGGTGGCGGACTCCCACGGCTTGACGACCGCGCCCAGCTCGCCACCGACATACTGGATCGGCTTGCTGACGAGCGGGAGCAGCAGTTCGAGCTGAGGCCACACACTTGCGCCCGCGTCTGCACGCGGATCGGTCACACTGACGACACCCATAACGAACTAGGTTACGCGGGCCGCCGCCACCGGTTGGCGTCAGCCTTCACGCTTGGGTGCGTAACGTCCGACATACTCCTGACCGGTGAGCTGCTGGATGGCCTGCATCACGGTGTCGGTCAGCTCACGGGCGGCGGTGCTCGCCACGGCGGCGTCCTTCCACTGGCCGATCTCGATCGGCTTGCCGAACCGGATCGTCACCTCGCCGTTGCCGGTCAGCGGCTTGGGCATGACCTGCCCGATGGGCTGGACCTTCTGCGTGCCGATGACGCCGACCGGGATGATCGGCACGTCGGCGGCGAGCGCGAGCCGGGCCACGCCGGTGCGGCCCCGGTAGAGCTTGCCGTCGGGAGAGCGGGTGCCCTCGGGGTAGAGCGCGACGAGGCCGCCGTTCTGGAGCACGGG
Organism: Allocatelliglobosispora scoriae; assembly: GCF_014204945.1. Classification (NCBI taxonomy): domain Bacteria; kingdom Bacillati; phylum Actinomycetota; class Actinomycetes; order Micromonosporales; family Micromonosporaceae; genus Allocatelliglobosispora; species Allocatelliglobosispora scoriae. Next base: position 2,236,269 of record NZ_JACHMN010000002.1, read on the forward strand.
GATCGCCGAGTCGAACGCGTGCAGCGCCTGCCTGCCCCCCTCGCGGTTGACCGGGATGGCGCCGAGGCCGTCCATCAGCGTCTTGAAGAGGAAACCGCTGACACCGGTGCCGGTGAAGTAGTCCGACTTCGCCCAGAACGAGACGTGGCGGGGAATGATCGAACCCAGGAAATACTCGTCCGCGACCGAGAGGTGATTGCCCGCGATGATCGCACCACCGGTCGTGGGGATGTGCTCGAGCCCTTCGACCTTGGGGCGCCAGGTCAATTTGATCGCGGGGGCCGCGATCCACTGACCGATCGTGTAGAGCAACGGCACTGCATGCCTCCTGATGAGGGTCGGTTCGACCGCTGAACTTACCGTAACCAGGTTGCCGCGCCCACGCCTCCCAATCGCCGTCTCAACGGGCGGTCCGCTCACCTCGGAGCTTGGCGAGGGAGGGCGACATATCCCACACTTGCGCGTCCCCGTCGCTCCACCGGGAACGCAGGAACTCGGTGGTGCTCTCCCGGAACGACAGGACGAGCACGGCGGCGGCGAGGACGAGCAGCACAACCTCGGCCGCGTAGTGCACGGCCAGGTAGCCCGGCACGGCGAGCAGGGACGCCGCCACGTCCTCGTTGGCGGCCGATCCCATCGGATCGCGGTAGGGCTTGATCCCGGTCGTCGAGTCGGGCGCCAGCAGCAGAATCACGCCGCCGAGCAGGACGAAGTGCAGCGTGAGCACCGCCCTGCGGGCCCACCGGACCGCGGAGCGCAGCAGTGCCCAGGTCACCGGCGCCAGCAACGCGGCGACCGCGCCGACGATCAGCGCACCGATCGCGGCGATCCGGAGGCCCTGGGCCGCGGCGACCACTCCGGAGAACTCCGGCCGCACGGCGAGCTTCGCCAGGGCCTCCTCATTGGCATCGAGCCGGCGCAGCTCCAGCACCGAGGCGACGACATGGATCAGCCCGGTCAGCGCGATGCCGAGCATGAACCAACAGGCCAGCCGGATCGAGCGGGGCCGCACGGTGTCGGAGCGCGGTGCAGCAGCGGTCATGGCAGGTGACTCTAACCGCCGCCGACAGCTCCCGCTGTCCCTGCCGAGCACGGATGGCCGCTCCCGATCATCGATCAGGGGCGGCCATCCGGACCGGACGATCAGACGCGGGCCACCGCGACGCGGACCTGCTCGCCCTCGCCCACCTCACCGGCGAAGCCGGACTCGGCGGAGCCGAAGGACAGGTCGTCGGCGAGCACCTCACCGGCGACGAAGTCCTGGTGCGTGGTGACCGCCTCGACCACGGCCGACCCACCGTCGAGGGTGACCCGGATCCGGTCGGAGACGTGCAGGTCGGCATCGCGGCGAGCCTGCTGCACCACCCGGATCACGTCGCGGGCCAGGCCCTCGGCGTGCAACTCCGGCGTGACCGCGGTGTCGAGGAGCACGACGCCACCGGTCACCGGGGCGGCCGACGAACCGGCGGCGGCCACGAGGCGCAGCTCGTACTCACCCTCGGCCAGGGTCACTCCGGCGGCGACGGGCGAGCCGTCGACGAGCGTCCACTCCCCCGCCTTGACGGCCTTGATGACCTGCTGCACCGCGCCGCCGACCCGGGGGCCGAGCGCCTTGGGCACCACCGTCAGCACCTGCTCGCAGTGGGCGGAGACATCCTCGGTCAGCACCACCCGCTTGACGTTCACCTCGTCGGAGATGAGGTCGGTGAAGGGCGCCAGGGCGGGCGCGCCGGTCGAGGCGACGGTGAGCTCGGCCAGCGGGAGGCGTACCCGCAGGCCCTGGGTTTTGCGCAGTGAGAGCGCGGCGGAGCAGACCTCGCGGACCGAGTCCATGGCCGCGACCAGCGCGTCGTCGGCCGGGAGGTCGTCCGCCGACGGCCAGTCGGCGAGGTGCACCGAGCGACCGCCGGTGAGGCCGCGCCAGATCTCCTCGGCCGTCAGCGGAGCCAGCGGCGCGATCACCCGGCACAGCGTCTCCAACACCTTGGCGAGGGTGTTGAAGGCGTCGGTGTCGCCCGCCCAGAACCGGTCCCGGCTGCGCCGGACATACCAGTTGGTGAGGGCGTCCAGGTAGGAGCGCACCGAGCCGGCCGCACCGGACAGGTCGTAGCCGTCCATCGCCGCCGTGACATCCACGACGAGCGCGTGCGTCTTCGCCAGCACGTAGCGGTCCAGTACGTTGGTGCTGGCGGTCGACGGCTCGGCGACGTGCCCGGCCGCGTTGGCGTAGAGCGCGTGGAAATACCACACGTTCCACAGCGGCAGCAGCACGTGCCGGACGGCCTCACGGATGCCGCTCTCGGTGACCGGCATGTCGCCGCCGCGCAGCACCGGCGAGCTCATCAGCATCCAGCGCATCGCGTCGGCGCCGTTCTGGTCGAACATCTGGTAGACATCCGGGTAGTTGCGCAGGCTCTTGGACATCTTGCGGCTGTCGTCGCCGAGCAGGATGCCGTGCACCACGCAGCTGCGGAACGCCGGCCGGTCGAACAGCGCCGTCGCGAGCACGTGCAGCGTGTAGAACCAGCCGCGGACCTGGCCGATGTATTCGACGATGAAGTCGCCCGGGTAGTGCGCCTCGAACCAGTCGCGGTTCTCGAACGGGTAGTGCACCTGGGCGAACGGCATCGACCCGGACTCGAACCAGCAGTCGAGCACCTCCGGTACGCGGCGCATCGTCGAACGGCCCGTCGGGTCGTCCGGGTTGGGCCGGGTGAGGTTGTCGATGTGCGGCCGGTGCAGGTCGGTGACCTCGACACCGAAGTCGCGCGTCAGCTCCTCGATCGAGCCGTAGACGTCGAGCCTCGGGTAGGCGGGGTCGTCGGACTTCCAGACCGGGATCGCCGAGCCCCAGAACCGGTTGCGGGAGATCGACCAGTCGCGGGCGTTCGCCAGCCACTTGCCGAACGAGCCGTCCTTGATGTGCTCCGGCGTCCACTCGATCTGCTGGTTGAGCTCGACCATCCGGTCCTTGAACTTCGTCACCGCGACGAACCACGACGAGACGGCCATGTAGACCAGCGGGGTGTCGCAGCGCCAGCAGTGCGGGTAGGAGTGGGTGTAGGTGTCCTGCCGCAGCACGACACCGCGGTCCTTCAGCTCCCTGATGATCGGCTTGTTCGTCTCGAAGACCTGCTGGCCCTCGTAGTCGGGCACGAGGCTGGTGAAGCGGGTGTGCGCATCGACCGTGACGATCGTCGGCACCCCGGCCGCGTTGCAGACGAGCTGGTCGTCCTCGCCGAAGGCGGGCGCGAGGTGGACCACGCCGGTGCCGTCGGAGTCGCTGACGAAGTCGGCCGCGAGCACCTGGAACGCGTTGGGCCCGGCCTGGTCGACGAGGTAGTCGAAGAGCGGGGTGTAGCGCCTGCCAGCCAACGAGGCGCCGGTGACGGTGTCGACCTGCTCGTAACCCTCCAGCTCCTTGGCGTAGGCGCCGATCCGGGAGGCGCCCATGATGAGGCGCTCGCCGTCCTTCTCCAGCACCGCGTAATCGAGCTTCGGACCGACCGCGACGGCGAGGTTGCTCGGCAGGGTCCACGGCGTCGTCGTCCAGACCGCGAGCTTCTCGCCGCTGTCGAGCTGGAACAGCACGTGCAGCGCCGGGTCCTGGCGGTCCTTGTAGACGTCGTCCATCCGGGTCTCGGTGTTGGACAGCGGCGTCTCGCAGCGCCAGCAGTAGGCGAGCACCCGGAAGCCCTCGTAGACGAGGCCCTTGTCATAGAGCGTCTTGAACGCCCACATGACCGACTCCATGTAGGGCGTGTCGAGGGTCTTGTAGTCGTTCTCGAAGTCCACCCAGCGGGCCTGCCGCGTGACGTAGCGCTCCCACTCGTTGGTGTAGCGCAGCACGGACTCGCGGCAGTAGTCGTTGAACTTCTCCACGCCGAGCGCGAGGATCTCGGCCTTCGTCGTGATGCCGAGCTGCTTCTCCGCCTCCACCTCGGCCGGCATGCCGTGGCAGTCCCAGCCGAAGCGGCGCTCCACCCGGCGCCCGCGCATCGTCTGGTAGCGCGGCACCACGTCCTTGGCGAAGCCGGTCAGCAGGTGGCCGTAGTGGGGCAGGCCGTTGGCGAAGGGCGGGCCGTCGTAGAAGACGAACTCGTTGTCGCCGTTGGTCCCGGCGTCACGCGCCTCGACGCTCGCCTCGAAGGTCTTGTCGGCCGCCCAGTAGTCGAGCACCTTGCGCTCGACCGCGGGCAGGTCGGGACTCGCGGGGACGGTGCCCTGCGGCTCATGCAGTGGGTACGCCATGGTGGTTGGTCCTCATCTCGCGTCACGTTTCGTCCGTGCCGCGAGGACGAGCCTCGTGGGCCCGCGGTACCACCTCGCTTGCCCGCGCTGCTTGCACAGCATGGGCCGCTCGTTATCGGCTGTGACGGGCCGTCCCGTCCGGGTCTAGTCAGCCCCTGATGGGGCCTTTCTTCCGGAGGCTCACCGGTGATGGCCGGGTCGATGCCTGTGCACCTAGCCTACCGCCCCCCGCGACTCATTTCTCCCGGGCATCCGTCACCGGCTAGCGGTCGGCCGAAGGGGCAGTCGATCCCGCCGACTGCCCCTGACCTTTGTGACGGTTATCGCGGCGTGTCCGGCATTAAAATTCAGGGAACCACAGGGCGATCTCCCGCGCCGACGACTCCGGGGAGTCCGACGCGTGCACCAGGTTCTCCCGGTTGGAGAGCGACAGGTCGCCCCGGATCGTGCCGGCGGCGGCCGCGCGGCCGTCCGTCGCACCGACCAGCGTCCGCACGACGGCGATCGCCTCGTCGCCGGAGATGATCGCGGCGATGAGTGGCCCACTCGTCATGAAATCCTTGAGCGGCGGGTAGAACGCCTTGGTCACGTGATCGGCGTAGTGCGCGTCGGCGAGCTCGCCGTCCATGCTGCGCAGCGCCAGGGCATCGATGACCAGCCCTTTACGCTCGAACCGGCCGATGATCTCCCCGACCAGACCGCGACGAACAGCATCCGGCTTGATCAATACGAGCGTCCGCTCGGACACGCGCTCCTCCAATTGTCTGTATGAACAGGCGTTACCAGCCTACCTGTGGGCTTTTGCGGGTCGCGTCGTCGGCCTATGTTGGTATCGAAGAAGTCCAACGTGCGGTGCGATAGGGGAGGAACTCGTGGCGAACGGTCTACGCAAGCCGCTGGGGACGGGACGGGTCACACTCGCGATCATCCTCGGCACCCTCGGCGCCTATACCGCAGCCGCAGGTGCCGGCATGACGAGCTGGCCGCTCGCGGCGATCGGCGTCGCCGCCCTGGTCCTCGGTGTCAGCCTCGTCGTGACCTCCACGATGCGGGGAGCCGACCGGGCCTGGGTGGACGGCACGGGATACGTGCTGGAGATCCATGAGGCACCGCAGTCGCTGACCCACGGGCGCTGCGAGATGATGCTGCAGATCGACGCTCCCGGCCACCCGGCCGCCTCGGTGAAGATCCGCGATCCGCGGGTGCCCGTCGCGAAGTGGCCCGCCGTGGGCTCGATCCTGCCGATCCAGGTCGCCACCGACGACATCCGACGCGTGCGCGTGCTCTGGGACGAGGTGCGGCTCGTCGACTCCCCCACCCAGCAACAGCCGTCGCAGCCGTCACAGCAGCGCCAGCAGCCGCCCCCACCGCAGCCGCAGCGCAGCCGCTACGTCGACGAGGCCGACATCTACGCCGGGGTCACCGGTGACGAGACCTACCGGCCGACCACCCGTCGCGAGGCGGACTACGTCTTCGACATCGACGCCGACCCGGAGACCCCGCCGCCGACCCGCCGACCGGGCCCCGGCCCGCGCCCGCGCCGCACCCCGGAGGCCGAGCCCGAGACGCCGCCGACCCCCGAGGGCTCGCTGATGACCGAGGTCGCCGACGAGGGCCCCCGGGGCTACACAGTGGACGAGAGCGGGCTCATCGAGGGTGACCTGCTCGTCGTCCCGGCCTCGATCGACGTCATCGACTTCAACGACGCGCACCCCGGTCCGGCCGCCGACAAGCCGCCGTCGGCCAGGGAAAACGTGGTGGAGCTGGTGGTCGGTGTCCCCGGCCAGCGCCAGGTCGAGGATGTCGAGCCCGGCTACATCGACGACGGTTTGATCAGCCCGCTCGGCGGCACGATCCACGGTGTGGGGATCACGATGCTCGTCGTGGACGTGTCGCGCAGCGTCGCGTTCTATCGTGACCTGCTCGGCTTCTACGAGATCGACAGCGGGCACAACAGCGCCGTCCTCGCCTCCGGCGACACCCGGATCGTGCTGCGCCGCGCCGACGAGCTGGGCACCACCAACCGCCGGCTGACCCACCTCAACCTGGAGGTCGGCGACCTCGACGCGGTCTATCGGGACCTGCGCCGCAAGGGTGTCGAGTTCACCTACGCACCGCGCGTGGTCAACCGGGGCGAGCGGTTGGAGCTGTGGGGCGCGGCCTTCAAGGACCCCGACGGCCACGCGGTCAACCTCACCCAGTGGCGGGCTCGTTCTTAACCGAGGATGCGCTTGCGCACCCGCAGGACATAGATCCAGACGAGGCCGAAGATGACGCCGACGGTGGCGATCGCCCAGTTCAGGGCGATCGCCCCGACGAGCACCACCTGCAGCGCCGAGGCGACGTGCCAGGCCCAGCGGCGGCCCATCATGCCCGAGAGCAGGAAGGCGACGACCGCGGTCACCGCGACCGTCACGACCGCGGCGGTCGACCCACCCAGCATGCGTACGGGTTGAATCGCCAGCAGCAGCGTGATGCCCTCGAGCACCAGGGTCCCCGCGGCGAGCCCGCGCACCGCCCGCTCGGGATTGCGCAGCCCGGAGATGATCTGCGGCTCGTCCGGCGTGGTCTCCGTGGAATTCGTCATCGCTTGAACAACTTCCGTGCGTCGGCCACGGTGACCACCGAGCCGGTGATGAGGACGCCGACGCTGGACAATGCCGTGTCCTGATCGGACTCGGCGCGCTCCACCGCGTACTCGATCGCGTCGGGCATCTCGTAGGCGATGTGCACCCGGTCCTCGCCGAAATACTCCGTGGCGATCGCGGCGAGCTCGGTCGGGTCCATCGAGCGCACCGCGGAGTTCCGGGTGACGACGATCTCGTCGAGGACCGGTTCGAGCAGCTCCAGCGTGCCGGCCACGTCCTTGTCGGCGAACATCGCGACCACGCCGATGAGCCGGCCGAAGGCGAACTCCTCGGTGAGCGCCCGGACCGTGGCGGCCATGCCGTGCGGGTTGTGCGCGGCGTCGACGAGCACGGTCGGCGCCGTGCGCACCCGCTCCAGGCGGCCCGGCGAGGTGGTCTGCGCGAAGCCCTCCTGGACGAGCGGCCCCTCCAGCGCCTTCTCCTTGCCCGCGCCGAGGAGCACCTCGACGGCGGCGAGCGCGATCGAGGCGTTCTGCCCCTGGTGGGCGCCGTGCAGCGGGACGAAGACATCCTTATAGACCCCGCCGAGGCCCCGCAGGGTCAGCATCTGACCGCCGAAGGCGACCGCACGCCCGGCGACCCCGAAGTCGACGCCCTCGCGCAGCAGCGTCGCGCCGACCTCGGCGCAGCGGTCCAGGATCGGCTCCATCGCCTCGGGCTCCTGGATCGCGCAGATCACCGTGGCACCGGGGTGGATGATGCCGGACTTGGCGAGCGCGATGTCGGTGAGCGTGTCGCCGAGCCACTCGGTGTGGTCGAGCCCGATCGGCAGGATCACCGCGATCCCGGCCTCGATGACGTTCGTCGAGTCCTCCGCACCGCCGAGCCCGACCTCGATGACCGCCACGTCCACGGGCGCGTCGGCGAAGGTCGCGAAGGCGAGTGCCGTGGTCATGTCGAAGTAGGTCAGCGGCTCGTCGTTGCGCGCGTCGAGCAGCTCGGCGACCGGCTCCACCTCGCGGTAGGTCGCGACGAAGCGCTCCTCCTCGACCGGCTCGCCGTCGAGGCTGATCCGCTCGCGGACCGTCTCCAGGTGCGGGCTGGTGTAGCGCCCGGTGTGCAGGCCGTGGGCGCGCAGCAGGCTGTCGATCATCCGCGCGGTCGACGTCTTGCCGTTGGTGCCGGTGAGGTGAATCGACGGGTACGCCCGCTGCGGGCTGCCGAGTACGTCGAGCAGCTCGGTGATCCGGCCCAGGTCGAAGACCATCCGGGTGAAGCCGCGCTCGCCGAGCTCGGCCTCGATCTCCTGGTACTGACGGTTGGCTGCCATCACGCTGCCGGGAGTGCGGCTAGGGCGGTGTCGATGCGGGTCAGGTCGGCCTCGGCCGTCGACAGCCGCTCGGTGATCTTGGCGACGACATCGGCCGGGGCCTTGCCCATGAAGGCCTCGTTGCCGAGCTTGGCCCGGCACTGCGCCGCTTCCTTCTCGGCGGCGGCCCGGTCCTTGGTGAGCCGGGCACGCTCGGCCGCCACGTCGATGGAGCCCCGGGTGTCGAGGGCGACCGTCACACCGCCGCTGACCGTGAGCGTGGCGGTGGCGGTGAAGTCGGTGCCGGGTTGCTCCAGGCGTACCAAGGAGCGAATCAGGGTTTCGTGGGCGCCGATCCCCGCGGAGCCGAGGCCGTCGAGCTGGGCCGCGACCCGCTGCCCCGGCTTGAGGCCCTGGTCGGAGCGGAAGCGGCGGACCTCGGTGACGACCCGCTGCAGCGCCGCGAGCTCCTCCTCGGCCCGGTCGTCGATGCGCGCCTTGTCGAGGACGGGCCACTCGCTGACCATGACCGAGTCGCCCTTCGTGAGCGAGCTCCACAGCTCGTCGGTGACGAAGGGGATCACCGGGTGCAGCAGCTTGAGGAGCTGCTCCAGCACGTGGCCCAGGACCCGGCGGGTCCGCGCGGCCGCAGCCGCGTCGGAGCCGTTGAGGACGGGCTTGGCGAGCTCGACATACCAGTCGCAGACGTCGTCCCACGCGAAGTGGTAGAGCTCGTCGCAGGCCTTGCCGAACTCGAACGCCTCGAACTGCTCGTCGACCGCGGTGATCGTGTGCTGCAGCCGGGACAGGATCCAGCGGTCCACAGCGGACAGCTCCGACTCGGGCGGCAGGTCACCGTCGACCGTGGCGCCGTTGAGCAGGGCGAAGCGGGTCGCGTTCCAGAGCTTGTTGCAGAAGTTGCGGGCTCCGGCGACCCACTCCTCGCTGACCGCGACATCGGAGCCGGGGTTGCTGCCCCGGGTCAGCGCGAACCGGGTCGCGTCGGCGCCGAAGCGGTCCATCCAGTCCAGCGGGTCCACGACGTTGCCGAAGGACTTCGACATCTTCTTGCCGAACTGGTCGCGAACCATGCCGTGCAGTGCGACCACGTCGAAGGGCTGCTTGCCCTCCATCGCGTAGAGGCCGAACATCATCATCCGGGCGACCCAGAAGAAGAGGATGTCGTAGCCCGTGACCAGCACGCTCGTGGGGTAGAACTTCGCCAGGTCGGGCGTGGCCTCGGGCCAGCCCAGCGTCGAGAAGGGCCACAGCGCGCTGGAGAACCAGGTGTCGAGGACATCCTCGTCCTGGACCCAGCCCTCGCCGGTCGGCGCGGTGTCGTCGGGGCCGACGCAGACGATCTGGCCCTCGGGGCCGTAATAGACCGGGATCCGGTGACCCCACCAGAGCTGGCGCGAGATGCACCAGTCATGCATGTTGTCGACCCAGGCGAAGTAGCGCTTCGACAGCTCCACCGGCTCGATCTTGACCCGGCCGTCGCGGACGGCGTCGCCGGCCGTCTTCGCCAGCGGGCCGGTGTTGACGAACCACTGCAGCGACAGGCGCGGCTCCACCGTGGTCTTGCAGCGGGAGCAGTGCCCCACCGCGTGCACGTAGGGACGCTTCTCGGCGACGATGCGGCCCTGCTCGCGCAGCGCGGCGACGATCGCCGGACGGGCCTCGTAGCGGTCGAGCCCCTCGAACGGGCCGTGGGCCGTGATGACGCCGCGCTCGTCCATGATGGTCATCGACGGCAGGTCGTGCCGCTGGCCGATCTCGAAGTCGTTGGGGTCGTGCGCGGGCGTCACCTTCACCGCGCCGGTGCCGAAGGCCGGGTCGACGTGCTCGTCGGCGACGATCGGGATCCGGCGCCCGGTGAAGGGCACCTCCACGTCCGTGCCGACGAGGTGCCGGTAGCGCTCGTCGTCGGGGTGCACCGCGACGGCCGTGTCGCCCAGCATCGTCTCGACCCGGGTCGTCGCGACCACGATCGCGTCGGCACCCTCGCCGTAGCGGATGGAGACGAGCTCGCCGTCGTCGTCGGAGTGCTCCACCTCGATGTCGCTCAGCGCGGTGAGGCAGCGCGGACACCAGTTGATGATGCGCTCCGCACGATAGATCAGGCCGTCGTCGTAGAGCCGCTTGAAGATCGTCTGCACGGCCCGGGACAGGCCCTCGTCCATGGTGAACCGCTCGCGGTCCCAGTCGACCGAGTTGCCCAGCCGCCGCATCTGGCCCAGGATCGTGCCGCCCGACTCCGCCTTCCACTCCCAGACCTTCTTGACGAAGGCCTCGCGGCCCAGGTCATGGCGGGAGAGGCCATCGGTGGCGAGCTTGCGCTCCACGACATTCTGCGTCGCGATGCCGGCGTGGTCCATGCCCGGCAGCCACAGCGTCTCATAGCCCTGCATCCGCTTGCGCCGGATGATCGCGTCCTGGATCGTGTGGTCCAGGGCGTGGCCGATGTGCAGCGAACCGGTCACGTTGGGCGGCGGGATGACGATGCTGAAAGGCGGCTTGTCGGAGGTCGCGTCAGCGGCGAAATGACCCGACGATACCCACTGCTCATATCGCCGGGTCTCCACCTCAGCCGGCGCGTACTGCGCGGCGAGTTCCACGTGCTGATCGGCGATTCCGGGTTCGGTCTGAGTCACCGGACAAGTCTACGCCGACCGCCGTTGCGCCCCTGCACAGCTCCCGTGAGGCCGGGACCCGCAGGTCCCGGCCTCACGGGCAAAAGGTCCGATTCTTGTTACGCTCCGCACGTGGACGAGCAGCAGCAGTGGGTACGCCCAGAGTCGGCCGCCGACGGCGATGTCCTCATCGAACTCCCCCTGGAGCCCGCACCCCCGGTGGCGAAGCCGCGACGGCGCCGGGTGACCACGATGACCGCGGTGGTCGTGGGGTCCGGTGTGCTCGCAGCCGGGGTGACGATGGGGCCGACCGCGATGCGGATGCTCGCGCAGAAGGACGCCGCTCTCACCACTCCGGCAGCCGCGGCCGGACTCGTTCGTGACGACACCGCCCAGGCGGTCTCCACGGCGGAGGACCTGCGCAGCGTGGTGGCGGCACGGTTCGCCCTCGACACCACGCTCGGTGTGATCTACAACGACCCGGGCTCGCCGACGCGTACCGTCCTGCTCGTCGGCGGCACCGCCTTCCTCGGCAGCCCGGCCGACGACCTCGACAGCCTCTTCCAGCTCCTCGACGACACGGCCGGCGGGGTAGCCGGGATCCACGAGGTCGATGCCGGCTCGCTCGGCGGAGTGGTGAAGTGTGGTTCTGCCGACAGTGCCGACGGCGCGATGTCGGTCTGCGGCTGGGCGGACCACGGCAGCCTGGCGTTGTCGCTCTTCCCCGGACGTGATGTCGACGACTCCGCCGCGGTGCTCCGCGACCTCCGGACGGCGATAGAGCACCGCTCCTAGAACGCAATGCACATAGGACCAACGCACATAGGACCAACTCTTGAAGAGTTGGTCCTATGTGTTGTGGGGGAATGCATGTAGGGCCCGACCTGGTGGTCGGGCCCTACATGTGAGTTTTGTCCGGCGGTGTCCTACTCTCCCACACCGTCCCCGGTGCAGTACCATCGGCGCTGGAGGGCTTAGCTTCCGGGTTCGGAATGTTGCCGGGCGTTTCCCCTCCGCCATGACCGCCGTAACACTATCAACCATTTCAACCCGTCCCGTTCGGCTGCTGCCGTTGCCGGCTGCTGGTCGGGGTGGTTGTTGGCTGTGATGTGGTTAGTGGACGCGTCAGAATGTGTGTTCCGCTTGCGCGGTTCTGTGATCGAGTGTGTGTTCTGTGGTCACGTTGATGACCGTGTTGGTTAAGTCCTCGGCCTATTAGTACCAGTCAACTGAACCCGTTACCGGGCTTACATTTCTGGCCTATCAACCCAGTGGTCTAGCTGGGGGCCTTACCCGGTTTCCCGGTGGGAGACCTCATCTCGAAGCGAGCTTCCCGCTTAGATGCTTTCAGCGGTTATCCCTTCCGAACGTAGCTAACCAGCCGTGCCCCTGGCGGGACAACTGGCACACCAGAGGTTCGTCCGTCCCGGTCCTCTCGTACTAGGGACAGCCCTTCTCAAGTTTCCTACGCGCACGGCGGATAGGGACCGAACTGTCTCACGACGTTCTAAACCCAGCTCGCGTACCGCTTTAATGGGCGAACAGCCCAACCCTTGGGACCTGCTACAGCCCCAGGATGCGACGAGCCGACATCGAGGTGCCAAACCATCCCGTCGATATGGACTCTTGGGGAAGATCAGCCTGTTATCCCCGGGGTACCTTTTATCCGTTGAGCGACACCGCTTCCACAAGCCAGTGCCGGATCACTAGTCCCGACTTTCGTCCCTGCTCGACCCGTCAGTCTCACAGTCAAGCTCCCTTGTGCACTTGCACTCAACACCTGATTGCCAACCAGGCTGAGGGAACCTTTGGGCGCCTCCGTTACCTTTTAGGAGGCAACCGCCCCAGTTAAACTACCCACCAGACACTGTCCCTGAACCGGATCACGGTCCGAGGTTAGATACCCAAATCAGACAGAGTGGTATTTCAAGATTGCCTCCACCATGACTGGCGTCACAGCTTCACCGGCTCCCACCTATCCTACACAATCTCATCCGAATACCAATGTCAAGCTATAGTAAAGGTCCCGGGGTCTTTCCGTCCTGCCGCGCGTAACGAGCATCTTTACTCGTACTGCAATTTCGCCGGGCCTGTGGTTGAGACAGTGGGGAAGTCGTTACGCCATTCGTGCAGGTCGGAACTTACCCGACAAGGAATTTCGCTACCTTAGGATGGTTATAGTTACCACCGCCGTTTACTGGCGCTTAAGTTCTCCGCTTCACCCTTACGGGCTGACAGGTCCCCTTAACGTTCCAGCACCGGGCAGGCGTCAGTCCATATACAGCGTCTTACGACTTCGCATGGACCTGTGTTTTTAGTAAACAGTCGCTTCCCCCTGCTCTCTGCGACCACCCCCAGCTCAGGCAGCAAGTGCCGTCACCAGAAATGGTCCCCCTTCTCCCGAAGTTACGGGGGCAATTTGCCGAGTTCCTTAACCACAGTTCGCCCGATCGCCTCGGTATTCTCTACCTGACCACCTGTGTCGGTTTGGGGTACGGGCCGCTCACAGCTCGCTAGAGGCTTTTCTCGGCAGCATAGGATCACCATCTTCACCTGATACGGCTCCGCATCACGCCTCACCCTTCATGCCCCACGGATTTGCCTATGGGACGGGCTACACGCTTGCCCCGGCACAACCACCGGCCGGGAATGGCTACCTTCCTGCGTCACCCCATCGCTCACCTACTACCCACCAAGATCCCAGCAACGCCGGCATCCACCCGAAGGCATCAACCATTGTCACAGGTTAGTACAGTGAAGTTCGGCGTGGGCGCTGCTTCGCGGGTACGGGAATATCAACCCGTTGTCCATCGACTACGCCTCTCGGCCTCGCCTTAGGTCCCGACTCACCCAGGGCGGATTAGCCTGGCCCTGGAACCCTTGGTCATCCGGCGGCAGGGTTTCTCACCCTGCTTTCGCTACTCATGCCTGCATTCTCACTCGTACGGCCT